>JBAWXQ010000220.1:0-4887 GCA_037144015.1 bacterium
AGTTCGAGAGTAGCCATTTGAACCCCTCCGCAAGGCATTGAAACCACATGCAGCGCGATGGGGAACAGCCTCGCACACTTCCAAACAAATGTCAAACATTTGAACTTAACGAGAATTACAGCACACCCCGCACCTCGGCAAAATCACAAAAACCCATATAAATCGCAAAAAAAGGTGGCGCGCCTGGCAGGATTTGAACCTGCAACCCTCAGATCCGAAGTCTGATGCTCTGTCCAGTTGAGCTACAGGCGCACATGTGGCGCGCGCGCCGCATGTTATGGCTGCGGCCGCTGGAAGTCCGCGTTGGCCGGGATGGCGAGGAGCGTGGCCACGAGCAGTTCGATGGACTGTTCGACGTCGTGCAGGCTGAGCACCTCCACCGGGCTGTGCATGTAGCGCAGGGGGATGCTGATCAGCCCTACGGCAGCGCCGGAGCGCGACAGGCGCATGGGCCAGGCGTTGGTGCCGGTGCCGCGGGCGCGCACCTGGCGCTGTACGCTGATCCCCTTGGCCTTGGCCGTGTCAAACAGCAGCACCTGCATTCCGGGGTGGTAGGTGGGGCCGCAGACCACGATGGGCCCTTTGCCGAGCGAGATGTCGCCGACGATCTTCTTCTCGTGCTTGGGGCAGTCAGAGGCGAACCCCACGTCCACGGCAATGCCCGCATGCGGCTGGATGTCGTACGCCGCCGTGGTGGCGCCCACCAGGCCGAGCTCCTCCTGCACGCTGGCCACGGCATGCAGCGCCACCTTGAGCGGCCGCCCTTTCAGGCGGCGGACCGCCTCCATGACCACGAACGCGCCGATGCGGTCATCAAACCCGCGGCAGGCCACCCGGTCGCCGGCCAGCGGCCGCCACCCGGCGTCGATCACGGCCGGGGCGCCCAGGTCCACGAGGCTCTCCGCCTCGTCCTTGCTCGCGGCGCCGATGTCCACGCAGATGTCGGAGAGCTCCTGCGGCGCGACCTTTTTGGCGTCGTCGCCCTTGAGCAGGTGCGGCGGCGGCACGCCGAAGACGCCGTTGACCGGGCCCTTGCGCCCCTGGATGACAATGCGCTCTCCGGCCAGCTGCTGCGAGGTCACGCCGCCCAGCGCGGCCATGTAGAGGAACCCCTTGTCGTCGATGTACTGGACCATGAAGCCGATTTCGTCGCAGTGGCCGTCGATCATCACGCGCACGTTGGCCTTCGGGTTCAGGCTTACGCGCAGGTTGCCGTGCAGGTCAATGGCGATATGTTTGGCATACGGCTTGACGTACCGTGCGAGCAGGTTCATGCCATCGGCTTCCCAGCCGGAGGGGGTGGGGAGGGCGAGCAGCTGCTGCAGCAGTGTGAGGGCGGTGTTGTCCATGGCGTGTAACCTTGTGTTTTCCGTGCCGGAAAACATTCCTTGGGGTGACCGGTTGGCTGTCCGTGGAAAAAGTAGCAGATTGCGGGCGGAATGCAACCGCGCGATGTGTGTTATTCCCGGATCTGGCCGGCGCGGACGAACTGGCGGTAGAGGCTGGCGTAGGCGCCGCCGACGGCAAGCAGCTCGGTGTGCGTGCCGCGCTCGACGATGCGGCCGCGGTCGAGCACCAGCAGCAGGTCCGCATGGCGGATGGTGCTGAGGCGGTGGGCGACCACGAAGCTGGTGCGCCCCTTGATCAGGATTGCGAGCGCATGCTGGATGCGCTTCTCGGTGATGGTGTCAATGGAGCTTGTGGCTTCGTCGAGGATCAGGATGCGCGGATTGGCCAGCATGGCGCGCGCAAAGCAGATCAGCTGCCGCTGCCCGAGGCTGATCCCGGCACCGCGTTCGCCGACCGCGGTCTGCAGTCCGTCCGGCAGCGCCTCCAGGGCGTCGATGCAGTCCAGCCGCTGCAGCACCTCGCGCACCTCGCCGTCCGTGGCCGACGGGTTTCCCAGGCGGATGTTTTCGATCACTGTGCCGGTGAAGAGGAAGTTCTGCTGCAGCACCATGCCGATCTGGCGGTGCAGCGAGGCGGACTGGATCTGGCGCACCTCGACCCCGTCGAGCAGCAGCTCGCCGCCCGTGGGCAGGTAGAACTTGGCGATCAGGCTGGCGATGGTGGTCTTGCCGCTGCCGGTGTGGCCGACCAGCGCAATGGTCTGGCCAGGCTCGGCCGTGAAGGTGACGTCGCGCAGCACGGGGGTTTCCGGGTTGTAGGCGAACTGCAGGCGGCGGAATTCGACGCGCCCCTGCAGCGTGTGCGGCCGGGCTTCGGGCGGGTCCTGCCAGGCGGGGGGCGCGTCCAGAAAGTTGAACACGCGCTCCGCGCCGGCCATGGAGGAGAGCGCCTGGTTGTACATGTTTCCCAGGCTGATCATGGGGGTGAAGAAGGCGCCGCTCATCATCACGAACTGGTAGAGGTTTTCGATGGCGGACTGTCCGTGCAGCACGCGCCAGCCGCCAAAGAGCAGCAGGCCGGCGATGAACAGCTGGTTGTTGACCTCGAGCATCGGCAGGAAGACCCCCGAGGCGCGCGCCACGTCGAGGTTGAAGCTGGCGTGATCCTCGATCAGCTCGCCGAAAAGGTCGGCGTTCATGCGCTCGCGTGAGAACCCCTGCGTCACGCGGATGCCGCCCACCGACTCCGTGAGCGCGGCGGTCACGCGGCTGAAACTTTCCTGCATGGCGCGGTGCACGCGGCTGAGGCGCCGGCGGAAATAGTAGTTCATGGCAAACAGGAACGGCCCCATGGCCAGGAGCATCAGGAAGAGCACCCAGTCGTAGTAGCACATCAGCGCGGCGGCGATGCACATCTGCCCGCCCTGGACCAGGGTGATGAAGAGCACGTCCTGCACGCCGGCGCGGACGTTTTCGGCGTCGTTGGTGAAGCGGCTGATGATGCGGCCGATGCGGGTGTCCACGAAGAACTTCAGCGGCTGCCGCTGGAGGTGGGCGAACATGTCGCGCCGCAGGTCGTGCAGCACGTTCTCGCCCAGGCGCAGCGCGTGGAGCTGGCGAAAGACGAGCGTGCCTTGCGTGAGCAGCGCAAAGGCCAGGTATCCGGCCACCCCGAGCGCGATGCCGTGGGCGTCGAGCCGGCTGACCGGGCCGCTCAGCACGGCGCCGATGGCCCAGGCCGTCAGCGGCAGCTGCACGGTGCGGGCCAGCACCAGCAGCAGCAGGGCGGTGCGCTCGCGACGGTAGGAGCCGGTGAAGCGGAACAGGCGGCGGATGAGCGCGAAGTCGAGCGGGCGGCGCTCGGTCTCGTGCTTCTCGCGTTTGACCGTGGTCAGCAGCGGAAGGTCATCGCGGATTTTGCGGGGGCGCATCATGTGCTTTCCGCTGCCCTTCCGCCGGCTTCGTCCAGGTCGGCAATCTGCAGCGCGACCACCTCCTGGTAGAGGCCGCCGCGCCGCATGAGCTCCGCGTGCGTGCCGAGCTCGGCGATGCGGCCGTGGTCGAGCACCAGCACGCGGTCGGCGCGGCAGAGGGTGCTGAGCCGGTGCGCCACCACGAAGGTGGTGCGCCCGGCCATGGCGCCCTCCATGGCCAGCAGGATCTCGTTTTCCGTGTGGGCGTCGATGGCGGCGGTGGGGTCGTCGAGCAGCAGGATGGCCGGCTCGCGCAGGATGGCGCGGGCAATGGCGATGCGCTGGCGCTGGCCGCCGGAGAGGTTGGCGCCGCCCTCGTGCAGGATCGTGTCATACCCTTTGGGGAGCTGGCGGATGAAGCCGTCGGCGGCGGCCACCCGCGCGGCCTGCTCAACCTGCGCGCGGGAGGCGTCCGGGCGTCCGAAGGCGATGTTGGCCGCAACCGAGGTGCTGAAGAGAAAGCTCTCCTGGAACACGATGCCGATGCCGCGGCGGAGGTCATCCAGGTCCAGTTCACGCACGTCCATGCCATCCAGCAGCACGCGCCCGGCGGTCGGGTCGTAGAAGCGCGGGATCAGGCTCATCAGCGTGCTCTTGCCGCTGCCGGTGGCGCCGATCACGGCGATGCATTCGCCGGGGCGCACATCGAGGGAGATGTCGCGCAGCACGGGCTCCGCGGGGTCGTAGCCGAAGGTGACATGGTCAAACACCACGGCGCCGCGAGGCCTGGGCAGTCGCTGGGCATCCGGCGGGCCCTGGATCTCGAGCGGCGCGGTGAGCACCTCGTGCACGCGCTGCGCGGCGATCAGGCTCTGCTGGACGCTGTTGGCGATGTTGGCGATGTTAGCCACCTGCCCGGAGAACTGGCTCAGCAGGCCGGAGAAGATCAGCAGCAGCCCGATGGAGACGCCGGCGTGCGCCGCGGCGGCTGCGTCCGGCGCGCGCTCGAAGCAGATCACCAGCCAGCCGCCGTAGCCGAGCAGCACGGCCATGTTGACCTGCGCGATGAATCCCATCAGGGGGTTGAACCAGCTGATGTCCCAGAACACGCCGAGCTGCTCGTCGCGCACGGCGCGGTTGGCGGCGGCGAACTTGGCGACTTCCGACGGCTCGAGGCCGAAACCCTTGACCACGCCCACGCCGTTCAGGTGCTCGTTCAGCACCAGCACCACGCGGTCGGCCAGGTCGCGCACGCGGCGGTAGCGCGGCTGCATCTGCCGCGAGAAGCGCCGCGTCGCGTACCAGAGCAGCGGCGTGGTGCCGAGGCAGGCGAGCGTCAGGCCGGCGTGGATGTGCAGCATGTAGGCCAGGTAGACTACGAGCGACAGCACCAGCACCACGCACGGGATCACGACGCCGTCTACAAACAGCCGCACCGACTGCACATCTCCGAGCACGCGGTTGATGATCGAGGCGCTGGCATTGGCGTCGAAGAAGCGGAAGCTCAGCCGCTGCATCTTCTCGTAAACCTGCGCCCGCAAGTCCACGACGATCTGCCCCTGCACCAGCTTGTTGACGGCGATCGTGTAGAGGAAGTTGAGGGTGCCGCGCAGCAGCGCCAGCCC
>JBAWXQ010000221.1:0-4883 GCA_037144015.1 bacterium
GTGCGTTTCGTGGTTCGCCAACGGGATGAAGTTTCGTCTTAGGCGAGGATTTGGGAGCCCCAGTTTGACACGCCCAGCCACTTTCTTTATAGTGAAACCCTTCCGCCGCACGGCGCGGCATGCATGCGCTGGTATGATTTGAGGTGTTTGATGGCGAAGGAGCTGGCCTTTATCCTGGTGAATCCGTATCCGATCCGCAAGTCGCGGACGGGCGGAATCATGGCGCGCTGCCTGGCGCGCACCGACTTGAAGCTGGCCGGCGCGCGCCTGTTCGGCCCGTCGCGTGAGCTCGTCGACGAATTTGCAGCCTATTTGCGCGCCTTCAGCCGGGAGGATACGGAAGTTGGCGATTTGCTGGCCGACTACGTGCAGCACGCCTATGCGCCTGACCCGGCCAGCGGCCGGCCGCACCGCTGCATCTGCCTGCTGTTCGAGGGGGAGGAGGCCATCCGCAAGATCTACGAGGTCGCCGGCAGCCTGCGTCAGCGCTGGTGCACCGGGCTCTCGATCCGCGACACCTATGGCGACTTCGTGCGTGACGAAATCACCGGGAAGGTCGTCTACTTTGAGCCGGCCGTGATTGTCGCCACCACGCCGGAGGTCGTCGGGTCCTGCCTGCGCATCTGGGGAAGATACGCGGGGACGGACGCCGGCATTGTGCGCAGCGCCTCGGACGTGATGTCGGGCGAGGGCGTGCAGCGGACGCTCGTGCTGCTCAAGCCGGACAATTTTCACCAGCCTTCGCTGCGCGCGGGCAACATCATTGACCTGCTGTCCGGGTCCGGGCTGCGGATTGTCTGCGTCAAGAAGTTCGCCATGAGCGTGGCACAGGCCGAGGCCTTCTACGGCCCGGTCCGGGAGAGCCTCACGCGTGTCTTTCCCCTGTTCGGCAAGGATCGGGCCGCGCAGGCCCTGGCGCAGGAGTTCGGCTTCCCGGTTGACCCTGCTTCGCTGGGTCCGCTGTGCGATCAGCTGGCACCGAGCTTTGCGGCGCGTGAATTCGAGAACATTGTCGAGTTCATGAGCGGCCGCCGCCCCTCCGCCTGCACGCCGGAGGAAAAGATCGCCCCGGGCAAGGAGGAGTGCCTGGCGATCGTCTATGAGGGCGTCGCCGCCGTGAGCAAGATCCGCGACGTCCTGGGGTCCACCGATCCGCGCAAGGCCCGCCCGGGATCGATCCGGCGCGAGTTCGGCACCAACATCATGGTGAACGCCGCCCACGCCTCCGACTCTCCCGAGAATGCCGTGCGCGAGATGGGCATCATCGATGTGGAACACGATTTTCAGTTCGAGGAACTCATCCGGAGGTATTACACGCCATGAGATTGAACACCACCATCCTGGCCATCCAGCCGTCCGCCACGCTCGCCATTGCCAGCCTGGCCAGGCAGCTGGCCGCGCAGGGGGAGAAGGTCTGCAACTTCACGGTTGGCGAGCCGGACTTCGACACGCCCGACTTCATCAAGGATTCCTGCGTGGATGCGCTGCGCAAGGGGCAGACAAAATACACGCCCATCAACGGCATACCGAAGCTGTGCGAGCTGATCGCGGCCAAGCTGAAGCGCGAGAACGACCTTGACTACAAGCCCTCGCAGATCATCGTGAGCTGCGGGGCCAAGCACTCGCTGGCGCTGGTCTTCCAGACGCTGCTCAACCCGGGCGACGAGGTGCTGATCCCGTCGCCGTTCTGGCTCAGCTACCCGGAGATGATCCGCGTGGCCGGCGGCAAGCCGGTGTTTGTGCGCGCCACGCGCGAAAACGACTTCAAGATCACCCCGGCGGACATTGCCGCCGCGGTTACGCCGCGCACCGTGGCCCTGCTGGTCAACAGCCCCAGCAACCCGACCGGCACCATGTACACGCCCGCGGAGCTGCGCGCGCTCGGCGAGCAGGCCCTGAAGCACGGGCTGGCGATCGTGGCGGACGAAATCTACGAGAAGATGGTCTACGAGGGCAACCGCTTCGCCAGCATGGCGGCGTTTTCGCCGGAGTTGTACAGCCAGACGATCACGATCAACGGCTTCAGCAAGGCCTACGCCATGACCGGCTGGCGCTTGGGCTACACCGCCGCGCCCGAGCCCTTCATCAAGGCCATGGGCGCGCTGCAGAGCCATTGCGCCTCTGCGCCCACGACCTTCGCGCAGTGCGGCGCCATCACGGCGCTGGAGAAGGGCGACGCCTCGATCGCGCAGATGGTCCGGGCGTTTGACGAGCGCCGCCAGCGCATCTACGCGCTGATGTCCGCCATCCCCGGCGTGAAGTGCCCGCGGCCCACCGGCGCGTTCTACGTCTTCCCGGACATCTCGTCCTTCGGCCTGGACTCCGTGACGTTCGCCAAGCGCCTGCTCGCGGAGCAGAAGGTGGCGGTCGTGCCAGGCGTCGCGTTCGACGCGGATGCCTGCGTGCGCTTCAGCTACGCCTGCGGTCTTCCGGAGATCGAGGATGGCATGGCGCGCTTGGCCACGTTCTGCGCATCGCTGAAGAAGTAGCGCCTGGCCGCCTGTCGGACGTAGCCTGGTGGAGGCACAAACCGTCTGCCGACCCGGCTGCCAGTTGATCCACCCGCTGTCCGCGGGTGGCGAGTGGGGACGGGTTGGGGAGAGAGAGAACCGCAGAACTGCAGAACCGCAGATTGTTGATTTTTGTAGTCAACGCCTCATTCGCGGAACGATTCCTTCATGATTCAAACCTCTTCAATCGGCAATCTGCGGTTCGCTTCATCCGCATTCCTGCCTCTCCGCGCGAAATTCTGAATTCTGAATTCTGAATTCTGAATTCTGAATCCTGAAACCCGCGTTCCGAACACCTCATTTCTTCGCGGCTTCGGTCTTGCCCATCACCAGCTCGTCGGGGAGCGGTGAGATCAGCTTGGTGAGCTCTTCGAACTTGAAGTCGAAGTCCACGACGCCGATGAGGCGGCTCTTCTTGTCGAGGATCGGCAGGGCGATCGTGATCGTGAGCGTGTGCGTGTACTTGGAGAAGAAGAGGTCCGAGCAGTAGGGCTCGCCGGTCTTGACCACCTGCTCCAGCCACTCGCGGTCGCCGAAGTCCTCCTTGTTGAGCAGGTTGCGGAAGCGCCCCTTCTCGCCGCGCTGCGTGTGCACGCGGCTGACGCGCGCGCCCTCGGCCGTGGTGATCGTCAGGAACTGGATGCTCCCCTCCTTGCGCAGCACGCTCTTGAGGAACGGCTCCATGGCCTTGACGTTCATGGACTGGATGGACCGGGAGGCGGAGATGTGCTCGGCCAGGTACTGGGCGCGGCGGATGGCCTCCTTCTTGACGCGGGTGAAGTCCGACTCGAACAGCGAGGGGAGGTGGTGCCGGGCCTGGGCCAGCATCTCGTCGGAGGAAATGCTCGAGGTTCGTCCCTGCTCATACTCCGCGGTGACCCACTCGTGAATGCGCCGCACGCCGGGGTGGCGCTTGCTGATCGGCTCGCTCTGCGGAAGGGTCTGTTCGCGGGTATATTCATTCAGCCATTCGGCAATGCCGGCCACGCCGGACTTGTCCGTGACCATCACGCGCACCGGCCGGTTCAGGAGCTTCTCGGTGTCGAAAATGTTATAGATCTCGGGGTTCTTGAGCAGGCCGTCGGCGTGGATGCCGGCGCGCGTGGTGTTGAACTCCGCGCCGACAAACGGGTAGTTGGCCGGAACGTCGGCCTTGACCTCGCTGCGGTAGTAGTGCGCCAGCTCGGTGATCACGGTGGTGTCGATGCCGTTGGCAGACCCCTTCAGCCCCAGGTACTCGATGATGGCGCCCTCCAGCGGCGGGTTGCCGGTGCGCTCGCCGTAGCCGAGCAGCGAGGCGTTGAGCGCGGCAATGCCGTACAGCCAGGCGGTGACGGCATTGTCATGCACCTTGTGGAAGTCGTTGTGCCCGTGCCACTCGAGCCACTCGCCGGGGTAGCCGAGCTTGTGCACGAAGGCGTGCGCCAGGAGCGGCACGCTGCGCGGCAGCACGGCGCCCGGGAACGTCAGCCCGTACCCCATGGTGTCGCAGAGCCGGATCTTGACCGGCATCTTGCTCTGCTGCGCCAGCTTCAGCAGCTCCTCGGCAAACGGCAGGCAAAAGCCGTCGATGTCGGCGCGCGTGATGTCCTCGAAATGGCAGCGCGGCACGATGCCGGCCTCCAGGGCGGAGCGCACGATCGACAGGTATTGCGCCAGGATCTTCTCGCGGTCCTTGCCCAGCTTCAGGTAGATGTGGTAGTCCGACACGGACGTCAGGATCCCGGTCTCCCGGAGCCCCAGCTCCTTGATGATCTTGAAGTCGTCGGCGTTGGCGCGGATCCAGCCGGTGACCTCCGGGTAGCGGTGCCCCTTGGCCAGGCACCCCTCGACCGCCTCGCGGTCCTTCCTGCTGTAGACAAAAAACTCGCACTGGCGGATCACGCCATTGGGGCCGCCGAGGCGGTGCAGCATGCCGTAAATGTCAATGATCTGCTGCGGCGTGTAGGGCGGCCGCGCCTGCTGCCCGTCGCGGAAGGTGGTGTCCGTGATCCAGATCTCCTTGGCCGGTGACGGCATCACGGTCAGCCCGTTCAGCAGGATGCGCGGCACCTCGGAGTAGGGAAACTGCTCGCGGAACAGGTTGGGCTCGGCCGGGTTCACGAGGGGAAACTTGATGTCAGCAGGGGTGTCGGAGTCACTCATGGTAGGTCCCTGGAATGGTACATGCGCTGATGTGTGTTGTTGAAAACATAAAACTAACAAAAAAAGCACGTTTTTGTCAAATCAATGTTCTGTCATTCATGACCAGTTCAATGAGATGTGACGAAATGGGTCGAGTATGATAAGAATGGCGCAGATGAATCAGGAGAAGCAGACGCAGAACGAAGCGATGGCGCCAACCGGGCTGCTCGACAACCGCTGCCGGCAACT
>JBAWXQ010000222.1:0-4864 GCA_037144015.1 bacterium
CGGTGGAAGTAGAGCCAGGCGACGATGGCCACGACCGCGGCAAAGAGGGCCACGGCGCCAAAGAACAAGCCCCGCGCATCCAGGTGCATCAGCTGTTTCCAAAGGCGGTCCATTGGGGTGTTCCAGTAAGGCTGTTAGCTTGCTCCGTCATAATATGCGATGCAGTTGCGTCGCGTCTTGCAGCATCAAGTGGACGGACACAGAGGCCACAGAGAAAAAAGAGAGCACAGAGAGAAATTCATGCTGCTGCGGCCGGCGCGCCGGCCGCCGTCAGGCCTTTCTCTGTGGTCTCTGTTCCTCTCTGTGCTCTCGGTGTCCTTGATTTGCTTATTCATTGGGTTGCGGGCTGAAGCCCGCCTTAGGCTGAAGGCTGAACAACCTATTCAAACACCAGCGCGCTCATCACGGCATTCACGCGCACCGGCGCGTTCGGCCGCGCGCCGGATTCGATCCGGATGTTGCGGAAGGCAAAGACCTGGTTGTTTTCGAAGACGGACTGGAAGAGCGCGTACAGGTTGTCGAAGGCGACGTCGAACTCTGCGCGCACCGGGTATTCATCGAAGCAGAACCTGCCGTCCTGCGACTTGTAGGCGCGCGGCGGCAGCGGGCTGATGGAGACCAGCCGCTCGATGCGGCGGTCGAGCGTCAGGTCGGCGAGCTTTTCGACCGCCTTGAGCTGGAGCATGCGCTCGCGGATCTTGTCGTTGTCGCGGGACGAGAGCGCGTCGTCGATGCCGAGGTCAACCGGAATGAGCTGGATGCCCAGCGCGTCGGATTTTTCGACGAGGCGCTGGCGCGTGCGGAACAGCTCGACCTTGAAGTCGATGCGTCCGACCTCGGCGCGCCGCAGGGCGGCCTGGTTTGCGAACGTGGCCAGGCGGTCGGCGGTTTGCGTCCACTCCTGCTCGAGGCGGGCGGCGTTGGCGTTCTCGGCTTCCACGGCCTTGAGCAGGCCGGGGATGCTCTCCTGCGCATACTTGCTGGTGGCGAGATCGCGGCGCAGCTTGGCGATCTCCGCGTTCATCTGGCGCTGCGGCAGCAGCAGGAAGTACCAGGTGGCGATGAGCGCGCCCAGCGTCAGCAGCAGGATCAGCGCGACCTGCGTGCGCTCCGAGAGGCGTAGGCGGAGGGGGCTCATGGCGTGTTCACCTCGATCTGGATCACAAACCGGCGGTAGGGTGGCAGCCGCGCTGCATCCTCCGGCGGGAGATCCCGGGGCGGCAGCACGCGGTCGTCGGCGAGCAGGTCGGCCTTGGCGATCCGCGTGGCGGTGCGCAGGCGCGCCAGCAGCTCCTTCACCGTGCTGAGGCTGGGGTCGGGGGTGTAGCCTTCGATGATGAAGACCGGCCGGCCGGCGCCGGCGGCGGGGGTGGCCGGGAGCGCCGGACTGGCGGCTGCGGGCGCGGCACCGGTGCGCAGGTCGCGGAAGAGCGCGAAGGGGGAGCGCTTGGGCGGCGGTTTCGGGGGATTCACATCGGCGGCCGGCGGGAGGTAGCTGGACTCGTCGCAGAACAGCGTGAGCCAGTCGTCGGGGCTGATGCTGTTGGCCACAAGCGTGAGCGTCTCGCGGGCGAGCGGCCCGCCGCCGAGGATCTGCAGCACGGGGCCGGCGCGATTGCGGATCAGGTCGCAGCGCTTGCGGATCTCATGGATCTGCTTGACCAGCGCCTCGCAGCGCTTGAGCCGCTCGCGCTCGCCCTGGATCTTCTGCCGGTCGCTGCGGAGCACGGAAAGGCCGTAGGCGGTGAAGATGCCCAGCGCCAGTGCGCCGAAGACCGACGCGGCGATCCAGAAGATTTTCTTTTCCTTGAAGACAATCTCGTCGCGGAGCTTGGCCGGCAGCAGCGAGACGCGCGCCGGGGCAAAGTCCAGGGCGGTGGTTGCCAGGCCGGCGGCGAGCTCCGCCGACCCGAGCCAGAGCGCCGCATCCGGCGCCGCGGAAGCGCCGGGGAGGGCGGTGGCCTGAATCACGGGGAGGCGCAGCTGGGCGGAAAGGTGGGCGGCCAGGCCGCGCAGCCGCGCGCCGCCGCCGGCCAGAACGACCTGCCCGGGCGCGAAGGCGGCACCGCCAAACTGGCTGCGGTAGACGCCGAGGGTGGAGTTGACCTGCGAAATCCAGCGGTCGGCAACGGCGGTCAGCGCGGCGCCGAGCGTACGGTCTTCCAGCCCGCTGTCCGCGTGCTTGCGCGCCTCGGCCTGGGCGGGGTTCAGGCTGGCGGCCTGGGCGATCGCATCCGTGAAGGCGCGGCCGCCCACGGGCACGGTGCGCGCGAACAGCAGCCCGCCGGGAAGGCCGATGGCCACGTCGGTCTGCTGGTGGCCGATGTCGAGGTAGATCCACGGCTGGGTGTGCGGCCCGGCCAGCGGCTCCAGCGCGTTGTAGAGCGCGACCGAGGAGGGGACCAGGTCGGCCGGGCGCACGCGCAGCAGCAGGGCGGATTGCAGCATGCGGTCGATCGCCACGGGGCGCGCCATGGCCATGAGGTAGAAGGTGTGCCCCGGCTCGGACGGCGGGTCAAAGGCATGCACGTCGTAGCGCATGGCGTCGCCGGCCATCTCGTTGAACTGGATGAGGTCCATGGCCGCGGCCTGCTGCGGCGTGCGCGGGTCGGAGTGGGGGATGCGCCCGGGTTGGAAAATGGCGCTGCCACCGGGGAGCGCCACGGAGCAGAAGGCGTGGTCGAGGCCGACCTTTTCCAGCCAGGCGCGGATGAGCTGGGGCGCGTCCTGGCTGTCGAGCGGAAGGGCAAAGGTCTCCACGCGCGTCACGCGCGGCGTGACGCCCTGCAGCTGCATCCAGACCGCCCGCACGGTGCGGGTGCCGATGTCCAGGCCGACGATTTTGCGTGCGCGGGGCATGTGTCTGATTCCAAGGCGGTGATCTGTGGCTGGTGATCGGATAATCAGTGATCGGTGATCTGTGATCGGTAATCAGTGACCGGTGACCGGTGACCGATTACTGATTACCGATCACCGATCACCGACTACCGCTCACTTTCCTTCAGCTTGTGCAACCTTCTCGGTCGCGTTCAGCGGCACCAGTTCCTCGCCGATGTCGGAGAGCACGGTTGCGGTGACAAAAATCAGCAGGTTGTCCGTGCCTTCGTTGACGCTGTCCGTGCGGAAGAGCTGCCCGAGAAACGGCAGGTCGCTGAGCCACGGGATGCCCGTGCGCGTCTTGCCGCCGGAGGCCTGGGCCAGGCCGCCCATGATGACGGTTTCGCCGCTGCGGATCACGACCTCGGTCTCGATCTTCTTCTGCAGCACGATCGGCAACTTGCCAGGTGTTTGGACCACGCTGCTGGACGGGTCATTGGCCATCGCCCACTTGTCTTTATTCTGCAACTCCGTGATGTCCGGGATCAGCGCCAGGTTGACGGTGGCGAGGTCTGCGCCGATGCTCGGCGTGACCGCCAACTTGTAGCCGAGCTTGATGGTCTTGGGCGTGCCGGAGAACTGGGGGGTGGCGTTGGTGTATTGTCCGCCCCCGTTGTTGTACCCGTTATTGTACTGGTTGACCGTCGTCGAGGTCAGGTTGTCGTAGTACTGGAAGTCCTCGCCGATGTGGATGGTGGCGGTGCGGTTGTTGACGGTGGTGATGCGCGGTACGGTCAGCGTGCGATTCTGGTCGGAGGACTGCATGGCGCTCAGCACGGCCCGCAGGCGCATGTCGTCAATGATCCCCTGGTACATGAAGCTGCCGGTGCCGCCAGCCAGTTCGCCCGCGCCGATGTTCTTGCCGATGAGGGTGGTGTTTGCGCTGCCGGTGTCCGGGCCGACCGGCGTGGCGCCGGGCAGGGTGGTGGTGTTCTTGGTAGTGGAGGCGAGCGGGCCGCCCATCAGCCAGTCGATGCCAAGCTCGCGCATGTCGCTGGCCTTGGTGCTGACGAAGCGCGCCTCGATCAGGACCTGCTGCGGCCTAATGTCCAGCGCGTTGATGATGAGCTCGGTCAGGCCGAGGTTCTCGCGGGTGTTGCGGACCAGCAGGGCATGGGCGCGCGTGTCAAAGGAGAGGTCTGCGCCCGCGGGCTGCGGCACGAACTTCTTGATTGAGGCCACGATGTTGATTTCGCCCGAGCCGGCCTGTGCCTGTTCGCCCAGCGCGGCGCCGCCCGGCACCTCGTTGCCCGGCAGCCCCTGGCGCAGGCGGTACACCCGCGTTTCCAGGGGGACGGTGCCCTGCTTGTCGTTGCCGGCCGTGGCCCAGATGATGTTCTGCCCCACGGAGAAGGTGACGTTCATGTTGCGGCCGACGTATTCCAGGATCTCCTCGAGCGGGGTGTTCTCGGCATGGATGGTGATGGTCTTGCCGCCGCCCACGCCGCTGTCCACGATGATGTTGATGTTCTGCGAGGAGCCGATCTGCGTGACAATGTCGGTCAGGACGACATTCTCCAGGTGCACGCTGACCGGCTTGCGCAGCATCTCCTGCATTTTGTTGGCCGGGGTCTTGAACGGCGCGGTCTCGCCCACCACGTGGCGGGTCAGGCGGTAGGTGTCCGGCAGGATGCCGTGGCGCGCGGCATCCGCCGCGGCACCCGCGGCCGTGGCCGCGGTCTGCGCCTTGATGTTTTCCTGGCGGAGCTGCGCCAGGCGCGCCATGATGCGCGCCTGCAGGTCGGCCAGGCCGGGCGTCAGCGGATCCTTGCGGGCAATCGCGATGCAGGCCACGATCGCCTCGGTGTAGCGGTTCTCCTTGAAGATGCTTTCCGCTGCCCGCACGTCGGACGAGGGGTCTGCCCGTGCGACCACCGGCTTGGGGTCAGGCGTGGTGGTGCTGCAGCCGCCCAGCAGCAGTGCCAGAAGCAGGATCGTTTTTGCTCTCATATGCGTTCCTGGATTAGAGTCTTTTCGGTCAACATAC
>JBAWXQ010000223.1:0-4858 GCA_037144015.1 bacterium
CGGCTTCTGGTCTCCGCCCTCTGCCAGCAAACTGCCTACCGCGGCCCGCCACGCTTCCTTGTGGCGCCGCACAACCGGCTCATGGCCGACGTCGGCAAATTCCAGGAACTTCTTCGGGCCGCCCAGCCGCGCAAACACCCGCCGCGCATCCGCAACCCGCGCCCGCACATCGTTCCGGCCGTGCATGACCAGCACCGGGCAGGAAACATCCACCGCGTAATCCACCGGGTTGTGCGCAAACCCGTCGAAACCCATCTGGCGCCCGCCCCAGAAGATCAGCAGCTGGGCACAGGGAAAGGACGGCACACCCATGGCCTCGAAGCGGTGGCGGACGGTGTTGAGCATCGTATCAAAAACCGACTCCAGGATCATCGCGTCGGGCTTCACGCCCAGGCGGCTGACGGCGCGCAGCGCGGCCGCGGCTCCCATGGACTGGCCGAAGAGCACGATGCGGGCTCCGGGGCACTGGGCGCGCGCATAGGCCACGGCGGCAGCTACGTCTTCGGCCTCGGCGTACCCCACGGTGGTGCTGGACTCCGAGGACTGCCCGGAGCCGCGGAAATCCACCAGCAGCACGGCACAGCCAAGATCGTGGAACTGCCGGGCCTCCGCCAGCATCCGGGACTTTTCCGCCCCATACCCGTGAAACAGCAGCGCCACCGTGCCGGAATCGCTCTTCGGACAGAACCAGGCGCCCAACTGCACCTGCCCGGAGGAAGGGATTGTGACCTCGCGGAATGGCAACCCCACGGTCGACGGGTTGCCCTGGTTGTGCGGCCGGGGAATCTTCACGCCGCAGAACAGCACCCGGGCCCTGTGCCAGACCGACAGCGCCTCGGGCCTGTGCGTGCGCGCACCCGCCGCGCTGTAGTTGAGCATGGCATACGCGTGGCGATACGCCAGCACGTTGAGCCCCGCAAAGGCGGCAAGCAGCAGCAGGCAGCCGATCCCCGCCCGGCGCCGCGCCCGTTTCCAGTTCAGCGACATGCGCGCATGGTATCATCCGACCGGCAGGGCAAGTCCATGGTCTTTTTCGGAAGCCCCGCAGTTCTGCTGGCGTTTGCGGCGCGTGTGCGGCAGAATACATTGCGGATTTCGTCTTTCCGCAACCACGGCCCGGCACGAGCCGCATGATCCGCAACGGAATAGCACAGCAAAAGAAAGCCCAAGCATGACCCAAACCACCGTCACCCGCGAAGAAGTCCTTCAGTTTCACATCGGCGGCAAGGTGGGACTCGCGCTGCCCCGCCCCGTCAAGACCCCGCGCGACCTCTGCCTGGCCTACACGCCCGGCGTGGCCATGGCCGTGAAGGAGATCGCCGCGCACCCGGAGCGCTCCTTCGAGATCACCTCCCGCGCGAACCTCGTGGCCGTAGTCTCCGACGGCACCGCCATCCTCGGCCTGGGCGACCTCGGCGCGCTCGCGAGCATTCCCGTGATGGAAGGGAAAGCCGTGCTGTTCAAGTCGTTCGGCGACGTGGACGGCTGGCCCGTGCCGCTGGCCCGCTGCCGCAAGGGCGGCCAGGACACCGGCCCCACCGACCCGCAGCGCGTGATCGATTGCGTCGCGGCCATGGCGCCCATGTTCGGCGGCATCAACCTGGAGGACATCGCCGCCCCGGCCTGCTTCGAGATCGAGGACCGCCTCGACGCCATGCTCGACATTCCGGTCTTCCACGACGACCAGTGGGGCACGGCGGTCATCACGCTCGCCGGACTGATGAACTACGCCTGCATCACGGACCGCCGCCTCGGCGACCTGCGGGTGGTCATCAACGGCGCCGGCGCGGCCGGCATCCGGATTGCCGACATGTGCAAGGCCGCCGGCGTGCGTGACCTCGTGATCTGCGACACCCGGGGGACCGTGCGCAGCGAGCGCACAGACCTCAACGACCACAAGCGACGCCACGCCGCAGCCACCCCGGCCCGCACCCTGGCCGAGGCCATGGCCGGCGCACATGTCTTCATCGGCGTCTCTGCCGCCGACTGCCTCTCCGCTGAGGCGGTCAAGTCCATGGCTTCATACCCGGCGATCTTCGCCATGGCCAATCCCGATCCCGAGATCAGGCCCGAGGTTGTCGCCGGAGCGCTGGCCGGCAAGCCGTACGTCATGGCCACCGGGCGCTCCGACTATGCCAACCAGATCAACAACGTGCTGGGGTTCCCGTTCCTCTTCCGCGGCGCACTCGACGTGCGCGCCCGGACCATCAACACGGCCATGAAGGTCGCGGCCGCCGAGGCGCTGGCCAACCTGGCGCGCCAGCCGATCCCCGCGGACGTGCAGGCGCTTTACGATCAGCAAAAGCTCTCCTTCGGGCCCGGCTACATCATTCCCAAGCCGTTCGACCGCCGGCTTTTCGTGGAGATCTCCTTTGCCGTGGCCAGGGCTGCGGTCGAGTCCGGCGCAGCGCCGGCCACGGATCTTGTCGCGCTGCGTGCGCGACTCGAGCAGCGCAATTCGGCGCGCCGGTAGTCTTCCCGTGCCGCGACCACCCGCGTCTCTTCTTTTAATTGCCGGTGCGGATGGTGTAGGATTCCCCCCAACAATACAAGTCCGGCGCAGCAGGCCGGCCGGGAGCAGGGCCATGATGACAAAAAAACAGATTTCCAAGTTGCCGGTGGCGGACGATGTGGACGTGCTTGTGGTGGGCGGCGGCCCGACGGGTGTGGCCGCAGGCTTCGCCGCCGCGCGCAGCGGCGCGAAGACCCTGATCGTGGAGCAGTTCAACTGCCTGGGCGGCGTGGCCACCGCGGGCGGCCACGGCCACATCTGCCTCTATTCCGCCTGGTCCGAGCCCACCCGCGTGGTGGGCGGCGTGCCCTACGAGATGGCCCTGCGCGTGGCCAAGGCCGGTTACGGCGTGGCCACCACCAGCAGCGTCGATTTCGAGGTGGAGGGCATGAAGTTCGTGCTCGAGCAGATGGCCGAAGAGTGCGGCTGCAAACTGCTGTACCATACCTTTTTCTGCGACGTCGTGGTCGAGCGGGGCCGCGTGACCGGCGCCGTGATCCAGAACAAGGGCGGCCGCCAGGTCGTGCTGGCCAAACGAATCGTGGACGCCACGGGCGACGGCGATGTGGCCGCCGCCGCCGGCTGCGAATTCAAGGTGGGCGACGAGGAGACGGGCCTTTGCCAGCCCTGCACCCTCATGTTCACGATCGGCGGCGTGGACTGGGAGAAGGTCAAGCCCTGGCGGACCGACTACAAGATGCGGCACGTCTGGGAACTGGCCCAGAAGAACGGCGACATGCGTCCGTTTCAGAACCAGATCATGGGCTTCTGGTGGACCCCGACCCGGCCCGACCAGGTGGGCATCAACTTCACGCACATCAACCGCATTGACACGACCAAGGCGGAAGATCTGACGAAAGCCACCTTGGAAGGGCGCAAGCAGGCCTTCGAGTGCATTCCCGTGTTCCGGAAATATGTGCCCGGCATGGAGCACGGCTACCTCGTCAGCACCCCCAACACGCTGGGCACGCGCGAGAGCCGCCGGATTGTGGGCGACCACGTGCTCACGCGCGACGAGGTGATGGCCCAGTCCGCGTTCCCCGACTCGATCGGCTACGGCTCCTTCTTCATCGACATTCACAACACCAAGGGCGTGGGCATGGACACCAAGGAATGGCACCCGCCCGTCGGCTTCAAATACCAGATTCCCTACCGGATACTGCTGCCCAAAGGCATCGAGAATCTACTGGTGGCCGGCCGCTGCGCGAGCTGCGACCACGAGGCCCTGGGCAGTCTGCGCGTCATGCCCCAGTGCGGCGTGATGGGCGAGGCCGCCGGCACGGCGGCCGCCCTGTCGCTGAAGAACAACGTGACGCCGCGCCGGCTCAAGGTGAAGGCCCTGCAGGCCCAGCTGCGCATGCAGGCGGCGATTGTGGATGAAAGCGATATTGCGGCGGCCAAGGTCAACGCTTGGAGTGAAACATGAAAGCCAGATGCCTTGTAATGAACGGAAAACATCATGTTGAAGTACGCGAATTCAACCTCCCTGAACCGGGAGATAAAGAGGTCATGGTCGAGGTCATTCATAGTGTCATCAGTCCCGGGACAGAGCTCCGCTGTTATGACGGAGGACAGGCGGATGCGCCGTCTTCGGAGTTCATCCCAGGATACGCCGCGCAGGGTAGAATCATTAAGAAGGGGTGCGATTGCGTCATTAAGGAAGGCGCCATAGTCAATATTGGGGGCACGCAGAAATCCGACATTTCCACCATGTGGGGTGGACATGTCAGCCATGCGATCGTGTCCGAATGCTCGATCCTTCCAGTTCCCGGAGGTCTGGACCTCATGAACGCCAATATGGCCAGGCTCGGTGCCATAGCCTTCCACGGATACAAACTCGCTCGGCCTGTTGCCGGAGAACGCGTCGTCGTCGTGGGCCTGGGAATGATCGGACAATGCTCAGCCAGACTTTTTTCCATGAGCGGGGCACGCACGCTCTGCCTTGATCTTTCGGAATTTCGCATTTCAACCGCAGCGAAAGCCGGATGCGAGGCGAGACTCGTTAAGGGCACCCTGAAGGACACCATCAAGGATGTTTTTCCTGAAGGAGTGGACATCATTGTGGATACCACTGGTTCTCCGCGCGTCATGGAGCAGGCCGTCGAGCTGGGAGTAGAGTTGCCATGGGACGGACTGCAGAGGAAGGGATGCAGGTATGTCGTCCAGGGAAGCTATCCCGGTTCATTCTCCATTCCGTACCAGAACGCGTTTATGAAAGAGATGACCTTCATCCTGCCCCGTGACAAGACTGCGGATGATCCGGTGTCGGTTATGGGTCTCCTCGCCGCAAAGAAACTTTCTTTGGCGGAGTGCATCACAAAGGTCCGTAAACCCGAAGAAGCCAAG
>JBAWXQ010000224.1:0-4796 GCA_037144015.1 bacterium
CGCGGCGGTCGTCGCGGCGGTCGTCGCGTCGCGGCGCATCCCGACGGTCCGGGCGGTCCGGGCGGTCCGGGCGGCGGTCGTCACGGCGCGGGGCGGGACGCTCCGCGCGGTCGGAAGGCGAGACGGAGGAAGAAGTTGCCGCCGGTTCGCGGCGTGGCGCAGGCCGGGCAGCATCGCGTGGCGCCTGAGGGCGTTCCGGGCGGCGGTCGCCGCGTGCGGGTGCCGTGGCAGCGCCATGGCCTTGCGCCGGCCGGCGCGGGTGGTCGGATGCTGATTTTCGATCGGCCGGTGCCGGGGTGGAAGATTTCCCGAGCAACCGGGAGGCGAGCTTGCGAATGATGCGTAGAGGCATGGAGTCCAGAGGGTTCAGGGTTCAGGGTTCAGGGTTCGGGGTTCGGGGTTCAGGGTTCGGGGTGTTATGTAAACAAAATCAGACACCACGAGCACCAGACCAGAAACCGATCCCGCACCTGCGACGCAACCCCCAACAAAAATTTTCCGCAACGGAAAATTTAGCGCTTGGAGAACTGGAAGCGCTTGCGGGCTCCGGGCTGGCCGGGCTTTTTGCGTTCCTTCATGCGGGCATCGCGAGTCAGGCAGCCGGCCTTCTTAAGAGGGTCCCGCAGCGTGTTGTCGGCCAGCGTCAGCGCGCGCGACAAGGCATGGCGCACGGCCCCGGTCTGCCCGGAGAGGCCGCCGCCCTTGACGGTCACGGCGATGTCAAATTTTTCGCGGAGGTTGGTGATGACGAGCGGTTGCAGCAGGTAGTTACGGAGCGCCTCGCTCGGGAAGTAGGCCTGGATCTCGCGCTCGTTCACGGTCCACTTGCCGGTGCCGGCTGTCAGCCGTACGCGGGCGATGGCGGTCTTGCGCCGTCCCGTGGCTGCTGCAATCACTGTAGCCATGTCAAACCTTCTTCCTTCGTCAAGATTCTAATCCCGACATTCTTCTAGGCCAGTTCAATCTTCTTCGGGTTCTGCGGCGCGTGCGTGTGCTCCGCGCCACGGAAAACCTTCAGCCGCGTCATGACCTTCTTGCTCAGCAGGTTCTTGGGGAGCATTCCCCAGACGGCCAGCTTGATGATGCGGTCCGGATGGCGCTCGCGCATGGTCGCGACGGAAAACTCGCGCAGGCCGCCACGGTAGCCGCTGTAGCGCTGGTACTTCTTCTGCTCTTCCTTGCGGCCGGTCAGCTTGACCTTCTCGGCGTTGACCACGACCACAAAGTCGCCGATGTCGACGCTGGGGTCGAAGTCGGGGCGGTCCTTGCCGCGCAGCTTGTTGGCCACTATGACGGCGAGCCGTCCGAGGGGCTTTTGCGCGGCATCCACCAGCAGCCACTGGCGGGTTTCACCGGGATTCTTGGGAATGCTCGTCTTCGTCGTCATGTTCATGGACCCGTAAGTTCGTTTGTCGCGCAAAGAAATAGATACTTTACGCTATCCAGGCCGACGGTGTCAACCCGATTGAGGGGAAAAACAGCAGGGGCATTTTGCGGCACAGGGAATGCTCTTTATCAGGTTTGCGACAATGAGAATGTTCCCGGGGAAAGGAGCCTTTCGCGCCAATGCTGCACGCCCTGACATATTCGCGCCGGCGGTGCTGCGGGATCGTCACGCTGGCGATCATACTCGGCGGGAGCCTGGGTGTGTGTTACGCACAGAGCAACCTGACCATTTACAGTGATTCGCTGGCAAGTACCTGGGCCAACTGGAGCTGGGCCACGGTGAACCTGGCCGCCACCACCCCGGTACATGGCGGATCACGCGCGATTGGTGTCACCGCAGGCGGATATCAGGCGCTGTACCTGCATGCGCCGGCCATGAACGCCGGCGCGTATACCGGGCTCACCTTTTGGATCCACGGCGGCACCTCCGGCGGCCAGCCGTTGCAGGTCCAGGGAACGCTGGCCGGTGCTGCGCAATCTGCCGTCGCCATCCCCGCACCCACGGCCGGAACCTGGAAGCAGGTGCAGATCCCCCTGACGGCGCTGGGCGTCGCCGGCAACGACACCTTTGACGGCTTCTGGATTCAATCCGCCAGCGGCTCGGCCATTCCGGCCTTTTATGTGGATGACATTCAGCTGCTGGCCGGACTTTCTGTTCCAGCGCCCATGTCCGCCCCGGTGACGATCACGGTGGATGCGGCTGCCAGCCGGCGGCCGATCTCGCCGCTGATCTACGGCGTCAGCGTGGGCGATTCCAATGCCTTGCGCGCCCTGAACGCCCCGCTGAACCGCCACGGCGGAAACCTGGCGTCCCGCTACAACTGGCAGACCAATGCCTCGAATCATGCGGCGGACTGGTACTTTGAAAGCCTGCCGCAATCCGGCACCGGCCCCGGCGGCGCCGTTGACGACCTGATTCTCGATTCACGCGACGGCCATGCTGCCCCCATGATTACCATCCCGATCAACGGCTGGGTGGCCAGACTGGGCGCGGCCGGACAACGGACCTGCAGCTACTCCATCGCCAGGTATGGCACCCAGACCGGGAGCGATGGCCAGTGGTTCCCGGACGCAGGCAACGGCATCCGCTCCTCCGCCGGCCAGGCGATCACCACCAACAACCCCAACGACGCCAATCTAGCCGTCAGCACGAACTTTCAAGCCGGGTGGATCCGTCACCTCACCAACCTCTGGGGATCCGCCACCAACGGCGGCGTCCGGTATTACCTGATGGACAACGAGTGGGGGCTCTGGCATTCCACCCATCGCGATGTCTGGCCGGTCGGTGTGACCATGGATCAGTCCCGGGACCTCTTTTGCAACTACGCCGCCATGGTCAAGTCGGTCGATCCGCAGGCCAGCATCCTGGGCCCGGAGGAATGGGGGTGGACCGGCTTTCTGTACAGCGGATATGACGCGCAATGGGGCGCACAGCACGGCTGGAGCGGAACCCTGCCCGACCGCGCGGCACACGGCAATGCGGATTTCATCCCCTGGTGGCTGGCTCAGGTGGCGCAGCGCAGCGCCGCGGCTGGCCGCCGGCTGCTGGATATTTTCACCCTGCACTTCTACCCGCAGGGCGGGGAGTTCAGCGAAGACGTCTCCGCCGCCATGCAGCTCCGGCGCAACCGCTCCACCCGTGCCCTGTGGGACACCAACTACGTCGACGAGACCTGGATTGCCGACCGCGTCGCCCTGATCCCCCGGATGCAGAACTGGGCGACCAACTACCCCGGCACCGCCCTGGGCATCACGGAATACAACTGGGGCGCGGAAAATCACATGAACGGCGCCACGGCCCAGGCCGACCTCCTCGGCCTATTCGGCCGCGAGGGGCTTCACCTCGCCACCCGCTGGACCACACCCGCCACCCACACGCCGGTTGCCCGCGCGTTTCAGATGTACCGCAACTACGATGGCGCCAATGCCGGCTTTGGCGACACGTCCGTGGCAACCGCGGCCCCGGCGCCGGATCAGCTCGCCGCCTTCGGCGCGCAGCGGACGGACGACGGCGCGCTGACGGTCATGCTCATCAACAAGCAGCCCGCCACGGCCGCCCGCACCACGGTGCTGCTCTCGAACGTGGCGCACGTGGGGGTGGCCCGCGTCTGGCAGCTCGCCACCAACGCCATCGTGCGCCTCCCGGATGCGGCCGTCCAGACCAACTGCATCTCCCTCTCCCTGCCGGCCCAGAGCGTGACGCTCCTGGTCCTGCCGGCGCCGGCGCAGCTGGAACTGCTGGCGCAGCCGGCCGAGCCCTTCGCATTTCAACTGCGCGGCGAAGCCGGACAGCGCTACGCCCTGGAAACCTCCACGGATCTCACAACCTGGCAGCGGCTCTACACCCAGACGATGACCGGCAGCACGGCGCGGCTTGTCGTTTCCCGCACGAACACCTGCCAGTTCTTCCGCACGGTCTGGGAGCCCTAGGAGACTGTCGGAATTAGGCCTCAGATCGGTCCAGGGCCTTCTGCCGACAGTCTCCTAGTTGTGCAACCCGCTGCCCGCGGGTTGCGAAGACTCAATTACAGACATAAAATTGTTCCGGCTGTTCTTTTGTTGCGTATTTCACTCTTGTCCAGGCTTGGCGATTGCGTCCCACTAACTAGCAGCTTTGTCGGCACAAAGTTTGTGTTGGCACAGCGCTAAATCCGACAAGCTGCTAGGAACCTGTCGGATTTAGGCTTTGGATCGATCCGGCACCTTCTGCCGACAGGTTCCTAGTCCACCACCGCCAGGCCCTCCGCCCCGGTACGTGTCGGAATCACCGGCACCTCCCGCTCCAGCAGGTCAAACCGCTTCCAGCGTCCCGACTGCCAGCGCCACCAGAACCCGGCAGCCAAAACCAGAACATAGACCGTCAGCCAGATCCACGCGGTCATAATGCCGCCGTGATTACGGAAAATCAACCATTCGCCGGGCAGCCAGACCAGCCAGCCAAGAACCAGCATGTACCACATGACAAAGCGCGTGTCGCCGGCGCCTTTCAGCGCGCCGGACAGCACAATGTTGGCCACGTCGAACATGCCCCAGACAGCCATCATCACCATCATGGGCCGGCCGGTGGCCACCAGCTGTTCGATCGTGTAGCTGGCTTCCTGTGAGTGAAACAGGCCGAAATAGCCACCGGGGAAAACCAGAAAACTGGCCCCTGCCAGGAACATGTACCCCCAGCCGATCCTGAGCGCCGTCCAGCCTGCGCGCGCGGCGCTGGCGCTGTCCCTGCGCCCCTGGTGCTGCCCCACGACGATGGAAGCCGCGATGCTGATGGCCAGCAGCGGCGTAAAGGCCACGCTGTTGATGCTGAAGCCGATGTTGCTGGCGGCAAACGAAAGCGGATCCAGCCGGCC
>JBAWXQ010000225.1:0-4790 GCA_037144015.1 bacterium
GCTGGTCCCCGCCAGCACCGTGGCGCACGGCAGACTTGCGGAGGAGAACTGGAAGAAGAAACTCGTGGATCACAGGTAGGGCGGCGCCTCCGGACCCGCCGCCCCGGTAGCTGCGGGCAGTCCCTTGCCCGCAGCAGATGAAACAATACCCGTGTGACAAGATGCCTGCCGCAGGCAAGGGACTGCCTGCGGCTACCGGGGCGGCGCGTGCAGCGCCCGCGCCCTACCGGACGGAATATCGTACGATATGCTCCAAAAGATCATAGATTTTTCGCTCCGCAACAAGTTCCTCGTCGTCGTGGCGGCGATCGGGCTGGTCTGTGGCGGCGTGTATGCGCTGCGGCATATTCCGCTGGATGCCATCCCGGACCTGTCGGACACGCAGGTGATCATCTACACCGAGTGGCCCGGCCAGGCGCCGCAGCTCGTGCAGGACCAGGTCACCTACCCGCTCACGACCCGGATGCTCTCCGTGCCCAAAGCCAGGGTCGTGCGCGGCTATTCGTACTACGGATTTTCCTTCGTCTACGTGATCTTCGAGGACGGCACGGACATCTACTGGGCGCGCAGCCGCGTGCTGGAATACCTCAGCGCAATCGGCAACTCGCTGCCGAAGAACGTCCGCCCCGCGCTCGGCCCGGATGCCAGCGGCGTGGGGTGGGCCTTCATGTACTCGATCACGTCCACCAACCGCGACCTGGCCGAGCTGCGCTCGATGCAGGACTGGTACCTGCGCTACCAGCTCGGCTCCGTGGACGGCGTGGCTGAGGTGGCCTCTGTCGGCGGCTTTGTGAAGCAGTACCAGGTGACCGTGGACCCGACCCGCCTGCGCGCCTACAGCCTCTCCATCAACGAGGTGCGCACGGCCATCGAGCGCAGCAACGGCGAGGTCGGCGGCCGATCGATTGAGCTGGGCGAAAAGGAGTTTGTCCTGCGTGTCCGGGGCTATGTGCAGAGCCCGGACGATCTGCGGCAGGTGGCGGTCGCGGCCGGCCCCAACGGCGTGCCGATCCGCCTGGGGGATGTTGCCACGGTTCAGTTCGGCCCGGACATGCGCCGCGGCATCGCCGAGCTCAACGGCGAGGGCGAGGCCGTCGGCGGCATCGTGGTGGTGCGCGCCGGAGCCAACGCGCGGCAGGTGATCCTGGATGCGAAGAAGAAGCTGGCGCAGGCCATGAGCAGCCTGCCGCCGGACGTCCAGTGCACCGTGGCCTATGACCGCAGCGCGCTGATCGACCGCGCCGTGAAGACCCTGGAGGAAAAGCTGGTCGAGGAGAGCATCGTCGTGGCGCTGGTCTGTATGGCGTTCCTGCTGAGCCTGTCCGGATCGCTGGTCGCCATCGTGATCCTGCCGATCGCCGTCCTGATGTCGTTCCTGGTCATGTACGGCCAGGGGATCAGCTCCAACATCATGTCGCTGGGCGGCATCGCCATTGCCATCGGCGCCATGGTGGACGCCGTGATCATCATGATCGAGAACGCCCACAAGCACCTGGAGCGCGACTTCGGCAGCAAGCCCCGCTGGCAGATCATCCGCGACGCCTCGGTGGAAGTCGGCCCCACGCTCTTCTACTCGCTGCTGGTGATCACCGTGTCGTTCCTGCCGGTGTTCACGCTCCAGGCGCAGGAAGGGCGGCTGTTCAAGCCGCTGGCCTTCACCAAGACCTACTCCATGGCCGCGGCCGCCCTGCTCTCCATTACGCTGGCGCCGGTGCTGATGGGGTTCCTGATCCGCGGACGCCCGGTCCCGGAGGCGCGCAACCCGCTGAACCGCCTGCTGACCTGGATCTACCACCCGGTGATCGACCGGGTCATCCGGCACCGCCGCGCCGTCGTGCTGGCCGCGGCCGTGATCGTGCTCTGGGTGTTCCTCCCCTGGAACCGGCTCGTCACCAACCACCTCCCCGCGGGCCCGGTCCGGGACGCGGCCGCACAGGCCGGCAGATGCTTCCCGTACCAGAACCTGGGCAGCGAGTTCATGCCGCCGCTCTACGAGGGCGACCTGCTCTACATGCCAACCACCTTCCCCGGCATCGCCCCGGGCAAGGCGCGCGAACTCCTGCAGCAGACCGACCGCATCATCAAGACCTTCCCGGAAGTTGCGCACGTGTTCGGCAAGATCGGCCGCGCCGAGACGGCCACCGACCCGGCCCCCATGGACATGATCGAAACCACGATCATGCTCAAAGATGAAAAGGCCTGGCCCGCCACGGACATCACTGGCGCCAACGGCGCGGTGGTGGCGCACCGCAGGCGCACCCCGCAGGAGCTGACCGAAGCCCTCAATGCCGCCATCCAGTTTCCGGGGCTCAACAACGCCTGGACCCTGCCGATCCGCACGCGCATCGACATGCTGGCCACGGGGATCAAGACGCCGGTCGGCATCAAGATCGCCGGGCCGGACCTGGCGGAGCTGGAGCGCATCGCGGTCGAGGTCGGCGCCGTGGTGCAGGCCGTGCCGGGTTCGGCAGGCGTGTTTGCCGAGCGCGTGATGGGCGGCAACTACGTCGAGTTCACCATCAACCGCGAGGCCATCGCACGCCACGGGCTGCGCGTGGCCGACATGCAGGATGTGCTGGAGGTGGCGCTGGGCGGCATGGCGCTGGCCACCACGGTGGACGGGCTGCAGCGCGTGGCCATCACGCTGCGCTACGCCCGCGACTTCCGCGAAAGCCTGGAGGCACTGCGCGAAATCCTGGTGCCGACGCCGGACGGCGCACAGATTCCCCTCGGGCAGCTGGCGCGGATCGACGTGGTGCGCGCGCCCATGGGGATCAAGAGCGAAGACGCCGTGCCCAATGCCTGGATCTACGTGGATGTGCGCGACACGGACCTCGGTCGCTATGTGCAGCAGGCGCAGCAGGCCGTGGCCGCCGCCGTGGCCAGCGGCCATGTCCGCCTGCCGCACGGCTACAACATCAACTGGAGCGGCCAGTACGAATACATGCAGCGCGCCCACCAGCGCCTGCTGATCGTCATCCCGCTGACGCTGCTGATCATCGTCCTGATCCTCTACCTCAGCACGCGCTCGGCCATCAAGACCGCGATCGTGCTGCTGGCGGTGCCGTTCTCGCTGGTCGGCGCCTTCTGGGCCATCTACCTCTGCGGCTACAACATGAGCGTGGCCGTCTGGATCGGCGTGATTGCGCTGGCCGGACTGGACGCCGAGACCGGCGTGGTGATGCTCCTTTACCTGGACCTGGCACACGCGGAGTGGACGCAGCAGGGGCGGATGCGAAACGTTGACGACCTGCGCGGCGCCATCTATGACGGCGCGGTCAAGCGCGTGCGGCCCAAGGCCATGACCGCAGCCGTGATCATCGCCGGCCTGCTGCCGATCCTCTGGAGCCACGGCGCCGGCGCGGACGTGATGAAGCGCATTGCCACGCCCATGGTCGGCGGCGTCATCACCTCGACGCTGATGGAACTGCTGGTCTACCCGGCGATTTATTACATGTGGAAGTCGAGGCGGCTATCGTGAACTGGTACGGTTCCCTGGCGGGAAGTAACTGCCAATTCTTCGCAGACATGGGCCTCAAGCAGATCCTCTCCGGCTACTACGACAGCGACGAAACGGGCGCACAGACCGCCAAGTGGCAACAGAACACCAAAGCAGTACCCGGGATAGTCGGCGCCATGTACACTACCTGGGAAAACAAGTACGAAGCCATGCATGCCTGGGCAAAGAGGGCGTGGGGGCAATAGTACGCATGACGTTTGAAAACCGCAGCACCCTGGCCATTGATGCCATCGTCATGATCACCCGTGCTTGGCCGAGTCACAAACGTGCACCTTGTGATAGCATCCATCTACTGATCGGCCGGAAGAATAGCTTGTCTGGCAAGTGCTCCCTACCGGCTTTCCCGGAGGGCCTTGTTCAGCTTTGTCCTGACATTCCTCACCCAACGCAAGGACTGATATGAAGAGCTTCCGCAAAGAACTCTGGTTTAACGTGCCGAACCGGCGAGGGTTCGTTAACATTACCCCGCAGGTCGAGGAATGCCTCCGGGAAAGCGGCATCCACGAGGGGCTGTGCCTCGTCAACGCGATGCACATAACCGCCTCCTGTTTTGTGAACGACGCCGAATCCGGCCTCCACGCCGACTTCGAGAAGTGGCTGGAAAAACTCGCTCCGGAGAAGCCCCATTCCCAATACGCCCACAACGGTGCCGAAGACAACGCCGACGCCCACCTCAAGCGCCAGATCATGGGCCGTGAGGTCGTCGTGGCAATCACGGCCGGCCAACTGGATTTTGGGCCATGGGAGCAGATCTTCTACGGCGAGTTTGACGGCCGACGACGCAAACGTGTGCTGGTGAAGATTATAGGGGAATAGCCGAACGGCACGATAAACAACCAGCAAGACGATGTAAAAGGAGCCAGCATGAAGCACGGCGAATGACCCGTGGCTTTGAGCCTGGCAGACATAAGCATGAGCGAATGGCGTCTGGATATCGATGCGTGGCCCGGCCCTGACCGTAAGAAATGGCGGGGCCTGCGGGATGTTGGCTCGATGAGCGGTACTGCGTTGTCACGCCGTATTGGATCAGCAACAGCATATCGGGGAGGATCAGGGCATTTGGCGGGACGATGTACGTGGATGTGGAGCAGCGCAAGGTAGCCTACCTGGCCAACATTTACCCCGACGCGGCCGTCCTGTCATTGCCTGGCGGGATTACATGGCGAGGTTGGGGTTGGCTTTCCCTCTGGCCACTGCTCTGGGGTAGGCGATTGAGGTAGCTGCGGGTCACGAATTTGAGACCGTGAACACGATCGGCTTCGATTAAATT
>JBAWXQ010000226.1:0-4776 GCA_037144015.1 bacterium
TTCCTTGTAGCGCCTTCATTTCAACCTGTAGCGCCTTCACGTCATCGCTCAACGTGCTGACCGCGTTCAACACACGGTGCATCTCCTCCCGAAACTCCCCGCGGGTGACGTAGTCACCGTGAGTGTGAGTTTCACCTGACGTAGCCAGAGGTGTAGTGGGTTCGCTCACAGGCTTCTCTCCCTGCCACACCCGCAACCCGGTCGCGACGGACCCGCGCGACCCGAAGTAGGTCGAACCGCCGTCGATGAGGTGGAGCGCAGCATCCCCCTTGCTACCCCCCTCGCCGCAAGCCGTAAAGCCCTGAACGGATAGGTGCGCATGTCAACCCCAGACCCCCTGCACAACCCCGCACACCAAAGCAGCGCGGCCCACGGGTAGCCCTCCGGGTCACGGGTCGAACACCGCTGGGATCTGCACCCTGACCGGGTCGGCGGCCCGACGACCCGGACACTTTGGCCCCGGCGTAGAGTTTTTTTCGGGAACGGGCCCCGTTTCGGGCGCGGCTGGCCTCGGTTGGCGCGCGGATCAGGCTACGGCGAGGACGTGCTCTCCAAGGAACCGAACCGCGGCCTGCCGGTCGAGGTGACCGACGCGGAAGGTCCCCTCGATCCGACGCGCCGCGCTGACGAACAGCCCGTGCCTCTCGTTCTCGGGTGAGGCGCGCACCAAGTCGCTGGCCGCTGCCAACCAAAAGCCTCGGAGAAGCGGGCCGTCGCCTGCCAGGGCCTGGTCGACGAACGCCCTGACCTGCTCCTTGGTCGTGCCGGTGGTGGCCCGGCGGGCCTCCTCGAGACTCGTCAGCGCGCGGTCCTGGGCGGCGAGGCGCAATCGCCAGAGGCGCTCGGCGATGGCGAGCCCCTCGTTGCGCTCGGCGATGTTTCGGACGATGCCGAGCAGGTAGCGTGGCCCGGCATCTGGGGGCAGCGTGCCGGCATCGCGCTTGCCCTCGAACGTGGCGATGCCGGCCAGGACGATGTTGTACGGGTAGCCGGCAATGGCGTCCTTGACGTTGCCGGTGGGGTCGTCCAGACCGAGCCGGTCGAAGGCCTCGTCGAGCATGGCGCGGACGATGGGGTCGAGCCGGGCCTGGCGAGTCCGGAAGGCCAGCTCCTGCAATCGTTGGCGCTCCTCCAGGGCCGCCTTTGCTGCGATGATCTGCTCGTCGGTAGGCTGCTCGTCCGAGTAGAGTTGGACGCGGCTGCGGCCGCGCCGATCATTGCGCGGCCGGTGGTTGGTGGCCCGGCACCAGACCGTTAGGAACAACGCGAGAATGGCCCGGGCGAGGTCTTCCTCGGTGCGGCCGTGGACCACCAGGGGCGGTGCTGTCTGGCGGAAAAGCCCGAAGGCACCCTCGACTGGGGCGTCGGTTTGTGGCCGTCCGAGGGTGGTGCGAATGTGCATGGTGTCGCCGAGGGCGTCTCCGACCTCGGGCGCGTGGTTGGCGGCGTAGTTGTCGGTGTTGATGGCGAGCGGCTTGGCCCCGGCGGTGGTCACGGCGTCGTCGAAGGCCTCGACGACGGCGACGGCATCCTCCTCGGGCCGGACGGAGCAGCCAAGCAAGGCACCCGAGAACCCGTCCACGAGCAGCTCCCAGTTGAACGTGAACTTCTGGCCGTTCAGCTCGATGTCGATCGGCGAGCCGTCCTCGAACCACTGGGCGCCCGAGAAGAAGGAGACGAGCGCCCCTCGCATGGCCTTTTCGTCGGAGGAGCGGCCCTTGCGGCTCTGGGTCCGGCGGCCGGCGTGGACGGCGAGGATGCGCCCCACCAGGGTCTGGCCGAAGTCGATGACGAGGTCGTCGCGGACGAACGCGCAGAACGCGCTGAAGTTGCCGCGCCAGCGGCTCCAGGCATCGACCACCGAGGCGATCCGGACGTTGGCGAGATCGTCGCCCGCGCCGCCCTCCGGGATTGGCTGGGGAACGGGCGCCTCGGGGACAGTGGAGGGCACGGGGAGCGGAGGGGCGCGCAGCCAGTCCTGGACCGTGCCTTCGGGGATGACGATGGCCGTGGCGAGCTGGGCGATGGTGAGGTCGGCGTGCTGCTCGGCCAGCTCGACGACGCGGTGCCGGAGCGCGTCGCCGTAAATGTGCCGGGTCTCGGTGGGAACGGACGCGCCGGGGTGACCGTGCATGAAGGCGAGCATCTCCAGGGAGACGGTGCTGGCACCCGCGGGCGGGGGCGGGGGCACGGGGTTGGCGGGTCGGCCGGTCGGGCGCTGCAGGGAGGGCAGGGCCGCGACGATCGAGCGGCACAGCTCGTAGGTTCGACTCCGGCCGACGCCGAGCTTCTCGCACACCTCGACGGCGGTCGGGTGGAGGATCCCGAGCGCGTCCATGTGCGGGAACACGGCGATCAGGAGGGCAGCCTGCATGTGCGGGGAGACAGCGGGGGCATCGGAGGGTACGGAGGACATGGCCGGCCAGGAGAGGAATCGTCCTACTCCGTACTGGCCGCGAGGCTCGATGGCAGGATTCATTGGGACCGCATTCGCGGCACGGTACCGGAGGGCCCGCCGGATCATGGTCGCGACGCCCTACACGGAGCCACTGCCGATGTGGGTCTTGCTCCTCCACATCGCGGAGCCGACAGCGATGCGCTTTTATCGCGGTGTCGGTGATCTCGACGAGGCCCAGCAGACGCTTGGCTGGGCGCAGTTTTTGTGGAACACGTTCCGGCTGCCGGACGAGGCGCGCCGGGCCGCCTTTGCGGAGCACGGACCCGCGCTCGAGGCGTTCGCGGGCGACATCCAGATTGTCCTGGAGATGACGATGCGGGCCCAGTCATACCAATGGGACCGCAGGCTGGTCGCCCACGCCCGGATCGAGGTGCCTCCCAAGGGCGACTGGCAACTGCACATCGTCACCACCTGACTTGGGACAACGGAGCTTCTTCGGGCACCACACCGTAACGTTACGGTGTGGCGCCAGGAGGCCAGGGTGCGGCCCGTCCCGGCGGGCTCCCCGCGCCGCGAGGTCGGTGGCGCGTTCGGGCGCCGGTGCGCCGGTGTGGACGAGGGGCCGCTTTTGCGAGCCCCTCGCCCACCCCGTCACCCCTCCGAGGCCCAGGGGACGTGGGGTCAGGTGGCGGGTCCGGGCGTCTTGCCGGTAGCGTCGTTACTCCTTGTGGTCGAAAATCTTTCGGCCCATGAGCCAGATCTCCGGCTTCCCCCGGTGCGAGACCACCCGGAAAAGATCGAGCGTGCGCAACGTCAGGTCGAGCGCGTCTGGCACGCCGCCGCCGGCCTCGATCCGCGCCATGACCTCGTCCACGCGCCCATAGTAGCGGTCCGCCGGGACGAGTAGCCCTCCCAGGGCGTGGTGCGTCCGGTGGTGATTGTACCAGTGGAAGTGAGGTCCAAGGTGGCGACGCAAGTCAGCGACGTCCGCGAACGTGACGCGATTGAACAGCTCTTTTTGAATGTTGGCATTGAATACTTCGCTTTTTCCGTTCACTTGGGGCGTCGTGGCGATCAGTTGGTCCACCCCGTGCTCCTCCAGGATCCGCGTGAACCGGCTCGACCCCTTCCACGACCAGAACGCGGAGCCGCCGTCGCTCATGACGGCCTCCGGCCTGCCGTAGCGGGTGACCGCCCCCTCGAATGCCGTGATCACCGCGTCGGCCCGCTCGGCGTCGTCGAGCGCCCAGCCCGTCACGAACCGGGAGTAGTCGTCGATCAGTGCCAGCAGGAACGTGTTTTGACCGTGGACATACCGGTGCAAGAAATCCATGTGCCAGAGTTGGCCGGGGCGGACGGCCTCGTACTCCTCGTTGTGCTCTCGGCGTTCCACCTTTGGCGGGCGGTAGCCAGCGTCCTCCATCACCCGCCGCACGGTGTGGACCGACACCTTGATGCCCGCTCGCCGGAGTTGGTTGCGGATCTGGGACGGGCCGAGCCCCTGCTGCTTGCGCCACTCGGTGAGGATCGAGGCGTCGCGCCGCTCCTCGATGGTCTTCGGGTCCGGCCCGCTGGTCGGCGCCACGCCCTCGCCCTTCGCGGCCTTCGCGACCTTGCGCTCCCAGTCGCGCAGGGCGTTGCGGGAGATCCCCAGCTCGGCAGCCGCTGGCCGGACCCCAATCGCCGCCACGCGCTCCAATGCCTGCGCGATCTGGGACGGCGTGTAGATCTTGGCGACGCGGGGACGGGCGTGCGGGCGAGCGGCGGGTGCCGGGCCCGTGGGCGGCGTCGGCGTGGGCGTGGGTTCAACCGGCGGGGCGGGCGGGGCCGGCGGGATGACGGGTTCGGCTCGGCGCTCAGGGGAGCGCCTGGTCGGCGGCTTCGCCACGGGTGGTGGGGCCACCGGTGGGGCCGGCGGAATGACGGGTTCGGCCGGGCGCTCGGGGGAGCGCCTGATCGGCGTCTTCGCCGGAGCCGCTGGGACCGGGGCTGGGGCCGTCGTCGGGGCAGCGGCTCCTTTCGGTTCCGGTGGCCGCGTCGGCGCCGAGGTTGCGGTCGCCATCGGGGTCGTCGGCGCCAGCCCGTCGGCCTGCCGCGCCTTGAACACCCAGCACGACAGCGTGCCTCCGTTGATTCCCATCTCCCGCGCCGCGTGGGCCACCCCGATCTCTCTCGCCCGATTCGTCGCTGCTGCCTTCTCTGCTTCCGTGAACGTCCGTGGACTCGACCTTGCCATGATGAACCTCGCCCGCCCTTGCCGAGGCCGGACAGGATGTCCGGTGTTCTCGGGTCAGCTACGGGTGGTCAGGGTGCGACAACAGCAGGTATCCAAGCGTCAGGCAGAGGAGATGGCCCTCGCTGCGGCGGTGGACTTCGAC
>JBAWXQ010000227.1:0-4736 GCA_037144015.1 bacterium
AATTTACACCACCCGTTGGGCGTGCTGGATTGAGTCAGCCAGCCAGTATTATGTAAGGCGGACAGATGCCCACAACCCAACGGATGTACACGTCAAGGACACCGAGAGCACAGAGGATCTGAGACCACAGAGAAATGCCCGACTGCGACCGGCAAGCCGGCCGCCGCAGCACGAATTTCTCTCTGTGCTCTTTCTTTCTCTGTGACCCTCTGTGTCCTACCACTTGGATGGTCCAAGATACACGAGAAGGTCTATGTTGCCGTAAGCAGCCATAATATGTTACCTAGCATATAATTATATCATTCATGTAAACATTTTTCTAGTTTGCTATCTTGTTGTAGATGTGGGTTTACGACGCTTCAGAAACAGACCTTGGGGCGGCATCTCCGGCGGTTTATTCTGGAACAGGCATGCGGGTTTCGGTATCTTCTGCGCAACTTCGCGGTTGTTGTAGTTGAGGTCGATATGGAAAAGCCAGCCACCCCCAATCGAAAATCCGCCTATGCTCTGGCAGGTGTGGACATCGATTCCAAAATGTCCGGCATTGCCTCGATCAAAGCCATGGTCAGCGCCACGGCGACCAAAGGCGTCATTGGCGGTATTGGCAATTTTGGCGGCCTTTTTGCCTCTCCCGGCAAGGACGTCGTGCTGGTTGCCAGCACCGACGGCGTCGGCACCAAGCTTAAGGTCGCCGCCATGGCGAAGAAGCACACCACCATCGGCCAGGACCTGGTCAACCACTGCGTCAACGACATCCTGGTCCAGGGCGCGCGCCCCCTCTTTTTCATGGACTACATCGGCGCCTCGCGCTTCGACGGCGCCATCTTCCGCGACGTGGTCGCCGGCCTCTGCAAGGCCTGCAAGGAGAACGAGTGCGCCCTGCTGGGCGGCGAGACCGCGGAAATGCCCGGCCTCTACCCGGCCGGCGAGTACGACCTGGTCGGGACCATTGTCGGGTGCGTGGAGAAAAAGAAACTGATCACCGGCAAGGAGATCCGCCCCGGCGACGCAATCATTGGCCTGGCCTCCGGCGGCCTGCAGACCAACGGCTTCTCGCTGGCGCGCAAGGTGATCTTTGACCAGTGCGGCCTGACCGTGCAGGACCACCTCCCCGGCACCCGCTACACCGTGGCCGAGGCGCTCCTGGCCGTGCACCGCAGCTTTCTCAAGCCGGTCCTGGCCACCCTGAAGTCAGTCCCCATCCAGGGGATGGCCCACATCACCGGCGGCGGCTTTCTGGACAACATCCCGCGCGTGCTGCCGGAGAAGTGCCAGGCCGTGATCAACCGCAGCTCCTGGCGCCCGCCGATTCTGTTCAACTTCCTGCAGCACGAGGGGCATGTGGAGCGCGACGAGATGTACCGCGTCTTCAACATGGGGATCGGCTTTGTCCTGATCGTCCGGGCCAGGGATGCCGGCCGCGCCATGAATATCCTCACGGCCAGCCGTGCCGAGCCGGTCCTCATCGGCACGATCGAAAACGGCCCGCGCGGCACCGTCTACCGCGACTAGAAACCTGCCGGCATCAGGCCCGGAATCGCGCCGACACCTTCTGCCGGCAGGTTTCTAGTTGAGCCACCCGCTGCCGGCGGGTGGCGAAGCCTTGATTACCGGCATAAAATTTGTGCCGCCCAGACTGCTATACGCGACGTCAAAAGTGGCTGCACATGCCAGCAAGTAGGTCGGCCATTCTTGGCCGCCCGGGTCGGGCAGGAATGCCCGACCTACTGCACCGATTGTGGAACGCAACCCATAGAGCAGCCGGAATATTTTTTATCTGTACCTGAGTCTTCGCCACCCGCTGACAGCGGGTGGCCCAACTGGCAGCCTGGCCGGCAGACGGTTTGTGCCTCCACGAGGCTACGTCCGGCAGGCTGCCAGCACGAGATCGTCCGGCAGCGTGGATTCGGGCACGTCCGCATCAAACCACGCGTTGGCCGGCTCGTCGATCCCGATCCCCAGCATATAGTTGTAGGTTGCCCGTCGCAGCCCCTCCCCCAGCCGCATGGCATCCTGACCGGACACCCCGCGGCCGGGCAGGATTTCATACGCCAGCTCGTTGCGCGCAAAGGTGCGGCCGGGAATCTTGCGCGGCCAGCGGATGCGGATGCCGAATGCCTCCGGGCTCGCTGCCATCGGGCTGTGGCAGGTGAGCGCAAAGCGGTGCCAGTAGGCGGACTGCACCAGGCCGAGCGCAAAGAGCTGGCGCACGTATTCCAGCCCGTCAACCGTCTCCTGCACGGTCTGGGTCGGGAAGCCGTACATCAGGTAGGCGTGCACGTGGATCCCCGCGCGGGCAAAGGCCTCGCAAGCGCGCGCCGCGCCGCGCAGCGTGATCCCCTTGTTCATCAGCCCCAGCAGCCGGTCGTGGGCGCACTCCAGCCCGCCGGTCACAGCCACGCAGCCGGCGCGCGCCAGGGTGGCCGCAAGCTTCCGCGTGAACGTGCGCTCGAAGCGGACATTCCCCCACCAGGTGCAGCGCACGCCGCGCGCCAGCAGCTGCTCCGACACCTGCCGCAGCAGCGCCGGCGCGAGCGCCTCATCCGTGAAATGAAACCCCGACAGGCCGGTGCGCCGCTGCAGTTCGGCCATCCGGTCCGCCACCGCCTCCGCGCGCGGCGGCACATAGCGGCCGATGTAGTCGAGCGCCGTATCGCAGAAGCGGCACTGCCGCCAGTAGCAGCCATGCGCCAGCTGCAGCTTCAGCCAGCGGCCGTCAGACCAGATGCGGTGCATCGGATTGGCCGACTCGGCCATGGAGATGTAGCGGTCGAGCGGGAGGCCGGTGAAGTCGGGCAGCGAGAGGCCGGGTGGAAGGTGGTAGGTGGAAGGTGGAATGTCGGCGCCAGAAAGCAAGCGCTGGAAGACGGAAGGACTTCCTTGAACATTGGACGTTGAACGTTGAACGTTGAACGTTGGGCTTCTAGCCGTACCCTCCACCCTCCACCCTTCACCATCCACCCCGTTGCCCGCAAAACCGCACCGTACCACCTGCCCGCGACGGCGAACCAGCGTGCGCACAAGGCGGGCGTCGTCGTGCGGACGCTCGGCGAGGCGCAGCAGCGGCTCCTCGCCATCGTCGAAACAGAGGTGGTCGACGAAGTCGAACACCCGCGGATCGTCGAGGTCGCGAAGCTCGGTGTTGACGTAGCCGCCGCCCAGCGCGATGCGGGTGCGCGGGCGCACCTGGCGGATGCGCCGCGCGATGCGCAGCGCGCCGTAGAGCGTGCCGGGAAAGGGCACGGTGATGCCGACCAGCGCCGGCTTGTGCTCGGCGAGCATGGCGTCCGTCAGCTCATCCAGCATGCGGTCGAGCAGCGTGGGCCGCCCCTCAAGCGCGCGCAGCAGCGGAGCGAACCGCGGCGCGCTCACGGCCAGATGCTCGGCATAGCGCGCAAAGCCGAAACGCGGATCCACGCCGTCGCGGATGGCGTCGGCCAGGTCGTCGAGAAAGAGGCTGGCGAGGTGGCGGGCATGGTCGAGGCGATCAGCCGGATCGGACAGATCGGACCGATCCGCCAAATCAGCCGCAAACCGCGGCCCCTCCGGCAGCCAGCCGCCTGCCAGGATGCGCGGGGCCACGGAATCGTCGCGCCCCTGCTGAAAAGCCACCACGTCCTCCACGGCCTGGAGGCAGGCCGGCGCGCAGGCCAGAAAATGGCGCGTGGCAGGTGTGCGGACGCGATGACGGCGGATGGCGCCCTCCACCTGCCGCAAGCCGTCGGCCGAGAAGAGGCGCAGCGCCAGGCCGAGCGAGAGGTCGGCCTGCGCCGCGGGAAAGCCGTGCCCCTGCAGAAACCCCGCCAGCACCGGCGTGGCCGGGTACGGCGTGTTGATCTGCACCATGGGCGGCGTGACCAGCAGGATCCGCGGGGCTTTCACGAAAGCACCCGGAAGTGCCGTGATTTCCGAAGGCCCCGGTCAAACGTGACGGTCTGCGCGGCGCCCGCGTCCTCATTGGCATAGCCGATCAGATAATCGGCAAAATCACCCGGACCGGACCGGTAATTTTCCCATGCGCGCCACATGACCGTTTTGTGGGCAACTTCGAACTGCGCGGTCCGCAGGATCCGGTCCAGAATGCCGGCGACCGTATCTCGCGGCAGGTCATAGGCGGTTTCCAAAACCCAGACGAGCTCGCAGAGCACGACCGGCTGAATCAGCAGCTGTTCTTGCGCACGGCGCGCTTCTTCGATGAAGGCCGCCGCCCGACGGGACTGCGCAGGGTCATCCTCCGTCAGGTAGCGCACCAGCACATTCGTATCGATGCCGATCATGGCTGCCGGCCTCCCCGCTGCCGGATGGCCTCCTGCATGGCCGCCAGCGTCACGGCAGGCCGGCCCGGGCAGCGCAATGCGCCTTTCAGCTCCCGGACATCCTGTGTTGCCGGCCGGATCCACACATCGCCGTTCGCCTGCACCAGGAAGTCCAGGACGTCGCCCGGGTGCAGGTGCAGATGATCCCGCACCGGCTTGGGAATCACGAGCTGACAGTTGCTGCTCAGGGTTGCCGTCGGCATATGCGTCCTCTTACTTTCTGTGCCTGTTCTTAGTTAGCGTAAGGTGTGCCCGGCGATTCGTCAAGGCCCGGCTTGATCCACCTGGATTGGCCTTGATTCTGGAAAAGTCATTGTTAGATAGATCCGCCATAACATGCGATGCAGTTGCGTCGCATCTTGCAGCATCAAGTGTACGGACACAGAGGCCACAGAGAAAGAAAGAGAGCACAGAGAGAAA
>JBAWXQ010000228.1:0-4697 GCA_037144015.1 bacterium
GTCCAATACACGGGCGGAGAAGGGCTTCCTCTTTCCGGACCGGCAGAACTCGAACATCGACAGCGCCGCGAAAATGTGCTTAACTGATACTTTTCCCGCGCGAGCTGGCCGCCTGGCCATTCGCTGCGAGGCTGCGATTGGCGCAGTCCTTTCTTTTCCACGCGTCCGGCGGGCAGAGAAAATTTTAACGCCCGGACACGAGCACACCATGATACCCCACCACCGGGTCAACCCCGGCTTGCCGCCGCATGCCGCCGTTCGCAGCCAGCAGCCAGCAGCCCGGGTTCAGAAGTCAGAAGTCGAAAGCCAGGCGTCAAGCGTCAGGCATCAGGCGACAGAGGCCAGAGGCCAGAGGTCAGAGGTCAGCCATCCGGCGGCCGAGGCCGAAGATCGGAAGCCGGACCATCCGCAACCCGCGCTCCATAATCCGCAATCCGGCGTTTTTGCACAACTCTTGCCTGCGCTGCAGAAGGCGGTGCAGGAGGAGGGGTACACCGAACCCACGCCCATCCAGGAGCAGGCCATCCCGCTGCTGCTGGCCGGCCGCGACGTGCTGGGGTGCGCCCAGACCGGAACCGGCAAGACCGCCGCCTTTGTGCTCCCCCTGCTCCAGTATCTCGCGGGGCACCGCCGCCCCGGCGCCTCGGGCCGGCCGCGCGCGCTGATCCTCGCGCCCACGCGCGAGCTGGCCGCGCAGATCGGCGACAGCATCCGCACCTATGGCCGCCACGCGCATGCCACCTACACCGTCATTTTTGGCGGCGTGGGGCAGCACCCGCAGGTCTATGCCCTGCGCAACGGCGTGGAGATCGTGGTGGCCACGCCCGGGCGCCTGCTGGACCTGATGCAGCAGGGGTTCGTCAAGCTCGACCAGGTGGAATACTTCGTCCTCGACGAGGCGGACCGCATGCTCGACATGGGGTTCCTGCCGGACATGCGCCGCGTGATCGCGGCCCTGCCGCACAAGCGGCAGTCGCTCTTCTTCTCCGCCACGCTCACGCGCGACGCGCTGGCGCTGGCCCGCACGCTGGTGCGCCCGGACGCAGGGCACATCACCATCGCCCCCGAGCAGCCGGCCGTGGAGCGCATCGCGCAGAAGGTCTTTTTCGTCGACAAGCCGGACAAGGACGCCCTGCTGATCCGCATGCTGCGCGATCCCAAGATCGACAAGGTCATCGTCTTCACGCAGCGCAAGCACATTGCCAACCGCGTGGCCGAGAAGCTGCACGCCGCCCGCATCCCGGCCGCCGCCATCCACGGCAACAAGAGCCAGGGCGCGCGCACGCAGGCGCTGGACGGCTTCCGCGCCGGCCGCGTGCGGGCCCTGGTGGCCACCGACATCGCCGCCCGCGGCATCGACGTCGACGGCATCACCCACGTGATCAACTACGAGCTGCCGAACGAGCCCGAGACCTACGTGCACCGCATCGGGCGCACGGCCCGCGCCGGCGCGGCCGGCGACGCGGTCTCCTTCTGCTCCGCCGAGGAGCGCGACTACCTGCGTGACATCGAGCGCCTGCTGCGGCGCGCCATCGATGTCGACACGCAGCACGAGTTCCACAGCGAGACCGCGCGGCGCGCCACCGGCGACGCGGCCCGCCCGCCGCCGCGCGGGGGCGGCCGTGTGGGCGGCGGAGGCAATCGCGGCCACAGCCGCGCGCCGGCCCGCCCGGCCCGCGGCGGCTCCTTCCACCCGCCGCGCCACGCGCCGCGCCACCGCACCTGACGCGCTTGCCATGCGGCGGCGGATGAGGTATGCTTTGTTTGATCAATCAAACAAAGTAGGCTGAGGCAAACATGAGCGCCACCCGCCCCGTCTCGCTGGCCCAGGAGGACTGCCTGGAGGCCGTGCTGCGCCTGCAGCAGGCGCAGGGCGCGGCGCGCGTGCGCGACTTGTCGGCCGCCCTGGGCGTGCACAAGTCCACCGTGGTGGCCACGCTCAAGCGGCTGGCGGCGCAGGGGCTGGTCACGCACGCGCGCTACGGGCTGGCGAGCCTGACACCCGCCGGCACGGTGATTGCCAGCCGCACCGGGGCGCGGCATGAGCTGCTGCGCGCTGTGCTCGCGGAATTCCTGCTGCTGGATCCTGCGGCGGCCGACGCCAACGCCTGCCGCCTGGAGCACGCCCTCGACGCAGCCGCGCACCAGCGCCTGCGCGAGGCCGTCGGGTTTGCCGACGCGCGCCCCCGCCTGGCCGCCGGCTGGCGGCGGTCATTCCGCGCCTACCTAGCAGGCGCAAAAAGCAAGGGGCGGCGCAGCGGAGGAATACCCTGATGCGGCCGTTCGTCATCGCGCTGGCAGGCAATCCGAACACCGGCAAGACGACGCTGTTCAACCGGCTGACCGGCGCACGGGAACGCGTCGGTAACTGGTCCGGCGTAACCGTGGAGCGCGCCGAGGAGGCCCTGGAGCTGGCCGGCCGTCCCGCGCGGATCGTGGACCTTCCCGGAACCTATTCCCTGTCGCGGCACGCCCCGGACGAGGCGGTGACGCATGATTTTCTTGTCCGGCGCGAGGCTGACCTGGTTGTCTATGTCCTGGACGCGCTGCACCTGGAGCGCGGCCTGTGCCTCGCCCGCCACCTGCTGGACCTGAACATGCCCATGGTCGTGGCCCTGACCTTTACGGACATGGCCCGGCGGCGCGGCGTGCAAATCGATGTGCCGCGCCTGGCGCGCGCGCTGGGGTGCCCTGTGGTTCCCATCGTGGGGGGCAGCGGCCAGGGCCTTGCCGCGCTGATTGCCCTGCTGCAGCAGCAGGCCGCAGCCGCACCTGCCACGCAGCCGCCGGCGGAAGCGACGCCCCTCCCCGTGCCGGACATCGAGGCGGCAATCGCCGCGACCGATGCACGGCTGGCCTTTGCGCGCGCCCTGGGGCATGCGGTCACGCAGCGCGAAGGCTCTTCCAGGCCGCGGCGGTCCGACCGGGCCGACCGCATCCTGCTGAGCAGCTGGGCCGGCGTGCCGATCTTCCTGGGCGTCATGTACCTGGTCTTCTGGCTGACGGTGAAGATTACGCAGCCGCTGGTGGACTTTATCGACGGCTTTTTCGGTGCCTTTCTGGTGCACGGCCTGCGCGCGGGACTGGAGCCGACGGCCTGCCCGGCCTGGCTGGTCGCCGCGGCCGCCGATGGTGCCGGCGCAGGGCTGGTGGCTGTGGCCACGTTCATTCCGCCGATTTTCGCCATTTTTCTCTGTCTGGGACAGCTTGAGGGTTCCGGCTACATGCCGCGGGCGGCGTTTCTGATGGATCGCCTGCTGCGCCGCATCGGGCTGCCGGGGAAGGCCTTTATCCCGCTGCTGGTCGGCTTCGGGTGCTCGGTGCCGGCCCTGCTGGCCACGCGCACGCTCGAGGCGCGGCGCGACCGCGTGCTGACCATGCTGCTGACGCCGCTGATGTCGTGCGGCGCGCGGCTGCCGGTCTACACCGTGTTTGCCGTGGCCTTCTTTCCGCAGCACGGCAGCCGCATCGTCTTTGCGCTCTACGCCATCGGCATCGGGCTGGCCGTGCTGTCCGGCCTGCTGCTGCACCGCACCATCTTGCGCGGGGAAGCCGCCCCCTACGTGCTGGAGCTGCCGCCGTACCAAATGCCGCCCTGGCGGCAATGCCTCGACCACGCCTGGCATAACCTGCGCAGCTTCCTCGTTCGCGCCGGCAAGGTGATTGTGGGCGTGGCCGTGGCCCTGAGCCTGCTCAACTCCGCCGGCGAAGCCTGGCTTGGCCGGCAGGGCGCCTCTGCGGTCCGCCCGCGCCCCGCGGAACTGCTGGGGCGCTCGCTCGCGCCGGTGGCAGCCCCCATGGGCATCGAGGCCGACAACTGGCCGGCAGCCGTATCGCTGCTCACGGGGCTGCTCGCCAAGGAAGCGGTCATCGGCACGCTGGATGTGCTCTATGTGCAGGCCGACAGCCGCACCCCGGCCGCGGCAGACCGGCAGGCGTCCGGCCTGCGGGCGACGCTGGCGCACGCCTTCCAGGAACTGGGCGAAGGTTATGGCCTGATTTCCAGGCAGGAAACACCTCCCCTCCACGGCGCCTGGCCCGGCATGATGGATTCCATGCGACGCCACTTTGGCAGCGGCGCCGCGGCCTTTGCCTTTCTGCTGTTTGTCCTGATTTACTCGCCCTGCCTGGCCGCCACCGCCGTCCTCGCCAGCGAGGCGGGCTGGCGCTGGGCCGCCTTTGGCGTCAGCTACCAGACGCTGCTGGCATGGCTGGTGGCCACAGCCTGGTACCAGTCCGCCACATGGCAACTGCATCCGGCGGCATCGTCGGGCTGGCTGGCGGTGGTGGCGGCCACCATCCTGCTGCTCATCCTGGTGCTGCGCGGCGCCGGCCGGCGCATGGCTGAACTGGAGATCGCAGCATGACGCGGCATCACAGCCACACGCTCGATGACCTGCCCGAGAGCACCACCGCCGTGATTCACGCCAACAGCGACCGCCGGTCGCGCGAGATGGGGCTGACGGCCGGCACCGCGGTGCGCATGCAGCGCAACCACCGCAGCGACAGCGCCGTGATCGTCGCCGCCGGAGAAGCCCGCCTGGTGGTTTCGCGCGTCATCGCGCGAACGATCCGCCTAGGAGACTGTCGGATTTAGGCCTCGGATCGGTCCTGGGCTTTCTGCCGACAGTCTCCTAGTTGGGCAACCCGCTGCCCGCGGGTTGCGAAAACTCAATTACAGACAGAAAAATTGTTCC
>JBAWXQ010000229.1:0-4633 GCA_037144015.1 bacterium
AGGGTTGGTTGCGTTGCGCATCGGGCCTCACGCATCCACCCGCCACCCTGCACCTTGCCCCCGGACTGGCTCTCAGTTGCCCTTGCGCCCCTTCACGCCCGCCGCGGTTCCGGCGTTGGCGCGAATGCCCTCATGCGGGCGCAGCGTGCGCACGGCGGCGCCGGCGGTCCACATTTCGGAGTCGCGGATTTCGCCAAGCTCCTTGTCGAGCTGCTTCTTGTAGTCCGGGTGGCCGCAGGACTTCATGACGCGGCGGGCTTCCTTCTGGCTCTTCACGGCCGCGTACAGCGCCTTGAAGACCGGCAGGGTGGCCTTCTTGAACCGCGGCTTCCAGTCCAGCGCGCCGCGCTGGGCCGTGGCGGAGCAGTTGCAGTACATCCAGTCCATGCCGTTCTCGTCCACGAGGCGGATCAGGCTCTGGGTCAGCTCCTCGACGGTCTCGTTGAACGCTTCGCTGGGCGAGTGGCCGTTGGTGCGCAGGACCTCGTACTGGGCATCCATGATGCCGGCCAGGGCGCCCATGAGCACGCCGCGCTCGCCGACGAGATCGCTGGTGACCTCATGCTCGAAGGTGGTTGGAAAGAGGTAGCCGGACCCGATGCCGATGCCCACGGCCAGCGTGCGGTTGAGGGCGCACCCCGTGGCATCCTGCGCCACGGCAAAGCTGGAGTTAATCCCGACGCCCGAGAGGAAGTTGCGGCGCACGGAGGTTCCCGAGCCCTTGGGCGCGACCAGAATCACGTCCACATCCGCGGGCGGCTTCACGCCGGTCAGCTGGTTGTAGACATAGCCGAAGCCGTGCGAGAAGTAGAGCGCCTTGCCGGCGGTCAGGCGCGGCTTGACGATCTTCCAGACAACCTTCATGGCCGCGTCCGCGACCAGCATCTGTATGATGGTGCCGCGTTCGACAGCCTCTTCGATCTCAAACAGCGTCTTGCCGGGCACCCAGCCGTCCTTGATGGCGCGGTCCCAGTCGCGGGGGAAGGCCTTGGACTGGCCGATGATGACCTTGATGCCGTTGTCCTTCATGTTCAGCGCCTGGGCAGGCCCCTGAACGCCGTAGCCGATGACAGCCACGACCTCGTTCTTCAGGACTTGCTGCGCCCTCTTGAGCGGGAACTCTTTACGGGTGACGACGGTCTCAACGCTACCGCCAAAGTTAATCTTTGCCATTACATGAACTCCTTTAGGGTGGGGCGGCAGGGACGTCCTTTCCGCAACACAAAGAATAGATGATAGCGGGTAAGGTGTGCGATTCCAAGTCGATTCCGCCAGCGGCCTGATGCCGCCGCGGCCAAGGCGGATCCTCTCCGGCAGGTGGAGCAAATCCGGGAGGTTCCTGCTGTTGCCTGGCGCGCGATTGGGGCGCGAAGGATTACTTGAAGTCCGGCATCCATTTTCCGTGCGCCGCAATCAGGTCGTCGCAGAGGCTGCGGATCTGGTCGATGGAAAGCTCGCTGGCCGTGTGGGGGTCGAGCATGGCAGCCTGATAGATGCGGTCGCGGCGGCGTTCCAGCACCGCTTCGATGGTCAGCAGCTGCACATTGATGTTGGTGCGGTTGTAGGCGGCGCATGGCTCGGGCAGGTCGCCGATGTAGCAGCCCTGCACGCCGTTGGCGTTCACGAGGCAGGGCACCTCGACGCAGGCCTTGGGCGGCAGGTTTGGGATCAGTCCGTTGTTGAGGACGTTGCCGCCAATCTCGGCCGGATGGTCAGTTTCGATGGCCTCGATGATGGTGGCGCCATATTCGTGCGAGCGCTGGTGCGAGAGGTTGGGGTTGCTGACGATTTCTTTGCTCATCTGCTTCCACTGGGCGATCTGCTTGATGCACCGGCGGGGGTACTCGTCGAGTGGAATGTTGAACTCGGCGATCAGTTCAGGATGGGCCGCCTTGATGAAGTGTGGCACATACTCGGCAAAGTGCTCCGAGCTCTCCGTGATGTAGTAGCCGAGGTGGAGCATCATTTCCAGCCGGACCATGTTCCAGTTCTTCTGGTCGCCCTGGCGCCACTGGCGCAGCCTGGCGGCGGCGAGCTTCTTGATTTCCGGGTAGAGGTCCCGCCCCTTGTGCTCGATCTTGAGCAGCCAACCCATGTGGTTGATGCCGGCCACGTACTGGCGCACTTCGTGCGGCGGGTATTTTTTCAGCAGGTCGAGTGACGCCAGCAGCGACCCGGCACACCCCTGCACGGAGTGACAGAGGCCGACTGTGCGGATGGCGGAGCCGCGCAGCATGCCGCCGGTGAGCGTGCACATGGGGTTGGTGTAGTTCAGGAACCAGGCGTCGGGGCAGACGCGCTCCATGTCGCGGGCAAAATCGAGCATCACGGGAAGTGTGCGCAGCGTGCGGAAGATGCCGCCGATGCCGAGCGTGTCGGCGATGGTCTGGCGCAGGCCGTACTTTTTGGGGACCTCAAAATCGGTGATGGTGCAGGGGTCGAAGCCGCCGACCTGGATGGCGTTAACGACGTAGCCGGCGCCCTGCAGCGCCTTGCGGCGGCTGGCGACGCCGAGGTGCGTGGTGATGCGTGCGCGCCCCTGGTTGATGTTCTTGTTCAGGGTGTCGAGCATGCGCCTGGACTCGCGCAGGCGGACGGCGTCGACGTCGTAGAGGGCGATGTGGGCGTCGTGCAGGGAATCGCGCAGCATGCAGTCGCCGAGGACGTTCTTGGCGAAGATCGTGCTGCCGGCGCCCATGAAAGTGATTTTGGCCATTTTGAAACCATTTCCTGTCAGCGGTGATCGGTTAAGAAAGCGGTATCGTAGGCAAACGCAGCAAAACGGACAACAATAATGAAGGGCCCCCGTTCTGCGAGAGTTCCGCGCTGCCGGCGGCGGGGCGGGTGCTTACAGGCGGCGGGCGGACTGGCCGCCGTTCAGCGTTGTCACCAGCACGGTGGCGGATGCACCGGCCGGGCACAGGTGGAAGGCGCCTGCCGCTGCCGGGATCAGGCAGCTGTTTCCGGCAGGCATGGCCACATCCGCGCCGCCGGCGGAGACTGCGGCCTCGCCCTCCAAAACAAACAGGGCATAAAAGCTCGTGCCGTCGAGCGTGACTTGCTCCGCGCCGCGCAGGTCCAGCCGGCACAGGTTGAAATACCTGCAGCTCAGCACCGTGTTCCAGTGGTTGCGGCTGCTGGTGGCAGGTGCGGGCGTGCGGATCATGCGCGGCTCCGGCAGGGAGGGGTCGATCACCTCGAAGGCCTGCTGGAGATGCAGCGGCCGTGGCTGTCCGGAAGCGTCGAGACGACCCCAGTCGAACAGCCGGTAGGTCGTGTTGGACGTCTGCTGGACCTCATAGATCAGGCAGCCTGCGCCAATGGCGTGCACCAGGCCGCCCGGGATGAACAGGGTGTCGCCCGGCTCGACGGTCAGCTTGAAAAGCTGCTGCGGTGCTGTGCCCTGTTCCATGGCGGCGCGGAATGAAGCCGGGGTGGTTTCCGGCTTGAGGCCGGTGTAGAGCATGGCACCGGGTGTCCGGTCCACCACATACCAGGCTTCGGTCTTGGCTTCTCCGCCCACCCGTCCGGCATTTTCATCGTTCGGGTGGACCTGCACGCTCAGGTTCTCCCGCGCATCGATCAGCTTGAAGAGCAGCGGGAACCGGCCGGGGTGCGGCACCTGCGTGCCGGTCAGCCCGGCGCCGAAGCGTCCGGCCAGTTCCGCCAGCGACTGCCCGGCGAGCGGGCCGCGTGCGACCCGGCTCGGGCCGTCGGCGTGCGCCGAGATTTCCCACGACTCGGCACAAACCGCCGGCGTGCCGGCTCGGCCGTAGCGTGCGGCGATGCGCTGTCCGCCCCAGATGTAATCCTTGTACACGGGGGTGAACAGCAGGGGTTGGAGAAGATTGCTCATGAGCAAAGAGATTAGCCGTACGGTCGCTGCAAGACAAGGGGGCACACCCAAATCATCTCCCAAGGCGGGCACCAGCCCGCAACCCAATGAATGAACAAATCAAGGACACCGAGAGCACAGAGAGGAACAGAGACCACAGAGAAATTCCTGACTGCGGCCGGTGAGCCGGCCGCAGCAGCATGAATTTCTCTCTGTGCTCTCTTTCTTTCTCTGTGGCCTCTGTGTCCGTCCACTTGATCATGCCTGTGCCGCAATCCTGCCCCAGGAGTCCCGCAGCGTGACCGTGCGGTTGAAGACCGGCGCGCCGGGTTTGGAGTCGCGGGTATCGGTGCAGAAGTAGCCGACGCGCTCAAACTGAAAACGATCACCGCCGTTGGCATGCAGCAGGGCTGGCTCAACGAATGCGGTGATCGTTTTCAGCGAGTCGGGGTTCAGGAAATCGGTGAACGGCCGCGTCTCGTCTGCCATCGGGTCCGGCACGGTGAAAAAGCGGTCGTACAGGCGCGCCTCGACCGGCCTGGCGTGTTGCACCGAGACCCAGTGGATCGTCCCCTTGACCTTGCGGCCGTCCGGCGCATTGCCGCCGCGCGAGGCCGGGTCGTAGGTGCCGTGGATCGTGGTCACGCGGCCATCCGCGTCCTTTTCAACGTGCGTGCAGGTGAGCAGGCAGGCATAGCGCAGGCGCACCTCCTGGCCAGGGGCCAGGCGGAAGAACTTCTTTACCGGGACCTCCATGAAGTCCTCGCGCTCGATGTAGATCTCGCGGCTGAACGGCAC
>JBAWXQ010000230.1:0-4596 GCA_037144015.1 bacterium
TCTTCATTTTTTGGGTGCGCCGTTCGCAGGATTTGGCGGGTGAACGCGTGATTCGCGCGGGCTTGGGCGCTGCCTCACCCCAGCGCGCCGGGCACCCGGATCGCCGCGAAGTGCGGCAGGCGGGGCAGGTGGATGCGCCGGTCGGTGATGTTCACCGTCGCCACCTTTTTTTCCAGGAGCATGTGAACCTGCGCCGTCTGCGCGAGGAGCGACCCCAGGCGCAGGGTGACGGGTCCGCCGTCAGCGCCTTTGCGCAGGTTGGCGCAGCAGACCAGCAGGTCACTGCCGCAGCGCCAGTACTCGCACAGCGTCGTGCGCGGCGCCTCCACGCGCACCGTGCCGCCGAGCAGGTCGCCCACCTCCGTCATGATCGCGTCTTCGTTGGCCGGCGGCAGCACGTCCTTCACCATCACCTGGCGCTCGGGCATGTACGGGTCGCGCGTTAGGTCGAGCGCCGTGCGCGGGGTGATGACCTTGAGCGCCACCACGATCCCCTTGCCGAACAGGGCCGTGAGCCGCTCCGGCATGCTGCGGAAGTCGAGTTCCGGCACCCAGTGGGGGGGGCCGTAATACTCGAGGTTCGGGACCGCGCCGCCGAAGAGATGCTCGAAGGCGTAGCGCGGCCGCAGGCGCGTGCGCTCGTCGCGCGTGCCGGCCTCGCCGAGCAGCAGCAGCGCGCCGCCGCGCTCGACGAAGGCGGTGATGCCCTTCACCTGCGCGGCCGAAACGCACGCCGTGCCCGGCAGGATCAGCAGGCGGCTGCCGGCGTCGGACAGGAACCGCTCCAGCACGCCGTCGAGCAGGATCGTGAACGGCACGTGGTGCTCGAACAGCATCTGCTCGACCGCGCACGCCTCCCACACGGGGCGGTGGCGCATGAAGTTCGTCGTGGTGTTGCCGCGCCAGACGCCGGCCGGCGCATGGTGCGCGTCGCGGCCGGCCAGGACCCCGATGTGCTCCTGCCCCCAGTCGATGACGTCGCGGATGTCGTCGAGCATCTGCGGCGCGGCGCAGAGCGGGCCCACGGTGCCGACGTGGTGGCCGTTCTGCGCGAAGGCCATGTCGTGCGCCATGGCCACGAGCTTGCTGGCGCGGTCCGTTTCACCCCAGAAACTGCCGCCGGTCGGCTTGCCGAATTCGGTACAGATCTTGCGCCAGCGCGCGTCCGTGGAGACGCGCAGACTGAACTCGGTCCGGCCGGATTTTTCCTCCGGCGAACGCTCGTCCATCACGAGGCGGCCATGGGCGGGCGCGCCCTCGACCACGCCGGGGCGCCACCCGGATTCCTCGGTGCCGACCGCATCCAGCACGGCAAAGCGGTCCTCAAAGTCCACGCCACCGTTGAAGAGCATGTTGTAGCGCAGAACCTCGCAGCCGGCGCCGGCGATGAACGTCGCGCCCGGCGCGAGCCGCCGCGACACGTCGCGCATGCGCTTCAGGAAGTCGGCCGTGAGGTGCGAGTACCAGCGGGCCCACTCCTGGAGGACCGGGTCCTTGACGATGCGGAGGGCTTCCGCCGGGAAGTAGACGGGGTGGAAATGCGGCAGGTCCACGGCGTCGAATGAGTCGATGCCGAACTCGCGGCGCGCGGCGGCGGCATCGTAACGGCTGCGCAGCCAGGCGCGGAAGCTGTCGCGGCAGGCCGCAGACCAGCACCACGGCGGCAGGGTGTTATCCATCGTCACCTCGTCCGGCTGAAGCTGCCGGTAGACGTAGGTCAGCAGCATCTCCTCGTAGTCCTGAAAGGCGGTGCAGGCCGGGTCCATCCAGCGCCGGAAGGTCTGGCCGCCCCAGGGAATGACGTCGCCGGACTGGGTGCGTGCGAGCCACGACTCCGCCTCGGGGCGCTCGCGCAGAAAGGTTTCGTAGTAGACGGGATACCCCTGCACGTAGATGCTGGTCTGGATGCCGCGGCGCCTGGCCTGCTCGCAGAACTTCGCGGCGCGCTCGATCAGCGGCTTCTCGTACTCGAGGCCGAACCCCTTGGTGCAGGCGATGTGGGCCCGCGTGATCCCGAGGCGTTCGAGCAGATCGAGGTTCTCGACCGAGGTCTCGCGCTCCCAGCGCGCCCACTCCCCGGCCGTGGCGTTTCCGGTGCGCAGCCGGTGGAAGATCGGCTCATGCGACCCCACGCCCACGACCATGCGAGGCGGCGGCAGCTTCGTGGCGCCGGGGGTGCTTTTACGAACGGCGGCAGGCATAAGAATCCTTCCTTAACAAGGCCTGATGATGCGTGCCGGGGGGGAGGTGCAGCGAGCACGCGCGATGCGGCGCGTCATTGCGCCGCGTATTCGACGTAGAACGTCTCGGGCGCGGCGCCGGCCGTGAACGTCCACGCGGTCTTGTCGGTCCCCCTGGGCACGACATGGCTGTCGGTCTTGACCATGCCGGCTTCCTTCCAGGCATAGGTGACCTTGACCGCCGAGGTGTTCGGAACAGCATAGGCGAGCTGCGCCTCGACGCGCATGAAGGCGCGCTTGCCGGAGTTGGAGAATCGCACCTGCACCGGCTTCGCAACCGGGTCGACCCGGGCATCGCCCTGGAACAGGGCCTGGCTCCACCAGTCGTTCGGCTCCGGAGCGATCTGCCGGACCTGGTAGTCCTTGAGGATCGCGTTCCAGGTCTGTCCGCCGTCCACCGAGTAGTCGATGTTGTACTTCGATTCGCGCGGCGGGCAGCCGCAGGCAACATGCGCTCCCGCGTAGATGGCGGTGACCGCGGCGCCGCGCGGCGCTTCCAGTTGCAGCGTGACCGACGGGGAGCCCATGGCCCCGGCAATCACGTGCGTTTGCGCCTGGTCCTTGTTCGGCCCGGCCGACACAAAGCCCAGCCCATCCGCCTCATACGCCACCTGATTCACGCCGTCCTTGACATGGGGAATGATGGTCGGCGAGCTCTGGCAGCCGGTGGTGATGGTCAGCCCGCTGTCGGCCAGCGACTTGGCACCGGCGCCAAAGCGCAGCAGGTACTGGTGGCACCCCTTGACCTGGTCGGTCAGGTCCAGGCCATCCCGGGCTTCCGCGGTTTTGACCCAGTTTGAGCCCTGGTCCACGGAAACTTCAACCGGACAGGTGATCTTGCCGTTGAGGACCAGGCCGCCGGTGCAGCCCGGCTTGGTGACGCCGGCCTTCTCCCTGGCCGAGGCGGGAGCTGGGATCGCGCCAATCACGTAGGGCGAGTACCACTCGAACGTGACCTGGCTGGCATCCTCTGAAACCACGGCTTCCTTGTACGTGCCCTTCTTGAAGTCCGGCTTGTACGTGTAGATCGCATTGCCGTAGCGCATGGTCTTGCCGGGGCAGGACTGTTTGGCCTGAAACATCTTCTCCGGCTGGCTGGCCCAGGTCAGGTCGCGATCCGGACCGGGAATGCCGGCGTTCTTGTTGACGCCCCAGTACAGGAAGGTCTTGCCGTCCTCCAGCCCGGGCAGGACATAGCGGCGCAGCGTCTCGCCTGCACGCAGGTTGACGATCGGCGGAGCGCCCGCGTAGCCGGTGCCATAGGCGGCAAACTTGACGTTTCCATACACGCCCCTGGCATCGCTGGAATGCAGGCCGCTCGGCAGCCAGCCGCGTGCGCGGCCCCCCTTCTGCAGCAGGGACATGTCCTTGCTGATCTCGAGCAAACCAGCCAGGCGGCTGTTGTCCGGAAGGAAGACCACGGTCGAAATGTTGTGGTCCAGCAGCACCCAGGTGCCATCGCCATAGGCGCCGCCCTTGAGGTAGACCTCGAAGCTCGTGTGGCCGTCCACACCCATGGTGCGGTAGCGATTGGGGCCCAGCAACTTCCAGATCTCGCCGCCGTACTGGTGGTGCGTGTCGAAGCAAAGGCCGAAGCCATAGCCGAAAATGCCGCTCCAGTATTCGCGCACCAGCCCCTCGCCCCCGGGAAAATAGTTTTCTCCCACCATCTCGCTGTGCCAGTGGTTCCGGTTGCGCCAGAACCACGAAGCGAGCGCCTTGTCTTCTTCGCTGTCAACCTTGCGCCCGGTGACGCGGGTGTACTGTTCGGCCTGGGTCTGAAAGAGCCGGTCGAACGTCGAGCAGGACAGTTCGCCCGGATTCCAAGGGTGGTCCGTCCGGGTCTGGGGATCGCCGACGCCGGCCAGGGACGGGATCGCCAGAAGACCTGCAAACGCAAACACAAGCAACCGATGCATAACCTGTTCCTCTCGCCCCACGGGGCATTTGCGGCAACGTGTGAGAACACGAATATGCATTATGCGCCGCGCATTTGCCTGGCACAAGCACAGCTTGTCGGACTTAGCCTCAGTTCTTCACAAACTTTGTGCTGACAAAGCTGCTAGGAGACTGTCGGATTTAGGCCTCGGATCGGTCCAGGGCCTTCTGCCGACAGTCTCCTAGTTGTGCAACCCGCTGCCCGCGGGTTGCGAAAACTCAATTACAGAAAGAAATATTGTTCCGGCTGCTCTTTTGGTTGCGTATTTCACTGTTTTCCGGCGCTTGGCGGTTGCGTCCCCCAAACTAGCAGCTTTGTCGGCACAAAGTCTGTGAAGAACTGAGGCTACGTCCGACAGGCTGCTAGCGCACCTTCACCGCGACGTTGTCATCGGCTCTGGCGCTGTTGCCCGCCAGG
>JBAWXQ010000231.1:0-4567 GCA_037144015.1 bacterium
GTCCACGCGCGGCCCTTGCGCAGGGTGCGCCGGTGACGGCGCACGCTACACCCACGCATGCCAATGCCATACCGCGAAGAGTGCAAGGCAAGGAAACGGGGATGCCCCGGCGGCAAGGCGGCAAGTCCCGGCAAGCCGCGGAATTGCGTTTCGCTTCCTGATCTGCGACACTACCGGGTTATGGACATGGCCATCCTTCCGTCCCTGCTGGCTGCCGATTACGGCTGCCTGGCCGAGGAGTGCCGCCGCGTGGCGGCTGCCGGGGCGGAGGCGCTGCATCTGGACATCATGGACGCCCACTTCGTGCCGAACCTGAGCTTTGGCCCGGACATGGCGGCCATGGCCCACCGCACCGTGCCCCTGCTGCCGCTGAACGTACACCTGATGATGACTTATCCGGACCGTTATGCGGGCCGCTTCATTGAGGCGGGGGCTTCGACCGTGCAGTTTCATGTGGAGGCCGACTGCGACGTGGTCGCCACGCTGGCCGACATCCGCGGGCGCAAGGTGCGCACCGGGCTTGTGCTCAAGCCGGACACGCCGGCCGAGGCGGTCTTTCCTTTTCTGGCCCGGGTGGACGAGGTGCTGGTGATGACCGTCGAGCCCGGGTACGGCGGCCAGGCCTTCCTGCCGGCCATGCTGCCCAAGCTGGCCGCCATCCGGCGGGAGGCGAACCGGCAGGGCCATGGAAGCCTGCAACTGATGGTGGATGGCGGGATCAACACCGCCACCGCGGCTGCCTGTGCCGCCCATGGCGCCAATGCATTTGTGGCGGGCAGTTCGATTTTTGGCCTGGCGGATCTGCGGGCCGGCGTGATGGAGATGCGGCAGGCCGCCGCGGCGGCGTACGGGATTGAACTCGGGGCATAAGAGAGGAATGACCTGCCCGCTCCGTCGGCTCCGACGGGTCCGGCGGATCGGCTGAGCACCATGGAACAGATCATCGCCAACACACGCAACTTCTGCATCATCGCCCACGTCGATCATGGCAAGACCACACTTTCGGACCGCATCCTCGAGCTGACCAAGACGATCGAGATGCGCCACATGCGCGAGCAGACGCTCGACGCCATGGACCTGGAGCGCGAGCGCGGCATCACGATCAAGTGCCATCCGGTGTCGATGCACTACACGGCGCGCGACGGGCAGACCTACCGCTTCAACCTCATCGACACCCCCGGCCACGTGGACTTCTCCTACGAAGTTTCGCGCAGCATGGGCGCGTGCGAAGGCGTCATCCTGCTGGTGGATGCGGCCCAGGGCGTCGAGGCACAGACCGTGGCCAATGCCTACCTGGCCATCGAAAACGGGCTCGAGATCATCCCCGTCATCAACAAGGTCGACCTGCCGAGCGCCAACGTGGAGGAGGTCAAGCGGCAGGTGGAGGATATTCTCGGCATCTCCATGGAGCACCCGCTGCTCATCAGCGGCAAGACCGGGCTCAACGTGCCCGAGGTGCTGGAGGCCGTGGTCAGCCGCATCCCGCCGCCCCGGACGCGCGGCACCGACGCGGTGCTGCGGGCACTGGTCTTTGATTCTGTGTTCGACGTCTTCCGCGGCGTGATCACCTACGTGCGCGTGGTGGACGGCAGCATCAAGTCCGGCGACAGCGTGCGCTTCATGGGCAGCGGCGTGACCACGCAGGTCCGCGAGGTCGGCGTGTTCAGCCCGGACCAGAAGCCCATCCCCGTGCTGGAGGCGGGGCAGGTGGGGTATCTCGTCGGCACGATCAAGGACCCGAGTGAGATCAAGATCGGCGACACGGTCACCTGCGGCAAGGATGGCGCCACCGAGCTGCTGCCGGGGTTCAAGGAACTCCGGCCGATGGTCTTCAGCGGCATCTACCCCGTCAGCACCGAGGACTACGAGAAGGTGCGCCAGGGACTGGAAAAGCTGCACCTCAATGATTCGGCCTTCACCTTCCACCCGGAAAGCTCCGTGGCGCTGGGGTTCGGCTACCGCTGCGGCTTCCTGGGGCTGCTGCACATGGAGGTGGTGCAGGAGCGGCTGCGGCGCGAGTTCGACCTCGACATCATCAACACGCACCCCGGCGTCGTCTACCGCGTGCATCTCAGCAACGGCGGGATGATCGAGGTCGACAACCCCGTGCACCTGCCGGAGGTCACGCGCATCGACCACATCGAGGAGCCGATGATCAAGGCCACGATCATCTGCCCCAACACCTGCATCGGCGACATGCTGCGGCTGGTCATGGACCGCCGCGGCGAGATGCAGGCCACGGAGAGCGTGGATGCCAAGCGCGTGATGATGACCTGCCGCCTGCCGCTGAACGAGATTCTCATCGACTTCCACGACACGCTCAAGAGCGTCAGCCGCGGGTACGCGTCCATGGACTACGAGCCCGCCGGCCACCAGACCAGCGACATCGTGCGCATGGAGATCCTCCTCAACAGCGAGGTCGTCGACGCCTTTTCCTGCATGGTGCACAAGGACAAGGCCGTGGCCCGCGGCCGCCAGATCTGCAAGGCCCTGGCCGACACCATCGCGCCCCACATGTTCAAGATCCCGGTGCAGGCCGCCATCGGGCGCAACATCATTGCCCGCGAGGACATCCGCCCCTTCCGCAAGGACGTGACGGCCAAGCTCTACGGCGGCGACGTGACGCGCAAGCAGAAAGTCCTCAAGAAGCAGAAGGAAGGCAAGAAGCGCATGAAGGAGTTCGGCACCGTGAGCGTGCCGCAGACGGCCTTCATCGCCGTGCTGCGCGGCGGTGTGGGAGAAGACGATTAGGCAGCAGTCCGAAAACGGTACCCGACAGGTGGCCCGGGCGCTCCGCGCACGGGCAAGTGCAGGCGGTGTGCCAGACAGGAACCTGCCCGGTCGCTTCGCCCCAATGACCAATGACCAATGACTGCTGCCCCGTGACCCGTCCAGGAACCACCCATGAACTTTTTTCAGCACCGCAAACAGCGCAAGCGCCTGAAGGCGCTGGTGCACCATGCCCGCGGCCTGCGCCACATGCGCGAGGACGTGCTGCCTGCCGCAGACCTGGCCGGCCTCGATGCCGCCACGCAGGCGGCGGTGCAGGCCTGCCAGGGGCGCGACGCGCAGGCCATGGCCGGGGCGGACAAGGCCCTGGGCGAGCGCATCGATGCCCTGACCCCCCTCTGCAGCCTGCCTGCCTGGCGCGAGAATTTCGAAGTGCTGGTGGTGGCCCTCGGCGTGGCCATGGCCTTCCGGGCCTATTTCTACCAGCCGTTCCAGATTCCCACGGGCTCCATGCAGCCGACGCTCTACGGGGTCAGCTCGCGCGAGCAGGCCGCGCCGCGCCTCTGCGACCGGCCGGTCATCAAGGCGGCGAACTGGCTGGCTGCAGGTGAGTGGTTCGGCCGCGTCGAGACGCATCGCGCCGGCAAAATCGCGGTGCTCTGGAATGACGACCGCGTGCCCGGCTACACCACGGTGGTCTGCGGAAAGTGGCCTGGCGAGCTGCCGCCGGAGGCGCTGCACCGGAGGGAGTCCGCGCCGTCCCGCAAGCTGTATGCGCTCGGCAGCCGCCTGGGCGCGGGCGCGCTTGACCGCGGGTACGACATTCATTTCCTGCCGAACGATGTGGCCGGCCGGCATGCCGGCATCTACCGTGCCGGCTTTGTTCCCGCCGCCCCGGCGCAGGCGCAGGTGGCGGAAAAGCTCCGCCTGCACGCGCTTCGGCTGAAGGCGGCTGCGGGCGAGCATGCGGATGACGAGACGCGCGCCTTTGCGCTGCAGCACGCCGCCCCGGTGGTTGCCTCGGTGGCCAACTGGTCGCGCGGAGGTGTTCTGGACGACGCGTCGCTGCAGGTGACGCTGTACGCATACGAGGCGTGCGAGCTCCGGCGTCAGGGCCGGCGGGCGGATCCGGTGCGCGAGCAGCAGGCGTGTCAGGCCCTGCAGCGGCTCTTTGCCGGCTGGTCAGCCGCGGCGTCTGCGGGCTCGCCGGAAATTCCCTGGTTTCCCCTGCTGTCCGGCTGCGGCGTGGAGCGGCCGGCCGGGCAGCTGCTCTGGTCTGGCGTGGTGACCGAGGGGGATTTTGTGTTTGTCAACCGCTGGGCCTGGAACTTCCGGCTGCCGCGTCGCGGCGAAGTGATGGTTTTCTCGACCCGGGATATCCGGGGGCTGCCGGAGGGAACACACTACATCAAGCGCATGTGCGGCCTGCCCGGAGAGGTGCTGTCAATCCATCCGCCGGAGCTGTGGATCGACGGGGCCGCCGTATACGAGCCGCACGCCATTGCCCGCATCGCGCGCCGCGAGAAGCTCGCCGCGTGGGCGCCGCCGTATGCAGGCTACCGGACAGTGGGCGAGGTGGACGCCCGGTATGCCCGCGCGCTGCGCACGCCAGAAGACAGCATCCAGCTGTCGGCGGACGAGTATTTCGCCATGGGCGATAATACGCCCAACAGCCTCGACGGCCGCTACTGGGGCCCGGTGCCGCGGCGCAACCTCCTCGGCCCGGCCACCCTGGTCTACTGGCCGTTCGGCTCGCGGCGCTGGGGGCGGATCGAGTAGCGGCCCTAGGAGACTGTCGGACTTAGGCCTCGGATCGGTCCAGGGCCTTCTGCCGACA
>JBAWXQ010000232.1:0-4523 GCA_037144015.1 bacterium
GACCTGACCCAGCACCAGAAGCACAGCGGCAAGTCCATGGAGGTCTTTGACGAGCCGCTCAAGCTGGCAGCTGCCCGGCTCGACGAGGCGGGGCGCGCCGCCTTCACCGGCAGGGTCGTGGCCGAATGGACCGTGCGCGGCAAAGCCGATGATGACGCGCGCGCCTTTGTGGCCAAGCTCTTCGAGGGTCGCTACATCCCGCACGTGATCGAGCCCTCGGCCGGCGCGGACCGCCTGGCGCTGGCCCTGCTCTGCAACGCCTATGCCGAGGAACAGGTGACGGACGATAAGGGCAAGTCCGAGATGCGCACCGTGATGCGCTTCAGCCCCCTGGTGGCGCCGGTGAAGGTGGCCGTCTTCCCGCTGATGAAGAACAAGCCCGAGCTGTACGCCAGGGCGCGCGAGATCTTCGGGCAGCTGCAGCGCCGCTGGGCCTGCTTCTGGGACGAGGGCGGCGCGATCGGCCGGCGCTACCGCCGCATGGACGAGGCGGGCACGCCGTTCTGCGTCACCGTGGATTTCCAGACCCTGGAGGATGGCACGGTCACGCTCCGCGACCGCGACACCATGAAGCAGGAGCGCCTGACGGTTCCGGCGCTGAAGGAGAAGCTGGACGAGATGCTAACCTGATCCGCCTGATCCGCCCGCACTGCCAGATCGGCTCCACACAGCATGCCACGCAAGCGCCACACCACCCCAATCGAAGCCGACCTCGGTTTCGCCAAGCTGGACCTGGACCGGCTGCGCCGCCGCGGCCAGCCGGAGGTCGTGTATGGCGCGGGAAAGACGGCCGCGCAGCTCGAGGCCATCTTCCGCGCCCTGTCCGCGGCAGGGCAGAACGCCTTTGCCACGCGCGTGTGCGCCGAACACGCGGCCGCCGTGCGGCAGGTGTTTCCGGACGCCGCCTACAACGACATTGCCCGCACGCTGACCCGCGATGTCGCGCCGCTGCCCCGGCGGCGCGGCAAAGTCGCGGTGCTCTGCGCCGGCACCTCGGACATGCCCGTGGCCGAGGAGGCCGCCATCACGGCCGAACGCCTGGGCGCCCGCGTGGTGCGCCTGTTCGATGTCGGCGTGGCAGGCCTGCACCGGCTGCTCTCGCGGCAGGCGCAGTTCGCGGATGCGCGCGCGCTGATCGTGGTGGCCGGCATGGAAGGCGCCCTCCCCTCGGTCGTGGCGGGGCTGGTGGACCGGCCGGTCATTGCCGTGCCCACCAGCGTCGGATATGGCGCCAGCTTTCAGGGCATTGCCGCGCTGCTGGCCATGCTCAACAGCTGCGCCGCAGGCGTCACGGTGGTCAACATCGACAACGGCTTCGGCGCCGGCGTCGCCGCCGCGATGATCAACCGGCTGCGCGGTTCGCGGGCCAACCCCGAAACTGCGAAAGTTACGCGCGAGTAATTCCAGCTTCGGCCACAGAGGTACACTGAGATTCAAGAGGGCACAGAGAATTCGGTGTGATGGCGGTCTTTTCCGCGTCCGAACCCGCCGCCCCTGTCGCTAACCGACTACCGGATGCCGGCGGTTCTCCTTTGCCTGCGGCAGATGTTCATGCTAGAATATCTTCATCGTATTAGCTGCGTTTGGTGCGCGGCAGGCAAAGGGTGTTGTGATGAAACGAAAAGTCCGGATGGCAATGGTGGGCGGCGGCAAGGAATCCTTCATCGGCCCGTACCACCGCATGGCGGCCCAGATGACCGGACGGATTGAGCTGGTCTGCGGCGCCTTCGGCAGCACGCGGCACCGCTCGTTCGAGGGCGGCGAGGATCTCGACATCCAGCGCGAGCGCGTGTACGGCGCCTACCGGGACATGCTGCGCAAGGAAGCCACCCTGCCCGACGACGTGAAGCCGGATTTCATTGTCATCACCGCACCCAACAACCTGCACTACCCGGTCGCCATGGCGGCGCTGGACGCTGGCTTTCACGTGCTGTGCGAAAAGCCCCTGACCACCAGCGTGGACGAGGTGCAGAACCTCGGGCGCAAGCTGGATGACAAGCAGCGCCTGATCGGGCTAACCTACTCCTACACCGGGTACCCGATGGTGCGGCAGGCCCAGAAGCTGATCCGCGAAGGGCGCCTGGGGAACATCCGGCGCGTGGTCGTGGAGTGTCCGCAGGGGTGGCTGGCCTCCCGTCTGGAAACCGCCGGCAACCGCCAGGCCAGCTGGCGCGCAGACCCCCGCCGGGCCGGGCAGAGCGGCTGCATGGCCGACGTCGGATCGCACGGCGCCTACCTCACGGAGCTGTTCACCGGCCTGCAGATCACCGAAGTCAGCGCCGACGTGCGCTCCTGCGTGGCCGGCCGTCAGCTCGAGGATGACGGCGCCGTACTCTTCCGCCTTGGCAACGGCGCCCAGGGCGTGCTGTGGGCCAGCCAGGTCGCGGTTGGCGAAACCGGCGGCGTGCGCATGCGGATTTTCGGCGACAAGGGCGGCCTGCTTTGGGAGCAGGAAAACCCCAATACGCTGGTGCTCCACGCCGTCAACGGATCGTCCGAAGTGCTGCGCCCCGGCGTTCCGGTGTCGCCGCTGACGGCCACGCCGGCGGCCGGACGCACCGAGTGCCTCTGCGAATCGCTGGCCTACATCTACACCCAGTTTGCCGACGCCGTGCTGGCCTTTGACGGCAAGCGCGACCTGAATCCACCCTACCCGTCGATGGCAGAAGGGATCCGCTCGGTGGCGTTCGTGGACGCCGTGATCCGCAACACGCGGCCGGAGAACACCGAGAAGTGGACCCGGCTCGTCTAAAAGGTGATGGCCCGCGAGCATCGCGGGCCATCACTTTTCCGGACGGCTTGAAACTTTTCCGCAAGAAAATTTAGCCGAGCTTCGGCGGCATGGACGTGGCGGCGGTGTTGGCCACGGATCCGGCAGGCAGGTCCTTGACCACGCTGGCAGCGGCCTTGATGAAGCCGGCCACGTTGGCCAGGTCTGCCGGGATGATCATCGAGTTGCCGACCTTGGCCAGGCGGCCGAACTCCGTAATGTATTGTTCAGCCAGCCGCAGGTTGATGGCGTTGGTGCCGCCGGGCTCCATGCAGGCCTTGGAGATCTCGCGCAGGCCGGAGGCGGTGGCATTGGCCACCAGCATGATCTCCTGCGCGCGCCCCTGCGCCTCGTTGATGCGCTTTTGCTTCTCGCCCTCGGAGAAGGCGATGGCCTGCTGCTTTTCGCCGTCGGCGCGGTTGATCCGCGCCTGGCGGTCGCCCTCGGACTCGGCGATGAGGGCGCGCTTTTCGCGCTCGGCGCGCATCTGCTTCTCCATCGCGTCGCGGATCGTCTGGGGCGGCGAGATGTTCTTGACCTCGTAGCGCGTCACCTTGATGCCCCAGGGTTCGGACGCCTTGTCCACGGCATCCACAATGGCGCCGTTGATCCGCTCGCGCTCCTCGAAGGTGCGGTCAAGCTCGAGCTTGCCGACCTCGCTGCGCATGGTGGTCTGCGAAATCTGCACCGTGGCAAACATGTAGTTGCTGATGCCGTATGACGCGCGCACAGGGTCCATCACCATCATGTAGAGGACGCCGTCCACCTCAACCGTGATGTTGTCCTTGGTGATGCACTGCTGCGGCGGCACGTCGATCGCGACCTCCTTAAGCGTGTGCTTGTAGGCCACCTGGTCCATGATCGGCATCAGGACGTGCAGGCCCGCATCGAGCGTGCACCGGTACCGGCCCCACCGCTCGACGATGTAGGCCGTCTTCTGCGGCACCACGCGGATGGACTTCACCATCACATAAAAGGCAAAGAAAAACAGTACGCCAACAATCCATTGCATGATAACTCACTCCTTTTGTTTGACCCGCCCCATTCGAACCTACGGCAGACGCTCCACGGTGAGCGAAATGCTCTCCTGCTTCACGATCCGCACCTGCGTGCCGGGTTCCAGCAATTCGCCGGACTCCGCCCGCCAGTTCGCACCGCGAAGCTCCACCTTGCCCGGCTGCCCGGGCTGAATGCGCACCGTGACGATGGCGCGCTGCCCCACAACTTCACTGGCCAGGCCGTCGCCGTCCGCCGACTTCCGGCCCACAAACAGCTTCTTGCACAGGCCGCGCAGCGCGATCAGCAGAACCACGGCCAGGCCGATAAAAATAAGCCAGGCGGCCCAGGCAGGCAAATCCGGACCGGCCAGCCAGCAGACCAGCGCCACCAGCAGCGCCGACAGGCCGAAGAAGATCGAGACAAAGGCCGGCGCGGTAACCTCCAGGACAAGCAGAATCATCCCGAAGATCAGCCACATGCCCCATTGCGGAACCAGTTCCATGTCGATCCTCCGGCAACCTGTTGCCTGCGCTGCCTGTACGCACAACCCAAGGTGACAGACATTAAACCCTACATCCATCCTGCCCGCAAGAGGATTCTCGATCGGTTCCGGCACCGGCACCGACACGATTTCGATTGCGGTTGCATGCTCAGGAGAATACTGTTTTGTAAACGGTTGGAGGGTCGGTACGATGGGTCGGGCGTGTTCACTTGCTGGCGTGTTACCCGTGTACGGTTGTTTGTTGTTTGCGAC
>JBAWXQ010000233.1:0-4509 GCA_037144015.1 bacterium
GACTTTTGGTTGCGACCCGCCCCATGCCGACAGTCTCGACGTTGTGGCGGATGTCCTTGCCCTGCACCACGAAGATGGTGTTCTCGGCGATGTTGGTGGCGTGGTCGCCGATGCGCTCGAGGTTGCGCGCCACCAGGATCAGGTCGAGCGCGGCCGTGGTGGTTTCGGGGAAGTGGCGGATGTGCTCGGCCAGCTCATTCGTGACGCGGGTTTTCCGCTCGTCGAGGGCGTCGTCGCGCGCCAGCACGCTGCGCGCGAGGGTGGTGTCGCGGTTGACGTAGGCGTGCAGGCTGTCCCGGGCCATGCCGCTGGCGATCGCGGCCATCTCGGGGATGATCACAAAGGGCTTCACGGGCGGGTGGCTGATCAGCTCGCACCCCTTTTCGCAGACATTGACAGCCAGGTCGGCCAGCCGCTCCAGCTCGTTGTTGGTCTTGACGGCGCCGAGCAGGAAGCGCAGGTCGCCCGCCACCGGCTGGTGGGTGGCAATGAGCGCCAGGCACATCTCGTCCACCTCGATTTGCAGGCGGTTCACCTGCTCCTCGTGTTGAAACACGGCGGCGGCCGCCGAGGCATCGCGGTTCACCAGTATTTTCAGCGCGTCCGCGATCATGAGCTCTGCCAGGCCGCTCATCCGGATGAGCAGGGTCTTGAGTTCCGCCAGCTGTTCGTCAAAGTGTCGTTCCATCGCTTCGCTCCCGAATTTCGCGTGCCGCGAAATTCGCTTGTCGTTGATCCGGTTTTAGTATCGCACAGTGCTGTTCACCCTGAAAAGGTAAGTAGGCCGGAGATAGAAATTCATGCTGCTGCGGCCGGCTCGCCGGCCGCAGACAGGAAATTCTCTGTGGTCTCTGTTTCTCTCTGTGCTCTCGGTGTCCTTGATTTGTTGATTCATTGGGTTGCGGGCTGACGCCCGCCTTGCGGTCACGGTTCACGTTCTCCCCGCCCGTCATCCGTATCGTCCGCTGATGTAATCCTGTGTGCGCGGGTCGTCCGGTGCGGTGAACACGCCGGCAGTGGCTCCGAACTCGACCCGCTCGCCCAGGAGCATGTATCCAGTGAAGTCCGAGATGCGGGCTGCCTGCTGCATGTTGTGCGTCACGATCACGATCGTGTAGGCGCGCTTCAGCTCCAGCATCAGCTCCTCGATCTTGGCCGTGGCGATCGGGTCGAGCGCGGAGCAGGGCTCGTCCATCAGGATGACCTCCGGCGAGACCGCCAGGAGGCGGGCGATGCAGAGGCGCTGCTGCTGGTCGAGCGGGAGTTCCATCGCAGGCTGCTGCAACCGGTCCTTCAGGTTGTCCCAGAGCCAGGCGGCGCGCAGGCTGCGCTCGAGGGTGTCGTCCAGCCGGGCGCGGCGGCGGACACCGGCCACGCGCAGGCCGAAAAGGACGTTGTCGCGTACGGAGAGCGGGAAGGGGTTGGGCCGCTGGAAGACCATGCCGACGCGCGTGCGCAGCTCGCAGACGTCGGTGGCGGGCGCATAGATGTCGCGGCCGTCGAGTTCCACGCTCCCCTGCACGAGCACGCCGGGGATGAGGTCGTTCATGCGGTTGAGCACGCGCAGCAGAGTGGACTTGCCGCAGCCGGAGGGGCCGATCAGCGCCGTGATCCGGTTCTGCGCAACCGGCATGGAGACGTTGCGCAGCGCCTGGAAGGCGCCGTAGAAGAGGTTGAGCCCGGTGACCGACATCTTGGGCGCCGGCGGTGCGGGCCTGTTTTCCGGGGTGCTGTCGCTCATCCGAAACGTCCTGTCACGTAGTCGTTGGTGCGCGGGTCATCCGGCACGGTGAAGATCTTCCGGGTGGGGCCGCACTCCACCAGCTCGCCCATCAGGAAGAAGGCGGTTTCGTCGGCCACGCGCGCGGCCTGCTTGGTGTTGTTGGTGACCAGCACGATGGTGTGCTGCGCCTTGAGCACGATCAGGGCCTCCTCGATTCTGGCGGTCGAGATCGGGTCCAGTCCCGAGCAGGGCTCGTCCAGCAGGATCACCTCGGCCTGCATGGCCAGTACGCGCGCCAGGCAGAGGCGCTGCTGCTGGCCGCCGGAGAGCCGCAGGCCGGAGGTGTGGAGGCGGTCCTTGACCTCATCCCACAAGAATGCGGCGCGCAGGCTGCGCTCGACGAGCGCGTCCAGCGCGGCGCGCGGCGGGCAGCGGCTGCCGAGGCGCGGCCCGTACACCACGTTCTCGTAGATGCTGAGCGGCAAGGGGATCGGCAGGGCAAAAACCATGCCCACGCGCTTGCGCAGCGCCACGGGGTCGAGGTCCGGGTCATAGACGCTCCGGCTGTCGAGCTGCAGCGAGCCCTCGACGCGGCAATCCGGGTGAAGGTCGTTCAGGCGGTTGATGGCGCGTAGGAACGAGGTCTTGCCGGATCCGGACGGGCCGATGATGCCGAGGATGGCGTTGCGGCGCACGTCAAGCGTCAGGCGCCGCAGCGCCTGATTCTTTCCGAAGAACAGGCTGAAGTCGCGGGCCTCGATCTTGGCATCGGTTGTGTGTGTGGGGGGCATGTGGCAAGGCTAGGGTAAGTTAAGAAATTGAATCGCCGCAGGTGTATTGGACACGAAGGACACGAAGGCTCCACGAAGGGCACGAAATGGGGCGTTGTCGCCGCGCCGCGCCGATTACAAACAACCATAAACCTTCGTGACCTTCGTGCATCCTTCCTCCCCTTCGTGTCCGGAGCCCCCCCCAGTTGCGACTATGTCATCTCCTACCTTGCCCTTTTTCGGATGAACGCATGCATCATCCAGTAGGCGGTCAGGTTCACCAGCAGCACGGTCAGGATCAGCACGGCCGCGGTGCCGTAGGCGTTGCCGCTCGAAATGCCTTCGCGGGCCAGCAGGTAAAAGTGCACGGCCATGGTGCGCACGGAGTCGAATGCCGAGGCCGGCATCTGCGCCACGGTTCCTGCGGTGAAGATCACGGCGGCGGTCTCGCTGATGCAGCGTCCCAGCCCGAGCATGACGCCGGTAATGATCCCTGGCAGGGCGTTGGGCAGCACGACCTTGCGCACCGTTTCCCAGCGGGTGGCCCCCATGGAGCAGCTGACCTCGCGGTAGGCGGAGGGGACGGCCCGGATGGCCTCTTCGGAGGTGCGGATGATGGTCGGCAGGATCATGATGGCCAGGGTCAGCCCGCCGGAGAGCAGCGACCACCCCAGGCGCAGGATGCCGACAAAGAACACGAGCCCGAACAGGCCGAAGATGATGGATGGGATGCCGGCCAGGCAGTCGGTGCCAAAGCGGATGACGTGCGTCATGCGGCCTTCGCGGGTGTACTCGCACAGGTACACGGCCGTGCCCACGCCCAGCGGCAGCGCGATGGCCAGCGCCAGCAGCGGCAGGAGCAGCGTGCCGGCGATGATGGGGAGGATGCCGCCGGCGCGCCCCATGTCCTCCGGGTCGGTGGAGAGGAACGACCAGGTCACGGCGGGCAGCCCCTTGTCGAGCACGAACACGATGATGAACACCAGCACGGCCAGCGTGAGCAGCGTGGCGGCGCCGAGCGCGCCAACGGCGGCGACCTGGGTGTACTTCGGCGCGAGGCGCATCAGCGCGCCCCCTTCCGGCGCATGGCGACCATGGCCATGGAGTTCAGGAGCATAACCACGACGAAGAGCACCACGCCCGTGGCAAACAGCGCCTGCCGGTGCGCGCCGGTGGCGGCGCTCATCTCGATGGCGATGTTGGCGGTCAGCGTGCGCACCGGCTCCAGCACGCCGTGCGGCATGCGGATGGTGTTGCCGGCCACCATGATCACGGCCATGGTCTCGCCCACGGCGCGCCCCATGCCGAGGATGATGCTGGCGATGATCCCGGAGCGTGCGGCCTTCAGCACGACCATGTGCACGGCCTGCCAGCGCGTGGCGCCCAGCGCGAGCGCCCCTTCGCGGAAGGAGGCCGGCACGGCGCCGATGGCATCCACGGAGATGCTGATGACCGTGGGGAGCACCATGATCCCGAGGATCACGGCCGCAGCCAGCACGGAGAGCCCCGGTCCGCCCAGGCTGGTGCGGATCAGCGGCGCGAGCACCATCACGCCGATGAAGCCGTAGACCACCGAGGGGATTCCGGCCAGCAGTTCGATGGCCGGCTTGATGACGCGCATCACCGGCCGGGGCACAAACTCGCTCAGGAACACGGCGCCGGCCACGCCCAGCGGCGCGCCGATCAGCATGGCGCCCGCCGTGATCCAGAGCGATGCCACGATCATCGGCGCAATGCCGAAGGCGCCATCCTCCGGCCGCCAGTCAGCCGAGGTGAGGAAGTTGCGGAGCCCGTACTGCAGGATGAACGGGAGCCCCTCCTTGAAGATGAAGACGGCGATCAGCAGCAGGCTCGCGATCGCGGAGCACGCGATGGCGAGGAAAATGTATTTCGCGATCTGGTCGCCGGATAAACGCATGGGCACCCGGAAGAGAGCCAATTGAATTTGGAAGCAGAATACGGAAACTGGCTGGCTGACTCAATCCAGCACGCCCAACGGGTGGTGTAAATTGGAAC
>JBAWXQ010000234.1:0-4450 GCA_037144015.1 bacterium
TCCACCAGGAACCCCGCCCATGAACCTGCTCAACCGCCTCCTCCCCCGCGCCCAGGCCGCCAACCAGCGCATCGTGCTCCCCGAAGGGCACGATCCGCGCGTGATCCTGGCCGCCATCCAGGCCAAGCGCGACCGCATGGCCACGCCGACGGTCCTGGCCACGCCCGACGAACTCGCCATGGCGGAGAAGGCCGCAGGGGCCTCCCTGGCCGCCGCCGGCGTCCCGTGCATCGACTACACCACCTCGGACCTTCTCCCGCAGCTGGCAGCCGCGCTGTATGAACGACGCAAGGCCAAAGGGATGACACCCGACGAGGCCACGAAAACCCTGCGCGAACACCGCCTCTTTTTCGGCAACACCATGCTCGCGCTCGGCAGGGTCGACGGCCTCGTCGCCGGCAGCATCGCCTCCACGCCGGACATGCTCCGCGCCGCGTTCACGTGCGTGGGCACAGCCAAGGGGATCAAGCTCGGCTCATCCTGCTTCCTGATGGACCTCCGGCAGCCGACACCGTCCGGCGACGACGTGCTGCTCTATGCCGACTGCGGCGTCAACCCCTGCCCCACAGCCGAGCAGCTCGTGGACATCGCGCATGCCACCGCCCTCTCGTACCGCGCCCTGCTGGGCCAGCAGCCGAAGCTGGCGTTCCTGAGCTTCTCGACCAAGGGGAGCGCCTCGCACGAACTCGTGGACAAGATGCGCCTCGCCACGGAGCTGACGCGGAAACGCTTTGCGGAGATCAAGCTCGACGCGGTCGTGGATGGCGAAGTGCAGGCCGATGCCGCCATCATTCCCAAGGTCGCCGCGGCCAAGAATCCGAAGGGGACGATCCATGGCGACGCCAATGTGCTGATCTTCCCGGACCTGCAGGCCGGCAACATCTGCTACAAGCTCACCGAGCGCCTCGCCGGAGCCATCGCCTACGGCCCGATCCTGCAGGGGCTCGCCAAGCCGGTCAATGACCTCTCGCGCGGGTGCAGCGTCGAGGATATCGTCGGCGTGATCTGCATCACGGTCTGCCAGAGCCTCTGAATTGCGGCCGAAGCGCCGCAATTCAGTTCGGGCCGCGGTCGCGGCCGCGGCTTGATGGTTCATGTGAAAAACGCGGCTGCCGCACCCGCCGCAAAGTGGCAGCGGCGTCCCGCCGCTGCACACCAGAGAGCAGAGCCGGGACGGCTCTGCCACCATCTTCCCGTCAGGGTCATCTTCCCGTCAGGGTCAGACCTTTACAATAGATTCTCATTCCCGTCAGGGTCAGACCTTTACAATAGACTTTGCCTCCATCAGGGGGCGCATTGCACTTCCTTCGACATTCCCTTTGGCGGCAATCCGGGCCGCCGGGATCGCGCGTGATACCGCCGGCCCGTCTGCTGCGTTTTCGCCTCGGGGCGGACAAGAGACCCGTCCATCAGATTTCCTTGCGCCCCGTACACGAATCGCGGATGCTGGGCGCGCCATGGAAAAGAAAACCTCGTTCACCTTCAAGCTCACGCCGAAACAGCAGGAGGCGCTGCAGAACATGCTGGCGCATGGGAACTACCGCCCGGCCACAGTCCCCCACACCATTGTGGCGGCCAAGGCGGAGGACTGCTGCGTCAACCTCTACACCAGCGGCAAGTGCCTGGTGCAGGGAAAGGGCGCGGAGGATTTCGTGGTTTTCTACCTCGAGCCCAATGTGCTCGGCGGTGCCCGGGTTGGCTACGAGAAGATTCTCAACCCCGCGTCGGTCGAATCCCACATGGGCATTGACGAGAGCGGCAAGGGCGACTTCTTCGGCCCGCTGGTCATCTCTGCGGCCTATGTGGACCCGGACCTCGCCCGCGTGATGGAAGCCATGGGCGTCAAGGACTGCAAGCTGCTGAGCGACAAGATGGTCTTTGTCATCGGCGGCAAGCTGCGCGCGCTCCTCGGCCCCACGCGCTACGCGCTGATCAGCATCGGCCCCGAGGCCTACAACCGGCTCTACGCCAAGATCCGCAACGTCAACCGGCTGCTGGCCTGGGGGCATGGCCGCGCCATCGAAAACCTGCTCGAAAGCGTGCCCGGCTGCCCGCGCGCGGTCGCGGACCAGTTCGGCGCCGAGCACCTGATCAAGCGCGCGCTGCAGAAGAAGGGGCGCGAGATCAAGCTGGAGCAGCACCACAAGGCGGAGTCGGACATTGCCGTGGCCGCCGCCTCGATCCTGGCGCGCGAAGGGTTCCTGCGCGCGCTGCAGCGCATGTCCGAGACGCTCGGCGTGCCCGTGCCCAAGGGCGCCTCCGAGCAGGTCCGCACCGCGGCCGAGGCGCTCGTGCGCAAGGAGGGCCCCGGGGTCCTGCTGCGCACCTGCAAGTGCCACTTCCGCACCACGGACCAGGTGCTCGCGGCCTGCGGCAGCGCGCGCGCCGCGCTCGGCCCCGAGGGACAGGTCATCTCGCGGGCGGCGGAGAAGGAGAAGACAGAAGCAAAGGGAAAAGCCGGCGGGGGTGTCGACCGGTCGGACAATGCGCCGGTCGAACCGTAAGACGGTAGTCCGGCCGGGCAGACGCTGCCAAACAAGATGTCGCGATCATCGGGTCAAGGTCGGGCTGCCTTGCGATCGACAGCCGGCAAAGCGGTTCGACGCAATACATCGTCGGGCCTATTTTCGGCCAGCCGTATCTCGACATAAAAAGACCTTCGCCAGTCCCTGCCGGATGGACATCCTTCCGCTTACGCTCGCACGAAACCACCGCCCCCTGTCGCTAACCGACTACGCGTCGCGGAACTCCGCACTTGCACTTGCCCCCTCTGGCCACGTACCCTTCCCTCTCCCATGGAAACCTTCCTGATCATCACGGATTTTCTCCTGCTCCTGTTCTGGGTGCGGCTGTGGTCACTGCCGGACCGGGAGCTCTACTTCAACCCGCTCCTCTCCGCGCCCACGCGCCTGACGGACAGCGTGCTGGACTTCCTGCGCCCGGTGCTGCCCATCCCCGGGCGCCTGACCGCCCTGCTCCTGCTGGCCTTCCTGCTGGTTTTCCGCGCCGTGGCGCTGAACCACTTCCTGGCCGAGGAACCCTGGGTGATCACGGTCGGCTCGTATTTCCGCTTCTCGCCGCACGCCCCGGGGCTGCACGGCGCGCTGACGTTCAGCGCGCTGCACTTCCTCTTCTTCATCGCCCGCTACTGGGGCGTGTATGTGCTGGTTCAGATCCTGACGCCGGTGCTGCGGCGCGACCGCACCTCCGAGGCCTTTCACTTTGCCGCCCTGCCGCTGGCGGCGCTGCAGCGCTGGGCGCAGATTCTCCTGCTGCTGACCGTGCACGGCGTGCTGGTTTACGAGCTGAGCGTCGTCGGCGCGCTCAACACCCACCTGCCCGCCGGAGTCGACATGCGACCGCTCGCGCTCCCCGCGGCAGACGCCGCCGGGCGCCTGCCCTACCTCATCTGCCTCATCCTCTTCTCCGTGGCGGACCTGCTGCTGATGGCCTGGCAGCTCATGTTCGCCCTGCTGGTCGGGTCGTTCGCCGCGGTCATGCTGCAGAACGCTGCGCTGAACGCCCTCTGCAACGAGGGCGTGGCCACCCTGCTCGGCGGCATACGCAAGCGGCTGCTGATCGGGTTTATCGACCTGACGCCGCTGCTCTACATGGCCGGCGTGTACATCCTCTACCACATCGTCGTGGTCTCCGTGCTGCTCGCCGCGATGGCGAAGATCCACTAGGAGACTGTCGGACTTAGGCCCCGGATCGGTCCAGTGCCTTCTGCCGACAGTCTCCTAGCAGCTTGTCGGATTTAGCGCCGCACCTTCACAAGTTTTGTGCCGACCAAGCTGCTAGTTTGGGGGACGCAACCGCCAAGCGCCGGAAAACAGTGTAATACGCAACCAAAAGAGCCGCCGGAACAATCTTTCTGTCTGTAATTGAGTTTTCGCAACCCGCCGGCAGCGGGTTGCGAAGACTCTAGAGAAAGAACGAGCACGTGCCTCATGCCTGCACCCACCACATGGATCGCTGACGCGAACGGCGGCTGCTTGCTGACGATCAAGGCCACGCCGCGCGCTTCGCGCACGGAAATTGCAGGCGCGGACGCGGCCTGGCTGCGCATCCGCCTCCAGGCCCCGCCGGTTGACGGGCGCGCCAATGAGGCGCTGGTGGCATTTCTGGCCAGCACACTGAAACTGCCCAAACGTGCGATCGCTGTGATCGCCGGCGAGACCGGCCGCATCAAAAAGGTGCGGGTCGCAGGGATGGGCGTAGCTGCTGTGCGCGCGCGGCTCTGCTTCGAATCGCCCGGAAACGAGTAGTCGTGCCTAGCAGCTTGTCGGATTTAGCGCTGTACCTTCACAAACGTTGTGCCGACCAAGCTGCTAGTTTGGGGAAGCCCGCTGACGGGCGATCGTCGAATGTCGGTTCGAGGACGATTACGAGCATACGTTGGTGGACTTATGAAATCATGGAAGCACATGTAGTTCGTGTAGGGTTCGTT
>JBAWXQ010000235.1:0-4413 GCA_037144015.1 bacterium
AGGCAAGGTGCCAGACTGTATCCTGCCCGTGCGCGGAGCGCCCGGGCCACCTTGCCAACGCTCTGGCCTGATTGCAGAAGACAGCACAAGGGCGGGTCCTGCCCCGCCCTTTGGCCCTGAAATGAACTGACCCATGATCACTGATCTTCCCCTACTCCCCTCCCAACTGCTCCTCCCCGGCCGCACGCTGGCTGCCGACAGCGCCATCCTGCAGCTCGGCACCGAGGCGCAAGTCTTCGGCACATGCGGCATGCTGGTGCATGGCCGCTCGCTGGCGGCCTCCGGCAAACTCGCCGCCATCCTCTCCGCCGCGCCAGCCGGCATGGCCATCACCTGCCACGCGCACCCCGGCGGCGAACCCACCACCGACGAAGTCGAAACGCTGCGCGCGCACCTGCGCGCGCCGCGTTTCGACTGGGTCGCAGCCGTGGGCGGCGGCAGCGTGATCGACCTGGCCAAGGCCGCAGCCGGCCTGCGCGATGCGCCGGAACGCGTCTGCGCCTACCAGGCCGGCAACCCCATTCCTCCGGCCACGCTGCCGCTGATCGCCGCGCCGACCACGGCGGGAACCGGGACTGAAGCCACCGTGGTGTCCGTGCTGACCGACGCCTCCTGCAGCCTGAAGCAGTCCATCCGCCATCCGTCCTTCATGCCGCGGCTGGTGATCCTTGACCCGACCCTGCTGCGCAGCTGTCCGCCAGCCACCCTGGCGGCCGCCGGCATGGATGCCTTTGTGCAGGCGTTTGAGTCGTACACCAGCCGGTTTGCCACGCCGCTTACCCGCGTGCTCTCGGAGTTGGCGCTGGTGCGCATTGCCGGCGCCCTGCCGGCCGTGCATGACGGCGACTGGAGCCGCGCCTCCGACCTGCTCCAGGGGAGCTACCTCGCCGGCGTGGCGCTCTCGCACGCCCGCCTGGGCGTGGTGCATGGTCTGGCACACCCGCTGGGCGCCCGGTGGCATGCGGCACACGGGGTGGTCTGCGCAGCCTGCTTCCCGGCGGCGTTGCGGTTCAACCGCCCGGCCATCCAAAATGATCTGAGCCGCCTGCGCGTGCTGCTCGGATGCGACGTCGAGGAGCTCGTGGCCGGCTGGATGACGCAGATGCACCTGGCCTCGCCGTTCCCCGGCACACGCATCACCGACGGCGAGGCCATCGTCCGCGAAGTGCTGGCCTCCGGCTCCACAAACGCCAATCCCCGACCGGTGACGGCAGAGCATGTGAAAACGCTGCTGGCGGATCTCTTCGGCTGATCGAATTCTGCTCGGAGACGCCGGGGTGGCAGCGGCGTCCCGCCGCTGCATCTCAAGGCCCACCATGGATTTCCCGGAATGGGAAAGCCAGCTACATGATGTTCACCGCATCCACATCCACAGCCAGGAGCACGTCCGCCGGCAGCTTCGCGTCCGCCATGGCCCGGCGCAGCGGGTCCAGGATGTTCTGCACGGCCACGGACCGCAGCAGGATCTGGTAGCGAAATTCCCCCTTGGCCTTGGCGCGCGGCGAAGGGATGGCGTCGGAAACGTCGACGGCGCTGGCCGGCGCAGGAGCGCCGGCGCCACTGTTTTCCACTGCAGCCGGCCGCGCCCCGCGGGTCAGCTCCTTGAGCCGCTCCGCCAGCTTCCCGGCCACGAACGCCACTTTTTCCGCGCTGGCGCCGCGCAGCGTGAGGCAGACCAGCCGCGCGAAGGGCGGAAATCCGCCGCTGCGGCGGTCGGCCAGCTCAGCAACCGAAAAGGCCTCAAAATCGGCAGTCTCGGCCGCAACCACCGCGGGGTGCGCGGGCGTGTAGGTCTGGATGATGACTTCGCCGGGAATGTCACCGCGGCCGGCGCGGCCGGACACCTGCGCCAGCAGCTGGAAGGTGCGCTCGCCGGCGCGGAAGTCCGGCCTGTGCAGGCTCATGTCCGCGGCCAGCACCCCCACCAGCGTCACGCTCGGGAAGTGCAGCCCCTTGGCGATCATCTGCGTGCCGATCAGGATGTCGGTGCGGCCAGTGCGGAAGGCGCCCAGGATTTCGTCGTGGCTGTGGCGGCGCGCCGTGACGTCCGCATCCATGCGGGCGACCTGCGCCTTGGGGAAGCACTTGTGGAGGATCGCCTCCACGCGCTGGGTGCCGAACCCGGCGTACTTGAAGGCGGGGTCGCTGCAGCCGGGGCAGACGGCCGGAACCTGCTGGAAGTCGCCGCAGGTGTGGCAGCGCAGGCAGGTGTCGGCCTGGTGGTAGGTGAAGGCCACATCGCAGGCTTCGCAGGTGGCGACATAGCCGCAGCAGGGGCACTGCAGCGAAGTCGCATAGCCGCGGCGGTTGAGGAACAGGATCACCTGCTCGCCCTGCGACAGGCGGTCCTGGATGGCGTCCAGCAGCGCGGCGGAGAAGACCTGCACGTGCCCGGCCCTGGCCATCTCGATGCGCATGTCCACAATCCGCACCGTGGGCCGGGGGCGGTCGTCCACGCGGCGGAGCATGCGCGCGAGGGCATACTTGCCGCGCTGCGCATTGTGCCAGGACTCCATGGCCGGCGTGGCTGACCCGAGGATCACGGCGCAGTGTTCGATGCGGCCGCGCATGACCGCCACGTCGCGGGCATTGTAGCGGGGCGCCTCGTCCTGCTTGTAGCTCGGCTCGTGCTCCTCGTCCACCACGATCAGCCCCAGCCGGGTCACGGGCGCGAACACGGCTGATCGGGGGCCGACCACCACCCGCGCCTCGCCGGTGCGGATGCGGTGCCATTCGTCGTAGCGCTCGCCGTCGCTCAGCGCGCTGTGCAGCACCGCCACCTGCGGGCCGAAGCGTCCGGCAAAGCGCTGCACCGTCTGCGGCGTGAGCGCAATCTCCGGCACCAGCACAATGGCGCCCCTCCCCTGCGCCAGCACATGGGCGATGCCCTGCAGATAAACCTCGGTCTTGCCGCTGTTGGTCACGCCCAGCAGCAGGAGCGGGCGCGGGTCAGGGGAATCGCACAGGGCCTTGACCTGCTCCATGGCCGTGGCCTGCTCCGGCATCAGCGGCAGCGGCTGCGTCGGCAGCACGGCGCGGTTGGCCATGGGATCGCGGCGCATCGGACGCGACTCGAGGATGATGGCGCCGGCCGCGGCCAGCTTGCGCAGCAGCTCCGGCGTGCACTTGAACTCGCGGCAGAGGGTGGCGGCCCATCCGCCCTTGACCTGGCGGATCCGGGCGAGGAGTTCGGCCTGGCGCCTGGTAAGCGTGGGCGGCGTCGGACGGGGCTGCCCCGTCTGACAGATCTGACTCGCCACCACCTCCACAAACAGCTGCGCCTTCTGGCGCGCGCCCGTGGCGCGCACAGGCGCCGGCAGCGCGCTGCGGATGGCGGCCTCCAGCGGCGCGCAGTAGTAGTCGGCCAGCCACTGCAGCAGCTTCAGGAGCGGCTCGGTCAGGAAGGGGTGCTCGCCCACAATGGAGAGCACGCTCTTGAGCTGGCGCGGCGCCACGTCAAGGCCAAACAGGTCTGGAGGATCATAGGTCCTATCGGACCTATTGGACCTATCCTCCCCAACCTCCACCACATACCCGGTAACCGTGCGCGGCCCGAACGGCACGCGCACGCGCGTGCCGGGAACCACGCGGCCGCGCAGCGGCTCGGGCACGAGGTAATCGAACAGGCGGTTCACCGCCGCATCCACTGTGACACGGGCAATCACGGCAGGGAGGATAACGCGAAAAGTTGCCGGAAGCCAGAGTTCAGAGGGCGCCCAACTCTACGGCTACAGGGCAACCGTGCAGTCCGCGACACGGGTGGATCTGACCACCGCCGATTCCTGTCCGGCAGACCCTTCCCCCGTGGAGGAGGGGCGCGACCTACCCAGACGAATCGCCGCCATGCTCAGACACCTCTCAAAGGCGGTCAGGGATGACATCTAACTCCCACACTTCGTCCCACACTTCGCGCCCAAAACCAGGGTTGACGACCATCAACCCAACCCCATACTATATTCATCAGGTATTTTATGGCACTGACACCCTCCATACGTGAACAAATCAGCGCCCTGTGGGCCAGCAACCGCCTGTTTTGCGGATGGTTTCTGCGCCCGGACTTTGTTCCCAGGACGGATGCGGAGCTGATTCGTTGTGCAAAAATGCTTGAGCAACATGGTGACCGGCAGACCTATGTGACCATCAGGAAATTGATGAAATGCCTCTAAGACCAATCCATTCGCTCGCGTAACTATTCCGGTAATCAGAATTCAGAATTCAGGAGTCAGGAGTCAGCAGAAGGCCCACCAATTTGTGATTGCTGTTTATCGTTTATCGCGGACGTTCCCGCGGTCGGAAACCTACGGTTTGTCATCTCAATTTCGCCGTGCCGCGACTACGGCGATGTTTCCGAGTTAAGGACAGTGTTGGTGGAGGTCAGTAAGTTGCTGGAGGCGTATTCGCATGCCATTCTGA
>JBAWXQ010000236.1:0-4409 GCA_037144015.1 bacterium
CAAGGGTTCGCAGATTCGCAATACTATCGTTAATTTATGCAATTAAGCACTAGTTTGGGGGACGCAACCGCCAAGCGCCGGAAAACAGTGTAATACGCAACCAAAAGAGCAGCCGGAACAATCTTTCTGTCTGTAATTGTGTCTTCGCAACCCGCGGGCAGCGGGTTGCACAACTAGAAGACTGTCGGCAGAAAGCCCTGGACCGATCCGAGGCCTAAATCCGACAGTCTCCTAGGCTCTTCTGTGCTCCTGGTACTACTTCAACCCCTCGATGATGGCCCGGGCGGCCAGCGTGTTCCGCTTCGCGGCCAGCTGCGCGTTCGCGCCCCACTGGCCGGCAAATTGCCCGTATCCGCTGGTCATCTGCGGTTCTTTTGTGTTGAGATGTGCTTGTGCTGCTTTCACGAAATGGACCCCTCGTCCGCCAGAATCTCCGCCGGGGCCGCCACCGGTCCATGGCGTCCGCCGGTCTCCGGAACCAGGCAGGTGAAAATCACATTGAGAACCGCCAGCGCCAGGAGAAACCCGAAGAACGACACATAGGCGGCCCGGGGATAAATCAGCCCGGCGCCGGAAGCCTGGGCACAGCCCGCATAGTGGTTGAGGATCAACCCTCCGGTCTGCCCGATGGTTCCGGCGCCGATATAGGCCAGGCTGTTCATGACCGCAATGCCCGGGCCCACGGTGTGCGGCTGGCTGAGGTCCTTCATGGTTGCCGTGCCGGCAGGGATGGCAAAGGCCCCGGACGCCAGGAAGAAAAACCCCAGCAGATACACCCAGCCCGGCGCGCGCACCAGCACGCCGGCCAGCAGCACCCCCACCGCCGCAACCAGCACCAGCGCACCCCCAACCAGGCAAGGCTTGCGCCGTTCGCCCAGCAGGCGCGGCAGATAGCCACCGGCCATCGCGATGATGGCGCTGCCCAGGGTCATAACCAGGATAAACAGGGCGGACGTGGGCGAGGAAAGCCCGCCGACATCCTGCAGGAACTTCTTTCCCAGCACCGTCTGGATCACAAAGTAGACGGGAAAGGCGATCAGGCTGCTGGCCAGCAGGGCCCGGCAGGAACGGTTGCGCAGCACCTCGCCCAGCGGTTGCAGCGAGAACTTGCGGCTGCCCCCCGGCTCACGGCCCAGCTGCCGGAGGATCACGCCCGCCACGGCCAGCGAAACCAGCATGACCGCCGCCACGGTCAGGAGGCTGGGACGCCAGCCGAAGGCCGCCGCCGCCCGCTCAAACGGGAGCGTCGCCGCCATGCCGCCGCTGTACGCGACACACAGAACGACCCCCACCAGCAGAGTGAAATGCCGCCCGTCAAACAACCGGTCCAGCTCCCGGATAATGCTCAGGTACATGAAGCTGGCGCCAAGGCCGGTCAGGGCGCGGGCGGCAAAGAGCGGGCCGACCGCATGTGCCATGGGAAACAGGCACGCGCCCGCCACCATGACCAGCCCGCCGCCCAGCAGCATGCGCACACCGCCGTACCGGGCCACCAGCAGCCCCACGACAATCTGCATGCCGCCGTAGATCCAGGTGAACATGGAGCCCAGCGAGGCCACCGCCCCGGCGCTGAGCCCCAGGTCGGCCTGCAGCTCGTTAAAGATCGTTCCGGGTATGGCCGCCCGCTGAAAGTACGAGAAAAAATAGACCGACAACATGGCTGCAAAGGCGGCGTACGCCATGCGGCGGGAAGGCTGCGACACAGGTATCGAAGTGCTCATGTTTGTCAGCCGACTGGCAGGCAAAAAAGGCCACTCCCGCAGGGGAATGGCCTTCGAGGAAATGCGGCGGAGCGGCTCAGCTCAGCGCGGCCCTGGCCTGGCCCACGATCGCGGTAAAGCCCGCCGCATCGTGGATGGCGATTTCGGAGAGCATCTTGCGGTTGAGGGTCACGCCGGCCTTGGTCAGCCCCTCGATGAAGCGGCTGTAGGTCATGCCGTTGGTGCGCGTGGCCGCATTGATGCGGGCAATCCACAGGCGGCGGAAGTCGCGCTTGCGGTGCTTGCGGTGAATGGTGCTCAGGCGCTGCGCGCGGTTGACCGCCTCGGTGGCCTGGCGGAAGAGCTTGCTGCGCGAGCCGCGAAACCCCTTGGCATCATCCAACCGGCGACGACGCCGTTCCCGGGAAGCCGGGGCATTGGTTACTCTGGACATGGAAAATCTCCGTATGGGTTAGGACGACAGCATGATTTTGTAACGCCGGACGTCACCTTCATGCAAGACAGCCATGCCACGGAGATTGCGCTTGCGTTTGCGCGACTTGCACGCGTTCAGATGGCCCTTGCCAGCCCGCGCGTACATAATCTTTCCCGTGGCCGACATTTTCATGCGCTTGGCAGCGCCCTTCTTGGTCTTCTTCTTTGGCATGTGTTCCTCAATGTGGCAGGTGCAGAGCACGCTGCCGCATGCAGTTGCCTGGGCGCGCCGTACACAAACCCGTCAGGCAGTCAGCCAGATAGCCTGGACGAGCGGGCGGCCCGTGTTCCCGCGCCCGCAAGGGCGCAGAAGGTGTATAAAGATAGCAGACGCGGGGGGCCTGCGTCCATGAGGAGTTTTTTGGGAGGGGGCAACGGCTGAAAGCAGAAGGCGGGTTGCGCCCGCAACCCAATCGTACTCGTCCTCGTCGTCGTCCTCGAATCCGTTCTTTCGAAGACGAGGACCGCTTCGCTGAGGACGAGTACGAAAAACGCGACGCAAATGCATCGCATGCTCCGACTAGGAGACTGTCGGCAGGGGGCGGGTCGCAACCAAAAGTCTAAATCCGACAGTCTCCTAGACCTCGTCCCGCGCTTGCAGACGGCGGCGGAGCACCGTCCCTACCCATGATTTTCCGGCACGGAAAATCAATCCTTGCGGTTGCCTTTTTTGCGCCGGGCGTAGCGCGCGGGCAGGTGCTTGGCCGGCGAGCGGCTGTGGCCGGGCACGGAAAGCCCGGGGAGCTCGGGGCGGATGCGCTCCTGGAAGCGCAGGCGCACCACGGCGCCTTCGAGCCCGAAGCGCTCGCGCAGGGACCGCACGAGGTAGTCGCTGTACGGCTTGGTGATGCGCTTGGGGTCGTTGACAAAGATGCGGATCGTCACCGGTGCCACGCCGACCTGCGTGCCGTAGTAGAGCTTGAAGCGCTTGCCGCCGATCATGGGCGCGGCCACGCGCTCCCCGGCATCTTCCAGCGCGCGGTTGAGCACCCCCGTGGGGAGGCGCAGGCGCGTCTGGGACGCCACGTGATCGATGACCTCGACGCTCTTGCGCACGTTGTAGCCGGTCTTGGCGGAAAGGAACACCACGGGGCAGTGCCGCATGAACGGCATCATGGCGCGCAGCGCGGGCTCGGCCTTGGTCTGCGTGATATCCTTCTCCTGGGCCAAGTCCCACTTGTTCACCACCAGCACGCACCCCTTCTCGTGCTGCTGGATCAGCGAGGCGATGTGCTTGTCCTGCACGGTGGGGCCGATCTCGGAGTCCATCACCAGCACCACCACGTCCGCCTCGGCCACGCTGCTTTCGGCCCGGAACAGGCTGAAGCGCTCCACGGCGTTGTCGATCTTGTGCACGTGCCGCATGCCGGCGGTGTCGATCAGGGTGTAGTGGCGGGCCTGGTCGCCGCTGCCGATGCGGAACGGCACGGAGATGCTGTCGCGCGTGGTTCCCGGAATCTCCGAGACAATCACACGCTCGCTCTTCAGCAGGCGGTTGATGTAGGAGGACTTGCCGGCGTTGGGGCGCCCGACGATCGCAACCTTGAGCGGGCGCGCCACGGTCTCGTTGACCATGTCGGGCAGGTGCGGCAGGACCGCATCCATCAGGTCACCGAAGCCGCGATCGTGCAGCGCCGCCACGGGGAAGAGCGGCATGTTCAGCGGCTCAAAGTCGTGCAGGTTTTCCTCATGGCGCGGCTCGTCGCACTTGTTCACGGCCACGACGCAGGGAACGCCGCTGCGCCGGACGATGGCCGCCACCGCCTCGTCGACCGGGTTGCGGCCGGCGATGACGTCCACGACCAGGATGGCGACCGCGGCATCGGCCAGCGCCGCATCGACCTGGGCGCGGATGCCGGCGGTGATGGCATCGCGGGCGCGCTGCCCGTCGAGCAGGCTGACGCCGCCGGTGTCGACCAGTTCAAAGCGGGCGCTATCCCAGGTGACCTCGGACATGAGTCGGTCGCGGGTGACGCCGGCCTCATCGTGCACAATGGCAATGCGCTTGCCGGCAATGCGGTTGAACACGGCGGACTTGCCCACGTTCGGACGCCCGACAATGGCGACCACGCGGCGTTTGCCGGCCGGGGATGGACCTCCGGACGTCACCTCGAGGTCGGCGGTGTCGTCGGCTGGGTCTTCGGTATGGGTAGCTAAGTTCATGGTTTTGTACGGTTGATTCTACTCGATTACACCCGCCAGGCAAAGGAGTAC
>JBAWXQ010000237.1:0-4376 GCA_037144015.1 bacterium
TCCGAGAAAGTGGTCGACGAGATGAAAGCACCCAAGACAACCGACGACGTTGACGTCCTGATCCTCGGTGGCGGGCCCGCGGGAGTTGCCGCCGGCTTTTCCGCCGCCAGAATGGGCGCCAAGACACTGATCGTCGAACAGTTCAACTGCCTGGGAGGCGTGGCCACCGCAGGGGGGCACGGCCATATCTGCCTCTATTCCGCGTGGAACAGCCAGACTCGCGTTGTCGGCGGGGTCCCGTTCGAGATGGCGAGACGCACCGCGGCCGCCGGATACGGCATCTGCGACAACTCCAACGCCGATTTCGAAGTCGAGGGGATGAAGCGGGTCCTTGAGCAGATGGCAGAGGAATGCGGTTGTGGCCTGCTCTACCACTCGTTCTTCTGCAATTCCGTCGTGGATAAGGGCGCCGTCACGGGCGCGGTCGTCCAGAACAAGGGCGGACGGCAGGTCATTCGTGCAAAGAGGATCGTCGACTGCACCGGCGATGGCGACGGAGCGGCCAGCGCCGGCTGCAGGTTCGACGTGGGCGACGCGGAAGGTCGATGCCAGCCCGTCACCCTCATGTTCACCATCGGCGGGGTTGACTGGAAACGGGTCAGCGATTTCAGAGCAGGGAAGGGGATGGCATTAAAGGAGGTTTGGAAGACGGCGCAGGACAACGGGGACATGCGCCCCTTCCAGAGTTGCATCATGGGCTGGTGGTGGACCCCCACCCGTGCCGACCAGGTGGGAGTCAACTTCACGCACGTCAATTTCATCGACTCAACCCGCGCGGAGGATCTGACGAAGGCCACGATCGAAGCGCGAAAACAGGCCTACGAAACCATTGAAGTCTACCGCAAGTACGTGCCCGGCATGGAAGCCTGTTACATGGTCAGCACGCCGAACACCATCGGCATCCGCGAAAGCCGTCGCATTCAAGGCGAGTACACGCTCACGCGCGACGACGTGGTGGCTGGACGTCGTTTCGACGACAGCATCGGCTACGGCTCGTTCTACATCGACATTCATTCCGTTGGCGGCCCGGGCATGGATCAGAAGACATGGCTTCCCGAGAGAGAGTTCCGGTATCAGATCCCCTACCGGATACTCGTGCCCCTGGGCATGGACAACCTGCTGGTCGCCGGACGGTGTGCGAGTTGCGATCACGAGGCGCTCGGAAGCCTGCGGGTCATGCCCCAGTGCGGGGTCATGGGCCAAGCCGCGGGCGTGGCGTCGGTGCTGTCGCTCAGGGCCGGCGTCCCACCCCGAGCGGTGGACATCAAAACCCTGCAGGGCGAACTCCGTCGTCAGGACTGCATCCTGACGGAGCAGGACATTCTGCAATCCAATACCTGCAAGTAGCGTGCGTTCAAAGCGGCGAGTCCCGGCGATTTTGATTCGAAACGGATTTACAGGAGTCCCACAACGATGACCAGCATGGCAGCAAAATCGGCTCTGACCTGCGTTCTGCTCGCGACACCCGTCTTTACCGAAGCGGTAGAGAAAAACTATCCGCCGCCAACGCCGGCGAAAGACACGTCCGGATACGGCGCGAAGATCCCGCGCACCATGGCGCTGCTGGCGACTAGCACGCCCGAGCATCGAAACCATGTGCGCATCCTCGTGTACGGCCAGTCGATCTCCGCCCAGGAATGGTCGTACGCGGTCGAACGCGACCTGCGGGCGCGGTTTCCCAACGCGGACATCGAATTTGCCAACCGCTCCATCGGCGGCTTCGGCTCGCAGTGGCTGGTCCGGAGCGCGGAACAGGATCTGTACCCCTTCTACCCCGACCTGATGATCTTTCACGTGTTCGGCGCCCACAACACGTACGAGGACATCATCGCCAACACCCGCAAACGCACCACGGCCGAAATCGCCATCTGCACGGACCACCTCGCCGCCAGCGAGATGCCGAATGCCGCCGGGGCCTATGAAGACCAAGGGTGGACCCAGTTCATGATGACGTTCGTGCCCACGGTGGCCGAGAAGTACGGGTGCGAGATCATCGACATCCGCGGGGCCTGGAAAGCGTACGTCAGGACGAACGGCATCCAGCCTCAAGCGTTGCTCAAAGACGGCATTCACCTCAATGACTGGGGCAATTTCCTGTATGCCGAGATTGTCAAACGGCAACTCGTCCACAACCCGGACGTCCCGACGAATACCTGGCGCGACCTCGTGAAGACCTATGAGGTGGGCCGGGACATCCAGTGGAAGAACGGCCGGCTGACGCTCGATTTCGAAGGCAACCGCGTCGATGCCATCGCCGCCGTCTCGACCGGCGGCGTGGCGCGAACCACGGTGCGCATGGATGGCCAACCGCCTGCCGCGTTCGACGAGTGCTTCGCGTTCACGTGTCCGAGCCAAGGCTGCGGCACGTGGCAGCCCGGAATCAAGCGCGTCTCCTCGAAGACGCTGCGAATCGCCGAGGAATGGACCGCCCGCGTCACCGCCTTCGATCCGAAGACCAAGGTCTTCCAATTCGAGGTCGCAGGATCCCGCACCGGACAGGACGGGAAAGGCGCGAGCGACCGGACCTTCGTGTCTGACTCGGGGCGGGTCGTCATCGAGGCGGACGTGCGGCTGCCCAACCTCAATCCCGACTCGGACTGGCGTATGCCGGGGGAAAACGACAGCGGCGTGGTGCCCGTGGGTTTCGAGGTGAAATGGAAGTGTGTACCCATGTTCGTCGCAACCTACGAGGCGCCGAGGATTCAGGATCCAACCCGCGAGTATGCGACCACGCTGGTCCAGGGCTTGAGCAACGGCAGGCATACGCTGGAGCTCAAAGCGGAAGACGGCGGCGCGGCGCCCGTGCGCGCCTTGCGCGTGTATCGCCCGCCGTGTCGGTGACTTTATGCGCACGGGTTTCCGGACGAACAGGGGCATTCCACGGCCGGCCGTCTCTTCCTGCATAACGCCGAGTTGACGCACTGCAAATAGACTACCTCACAGGCGACCCTAAAATCACTGGGCAACCAGTAAGAAACTCTCGGGTGCGATTTCACTTCGTTGCATCGCACCCGCGGGACGCCGGCGCACTTGCGTCCGGATGCGGGCAGAGGCTATACTGGCACCAGGAAGTCCTAACCATCTCCCTGGATCACGCGCCATATTTGGCTGGCGGGCATTGACCTCGACACGGAGTTGAAGCAGGCGGAACAGGAGGGGCGCGACTTGCGCCCGGTTGCCGCACAGATCACACGCCTGTGCACCGGCGTCTCCGGCTATCACGACGTGCTGATCGACAAGCTGGCGGGGAGATGGTGGACGTGGCGCTGAAGAATGCCTAGGTTTTCATGACACCAACCCGCACCGGCTTGCTGTCCACGATCAGCCTCCTCTGCTTTCTTCTGGCAGCCGGCGCCGCCGCATCCGAGCGGCCGCTGATCTACGTCGGCCTGCCGCCGCAGCGCTGGCTGGTGCAGCAGCTGGCGGGCGACCGCGTGCAGGTCGGACTGCTGCTGAGCCCGGGCCAGAACCCGCACACCTTCGAGCCCACGGCGCGCCAGGTCGGGGATCTCGCCGCGGCGCGCTGCTACCTGATGATGGGGCTGCCGTTTGAACGCGCCCTGGTGAAGAAGATCCAGGCGACGAACCCAAGCCTGCTGGTGCGCGACGTGGCCGCCGGCGTGCCGCGGCGCATGGCGCCGCGGCATGTGCGCCATCCCGGCGATGCGGAAGACGCGGATGGCTGCTCGGAAGGCGCCGACCCGCACGTGTGGCTGACGCCTGCAGCCATGGCCATCCTGGCGTCCAACACCGTGGCTGCTCTCAGCGCCTGCGATCCGGCAGGGCGGGGGACATACGAGGCGCGGCTGATGCTGCTCCGGGAACAGTGCGCGCGCCTGGATGTGGAGCTGCGGACGCTGCTGGCGCCCGTGCGCGGCGGCGTGATGCTCTCGTACCACGCCTCGTGGGGCTACTTCACGGACGCGTATGTCCTGCGGCAGGTGGCGATTGAAACGGAAGGACGCGCGCCGGCCGCACGGCAGCTGGCGGCCTTGATCGACCTGGCAAAGCAGGAGAAGGTGCGGCGGATCTTTCTTGAGCCGCCGTACGATCCCCGGCCCGGCCAGACGCTGGCGCGGCAGATCCACGCCGAAGTTGTGATCATCGACCCCCTGGCCGAGGACTGGGATACCAACCTGCGCCGCATCGCGGAGCAGGTTCGTGCGGCGCTGGCACCGCCGTAATCGGCAGCCTGGTCGGCACAAGGTTTGTGCAACGCAGCGGCTAGAGCAAGGTAAGCAAACACGTAGCCGCAAATTGAGGCAAATGCGGACACGAAGGGGAGGAAGGATGCACGAAGGTCACGGAGGTTTCTGGTTGGTTATATTCGCCGCTGCGCGGCGACAACGCCTCACTTCGCGCCCTTCGTGAACCCT
>JBAWXQ010000238.1:0-4375 GCA_037144015.1 bacterium
GCCTTCACGACTCCTCGACTTCAACCACCCTGCTGCCTTCAAACATTTCCAGCGTGCGCTTCACGATCGGGTCTTCCATCACCGCGGTGCGCGCGGCGCGCGGCGCGGCCGCCGGCGCGGCCGGCAGCTCGGTCTGCCGCAGCGCGTTCAGCCGCCGCACGATCTCCTCGATCGTCACCACCGTGGCGGCGCGGCCGCAGCGGATGAGCGCGATCTCGAGCCGCGTGCGCACGGAGAGCGTGTGCCGGAGGCTCTCCTCGGCCGCCATCAGCTGTTCGGCCACGCGCAGGAGCCGCACCGGATCGGCCAGCTCGGACTGGGCCTGGAGCACGCGCAACTGCTCGGGCGTCGCGTCCAGCGCGGTCACGGCCGCCGCCGCCCCGATGGACTCGTAGATCAGGAGGTTGCGGACGTGTCCGAGCAGCTCCACGGTCAGCCGGCGCAGGTCCTTGCCGGCGCTGTCAAACGCGTCCACCAACTTGAGCATCTCGCCCATTTCGCCGGTGAGCATGTGGCCGGCCAGCGCCTCGAGCGACTTGCGCGACACCAGGCCGAAGACCGCCAGCACGTCCTCCTCGGCCAGGGTGTCGCCCTTGAAGGAGACAAGCTGGTCCAGCGCGGAGAGCGCGTCGCGCATGCCCCCCTCGGCGCCGCGCGCCACGGCCAGCAGCGCGTCCTCTTCGATTGTGATCTTCTCGGCCGTGCAGATCTTGCGCAGGCGCTCGACGATCATCGCCGTGGAGATGCGCCGCAGGTCGAAGCGCTGGCAGCGCGAGATGATCGTCGGCAGGATCTTGTCGCCCTCGGTGGTCGCGAAGATGAACTTCACGTGCGGCGGCGGCTCTTCCAGGGTCTTGAGCAGCGCGTTGAAGGCCGCCGTGGAGAGCATGTGGACTTCGTCGATGATGAAGATCTTGAACGTGCCGCGGACCGGGGCAAACTGGACCGAGTCGCGCAGGTCGCGCACCTGGTCCACGCCATTGTTGGACGCGCCGTCGATCTCCAGCACGTCGAACGAATTGCCGCCGGCGATCTCGCGGCACATGTCGCAGGCGTCACACGGGGTGGCCGTCGGCCCCTTGGCGCAGTTCAGCGCCTTGGCAAAAATTCGTGCCAGCGTGGTCTTGCCGATGCCGCGCGGGCCGACAAACAGGTAGGCATGCGCGATGCGCCCGCTTTCAATGGCGTTGCGCAGCGTCCGCGTGACATGGTCCTGCCCGACCACGTCCTCAAACTGTTTGGGGCGCCATTTCCGCGCCAGCACCTCATACGCCATGGTGATTTCCCCGTCCGGCGGGCGCTGCCCCGCCGGATGTCCTTTTTGCCAGAGAAATGAATAACCGGTTGCCGCCCGGAACTCAAGGATGAACGGTGGCAGATGGGCCCATCTGTAATGGGCCAATGACGGGGTGGCTGACGAATTCAAAAGTAGGTCGGTCATTCCTGGCCGACCCGGTCGGGCAGGAATGCCCGACTTACTCCCGCATACTCGCCCAGAACGTGGTCACCCTGTCACCGCCCATTACCCCCATCCGCGTTCATCCTTGCCGTCGCACACTTCGTCCCACACGTTGTCGTCTACGCTTCGTCGAACCGCTTTGTCGACTGTCGATCTGGCGACCATGCCCAGCGCGACCCCGCCCCCCCTGTCGCCAATCTATTACCCCGTTCGCTTGCCAAGCGCCGGCGCTTGCGCTACGTTGACTTTCACGCCCGCCGGCCTTTTGCCCGCGCGGCTGGAGGAGCCCCCATGCGAGACCTGCGCGACATCACCCCTGCCACCCGGTTCTGCGCCGTGATCGGAAACCCGGTCGGGCACAGCCTGTCTCCGGCGATCCACAACGCCGCCTTTGTGCACCTGAACCTGGATTTTGTCTACCTGGCCTGCCCGGTTGAGGATGTGAAGAGCGCCCTGGCCGGGATGCGCGCGATCCGGACTTTCCGCGGCATGAGCGTCACCATCCCCCACAAGATGGAGGCCATGAAGCATGTGGACGAGATCGCGGAGGTGGACCGCAGCATCGGGTCGATCAACACCGTGATCCACGAGGGGGACAAGCTCATCGGCCTGGGGACCGACGGGCCGGCCGCAATGAAGGCCCTGGCCGACCACGGCGCCGCACCGGACGACCGCCGCGTGCTCTTCCTCGGGGCGGGCGGCGCGGCACGGGCCATCGCCTGCACGCTGGCGCGTCAGTCCAGGCCACGGCAGATCGCGCTGCTGGACATCAACGAGGCGCTGCTCGCCGGACTGCAGCGTGACCTGCAGGCCGGTACGCCGACGCCCATCCGCGCCGAATTCATGAATGAGAAGTCCCTGGCGTCCGCCATGGCGGACGCAGACGTGGTCATCCACTGCACGTCGATCGGCATGCATCCCAAGGTGGACGCCTCGCTGGTGCCGGCCGCGCTGTTCCGGCCGGGGCAGGTGGTCTTTGACATTGTCTACACGCCGCTGGAGACCAAGCTCCTGCGCGAGGCACGCGCACACGGCGCACAGGTGATTCCCGGCATCGAGATGTTCGTCAACCAGGCAGCCCTGCAATTCCGTCACTTCACGGGCGTGGAGGCGCCGGTGGAGGTGATGCGGCAGGTGGTGCTGGCGCACCTGGGGCGGTAGCCCAGGCTCACAGGTACTGCGGCCCGGGGGGTTCCTGGGTGGCCGCTTTCCGCGCCGCCATGCGTTCTTCCAGGCTGCCTTTCCGGACCAGCCGGGGCGGCGGCGTGCGGTGCACCAGGCGGGTGCCGCTGCTGCGCTCTTTGTGAATGACCAGCGGCGGCATGGAAACTTGAATCGTGCGGCCGCACGCCGGGCAGGGAACAAGCTCCCCGACCCGGCTGCTCTCGGCTTCCAGCCGCTGCTGGCATCCTGGACAATTAAAATGCACCTGCGTCACCTCACCGGCGTAAAGGTCAGCGCAAACCGGAAGGCCTGCGGCTTGAGCTCGTACTGCGGCAGCGCGCGCGGCCCGCAGCTGTTGCTCCCCAGGCCGGTCTGGGCATAGTCAAGGTTGAGCGTCACAAAGTCGCGCGGGACCAGATCACAGGCATGGGCTGCCGCTTCGAGGTCGCCCGTATCGTACCGGTGCGCACTGAAGTCAAACGGCTGTGCGGCCGCAACCCGGATCCCCGCGCCATGGAGGTCCACCGCCGCCACCCGGCGCGTCCCGGTGTGGTTGCCATTCTCCTGCGGGAAGATGTAGCGGGTGAACAGCTCGTCCACCGTCGCTGTCCACTGTCCCAGCCGCTGGCCGTCGCAGCTGTCCACGTAGCTCTCGCCGGGCCCGCGGCCGTACCAGCGCACGTGCGCCAGCGCGGCGGGCAGGCGCAGCTGCAGGCCGATGCGCGGCCAGATCGTTTTCCACTCCCCACAGGGCTCGCCGCTGAACACCAGCGCCAGCGTGCCGTCCGGCTGCACGGTGTAGGCCATCTCGCAGGCGATCCCCATCTTGACGATGGGACCGGCCACGCGCGTCTTGACGATCACGCGCTGGGCGCCGTTGTCGTCCGCCAACCGCTCCACGCTGACCACGTGGTGCTGCAGGGCGTGCAAGCCATGCTCGCGCCACTCTTTCTGCACCCCGCCGCCGCGGCAGCCGCCGTCGTTGTCGGTCGGCGCGCGCCAGAAGTTCGGCACCGGCCCGCGCACCAGCAGCGGCTGCCCCTGCACATCCCAGCGCCGCAGCACGCCGGTCGCCTTGCAGAAATCCATCGCGAAGGACGGCGCACGGATGGCGATCGTGCCGCTCGTCTCCACGATCTGCGGCCGGCACCGCTTGTCGACCCCTGCGGGTGCAAGCGCCGCGGTCCTGGCCGCGCGCACCGCGAACTGGGCGAACGCCACCTCGTGTCCGCACGCCGCCCACGGCGTGTCCGTCTTCAGCGTGTAGTCGATCTCCAGCACGAACTCGCGGCCGTCGCCGCGCGGCAGATCAAACGGCACGGTGACCGTCGCGCTCTTGAACGGCGCAAGCTTCGGCAGCGGCAGCGCGCCGTTCTGCACGATTTCGCCATCGGCCAGCAGCCGCCAGTGCGCCGCCAGGTGATCGAGCCCCGTAAACATGTGCCGGTTGGTGATCCGCAGGCGGCCTGCTCCGGCATCAACGGCCTCGGTCAGCACCGGCGCCAGCACCTGCTTGAGCTCGGCCATGGCAGGCGAGGGCGTGCGATCCGGGAAGACCAGGCCGTCGATCACGAAGTTGCCGTCGTTCGGCTGATCGCCAAAGTCGCCGCCGTAGGCGAAGAAGGGTTCAGGGTTCAGGGTTCGGGGTTCGGAGGAATTGTGGCGGGTGGAGGGTGGAAGGTGGAGGGTGGATGAGTCCTGAACCCTGAACCCTGAACCCTGTTCGCCCGCCACGCGGGCGAGGCCGTCCGC
>JBAWXQ010000239.1:0-4317 GCA_037144015.1 bacterium
ATGCCGCCGGTATCACGCGCGATCCCAGCGGCCCGATCCGCGACGCACGTACGCAAGGCAACCCAGCCTTGACCCGATTTACATTAGATAGGTCGGCCATTCCTGGCCGATCCGGTCGGGCAGGAATGCCCGACCTACCCACCCCGCTTGACGTTCATCACCACGCTGGCAATGCCAAATGGCGGGACGCTGAATTTGGCCGCGTGCCGGCTCAGGGTGGGCTTGTCGTCCTTCAGCGTACGCTCCATCAGGTCCACGCAGCGGGCATCCGCAGGCGCGCCGAGGGAAGGATCCACGGCCACGGAGCCCCTGGCGGGCGTGCCGGCTGTTTCGTAGACGCGAACCAGCAGGCCGTCGTTCTTTTCCGTCATCTTGACGCCGGAGAGCACCAGGCTGTCGCCCCGCAGCACCAGCAGCGAGGTGGTCGGCGCGAGGCGGCCGGGGTGGACCTCCGTGCCGATGGGGAGCAGCGGCGTGTTGAAGACCTGGGCCAGGCGTGTGGCCTCAGCGGTCGTCGTGTCCGTATCCACGGGCACGAGTGCCAGGGCCACGGCGTGGCGGCCGATCTCGGGGAGCGGGTCGGGGTCGATGGCGGCGCGGATCAGGTTCACGCGCAGGGTTGCGCCGGAAAGCGCATGCCCGTGCTTGCAGTCGTTCAGCACCAGCATGGCCGCGCGCTTCCTGCCGATCCGGCCCGCCACACGCGCCCAGCGCAGTGCCGGCACCTCCTGGTCCGCCGCGGTCTGGCGATCCACGGCGCCAAAGGGAATCTCATACGTCGCCGCGGCCCCGGCGAGCGCCAGCGGGATGGCAAAGCGGAGGTTGGGATAACCATCCGTCGCCGAGCCGCGCTGGAACCATTCGATGTCCATCTCCACGCGCAGGCGCGGGTCGTCCGCATCGAGCCGGTAGGTGATTTTTCCCGTGGATTCGCGGATCTGGAAGGCCACTTCGATGGCGGCCGTGTAGGGCCCTGCCTGCGTCTCGCGCAGGGAGATGACGCGGAGGGGCTCGACCGGGCCGGCGTTGTTGATGCACCAGGCGCTCATGCCATGCGGCCGCTCGACGCTGTATTCCAGGCCGATGCCGCCGGACGCCGGGTCCACCAGCTCCAGGCCGGTGCGCTTGTCGCGGAACGAGATGATCCGCCCGGTCTGCACATCAAAATCCACCCGGACGAGCTTGTTTTCCAGTCCCGCGCGAACCCGCTCGCGCTGCACATACTGGCAGTGGTGCGACGCCGTGACCTGCATCGCGCCCGGGACGGCGCTGCCCGGAGAAAATGTTTCGCGCACCACCACGGTGGTAAACCCGAGCGGCGGAACCACCACGGGCACGGCGAGGCTCATGTTGTGGTGCCCCCAGGCCTGCCCCTTCTCCCGGACCTGCGCCGGCCAAACCTCGCCTGCCGCATTCACCGCCTCGAAGGTCTTGCTGTGGAAGCCCACCGGCGAGCCGGCCGGCTCGCGGTCCCAGATCGAGAAGGTGACCACCTCGCGCCGCTCGACGGGCGTGAGGTTGAAGACCACGAACGGACGCGCCGGCGAATCGCCATGGTTGCCGTACTGGCTCAGGCGCCCCTCGGCGGCCGCAATCCCGGCGCCGGATCCGTGGCCGCTGGAGAGGAAGGCCGGCGGATGCTCCGTCAGGACAACCGGCCCGGCAACCCGCGCGGTGTCCACGACACCTGCCACGCCGCGCAGCGCGCGGGCGGTGATGGCCATGGTGGACGCCATGGTGTCCTGGAACTGACCGTGCGTGTAGGTGCGCGTGTCGTGCACGCCGGAGCCGGGCAGGATGTCGTGGAAATGGGAGAAGAGCACGCGCTTCCAGTTCTGCGCGAACGTCCCGGCCGGATACGGCGTGCCGCGCACGAGCGTGTCAAAGACCGCCGCCATCTCGGCATCGGCCACGCGCGCCTCGCCGAGGCGGTTGCTGCGCTTGATCAGCGACTGCGTGGTGTAGCACCCGGTGAACTCGCAGTTCAACTCGCCGCGCAGCACCGGCAGGGCCGCGCCTTCGCGTCCCAGACGGGCAAAGTAGTCGTGCGCGGGCGCGCACGTGAGCGCCGGGAAGACCGGCCAGGACGCCATCTCGCGGCGCATCAGCAGGTCGCGTCGCGTGGGGCCGCCGCCGTGGTCGCCCACGCCGTAAACCATGAGGGCAATATTGATTCCGCCGTCGCGCCCGGCTGTCTGCGCGGCCTCCAGCACCTGCCGGGGCTCGATGGCGCAGTTATAGCCCCGGCGCTGGGCATTGTGCACCAGCACGCGCGAACCGTCGGGGGCCTCCCACCAGAACGCTTCAGGCACGGGCTGCTGGCTTGTGCCGGGGCGGTGCAGGAAGAGATGCTTCACGCCGCCGCGCACCAGGTAGGTCGGGATTGTGGCCGCATGGCCGAACGTGTCCGGAGACCAGTCAATCGCGACGTCCTCGGGCTTGAGACCAAACAGCTCCTGCAGGCAGGCGCGCGTGTAGAGCAGGTGGCGGCAGAGGCTCTCGCCGCCGGCGAGATTCTTGTCGCCCTCGACCCAGTGGCTGGCCGTGACTTCCCAGCGCCCCTCCTGCACGCGGGCGGCAATGGCGGGCAGCATTTCCGGCGCATGCTCCCGGATGATTTCGTAGACGCTGGCCTGGCTCTGGGAGAAGTGGAACTCGGGGAACTCCTCCAGCAGCTGCAGCATGGTGGCGAATGTGTCGATGGTGACGCTGACGGTTTCGGGCCAGGACCACATCCAGTTCATGTCGATGTGCGCGTGGCCGACAAGGTAGACGGTGTGGCCCTTGGCCGCCCGGGCCAGCGGGGCGAGCACCTCTTCGACGCGGGCGACGAGCGCCGGCATGTCCGGCGCCGCCGTGTTGAGGCCGTCAGCCGCGATGCACGCCGCCGCCGCGCACGCGGGCTTCCAGGCGGCCGCCTGGGCGGGGTTGTGCGCGACGAGAAATTCGGCAAAACACAATTGCGACCGGATCCGTTCCCACGCCGCCATCTGGCGCATGCGGGTGGCATCCTGGACACGCTGCAGCTCATTCAGGTTCATCTGGCAATCTCCCCGGGGGTTGGCATAACGGGCATGCTGCCTTGATCTGCGTCTGTCTGCAAGGTCAAACGCGCACCCGAAACTGCGAGAGTCAAGCGCGGAACTCTCGCAGAACGGGGGTGCATCTTTGCCCTTGCGGCCGCAGGCAGATGGTATAAGCTCCGTTTTCACAGCGCACATAAGGATTTCTCCCCTGCCCGCACGCCCGTCAAAAATACGCCGCCCGCATGGTGCCCGGTCCGACATCGACATCCTGTTCGAGGATCTCGACCTCATCGTCATCGTCAAGCCGGCCGGGCTGCTGACCATTGCCACGGAGCGGGAAAAGCACCGCACGGCCTATGCCATGCTCGTGGATCACGTGCGGCGGTTCCGGGCGGCGCGCATTTTCATCGTGCACCGCCTGGACCGGGAGGCCTCCGGCCTGCTGGTGTTTGCCAAGACGCCGGAGGCCAAGACCGCCCTGCAGGAGCAGTTCAAGGACCACTCCGCCGGGCGCACCTATATCGCGGTCACGGAAGGGCGCATCCTGCGCGACACCTTCACGGTCGAGTCCCTGATCGCGGAGAACGCGGCGTTCCGCTGCTACTCCACGCGGGACCCCGCCAAGGGGCAGCGCGCCGTGACACACGTGAAGGTCCTGCAGCGCTCCCCGCAGCGGACCCTGGTCGAGGTGCGGCTGGAAACGGGGCGCAAGCACCAGATCCGGGTGCATCTGGCGGACGAGGGGCATCCGATCGTCGGCGACCCGGTCTACGGCAACGGCCGCAGCCCGATCCGGCGCATGGCGCTCCACGGCGCGGCGCTGCGCTTCCGCCACCCGCGCACCGGCGAGGCGATGACCTTTGCCGCGCCCCTGCCGCCCGGGTTCGAGGCACTAGCAGCTTGTCGGATTTAGCGCTGTACCTTCACATACTTTGTGCCGCCTAAGCTGCTAGTTTGGGGAAGCTCGCTGACGGGCGATAGAGCGGCTCAAATTTTGAGTCCAGAAGACAATCATGACGTCTGTTGACGGTTTTCAGCGCGCCGAAAAACTAAGAACACCTGTTTTGCTGGTTCCTACGCGGTTTGAAGGACCAAGTCGCCATGGCAACGCGTTGTCGCCGCGGGAATCAGGCGCGCGAGGCGGCGAAAATCCTGAAAGAGGTTGGCGTTCTGGACACGAAAGGCGCAGATCGTATCGTGGTCAGGGTGTGCGCTGCCACCGCAGATATAACGCGACCAGCAATTCTCAATATGGGCGGCGGACGCCGCCCATATTGAGAATTGCTGAAGG
>JBAWXQ010000240.1:0-4287 GCA_037144015.1 bacterium
TTGGGCGCATGGGTATGGTGGTCGGCGGCGTTGCTCGCGCTGATCGGCATGACCATTGTGGCTGCCATGCTGTACCACCGGCTGATACTGCACGATGCACGTGCCACGGAGCGGGAGAACCTCGCCGCCATCGCCGACCTGAAGGCCGGGCAGGTTTCCCGCTGGCGCCAGGAGCGCCTGTCCGATGTCGCCGCAATCTCCGCCGACTCGGCCATAGCCCGGGTGGCCATGCGCTTCTGCGACAACACCAACGCCGCGGACCGCGCCATCCTGCTCCCCTGGCTTGGCGCGCTGCGCCGGCACGCCGACTGCCGGTCTGCCACCCTGCTGGATGCCAGATTTCAGCCGGTCCTCTGCAGCGGCGACGAGGAAAAGAAGATCGGGCCGTGGACGGAGCGCGCGGCACGCCAGGCGTGGATCCACCGGGAACCCTCGCTCTCCGACCTGCATCGCGGCGCCGATGTCCAGGAGATCCATCTCGACCTGATCGCGCCGCTGAACGTTCTGGAAGGCGCGACCACAACCACTGTGGCAACACTCCTGCTGCGCATCGACCCCTACCGGACGCTCTACCCGATGCTCCGGCGCTGGCCCACGCCCAGCCCGTCCGGCGAAACGCTGCTCGTCCGGCGGGATGGCGACCTGGTCCTCTACCTCAGTGAACTGCGCTCCCGTCCCGGCATGGCGCTCGGCATGGGCTTCCCGCTCACCAACACCCAGTACGCCACGGTTCGCGCCGTCAGCGACCCGGGGTCCGGCCGCCTGCTCGCCACGGCCCTTGACGAACGCGGCGAGCGGGTGATGTGGGCGGCCAAACGCGTGCGCGAATGCCCCTGGTATGTGATCACCCGCAAGAACCTGCGCGAAATCGATGCGCCGGTCCATCGCGAAACCCTGCTGGTCAATGCGACCGTGGCCGGGCTGGTGCTGGCCCTGCTGGCCGTGATCGTCGCGCTCTGGCGCCGCGACCGCTACCAGGCCGCCCTGGCGCACATGGCCGTCAAGCAGCACCTCGACCTCTGGCTGCGCTTCGCCAACGACATCATCCTGCTCATGAACGAGGACGGCCAGGTGGTCGAAGCCAACGAGCGCGCCGTGCTGTCCTACGGCTATCCGCTCACAAAACTGCTGCGCATGAATGTGCGGGAGCTGCTGGCGGCAGAATCCGACGCCGACTGGCGCCGGCACGACCTGATCTACGAAACCGTCCACCGCCGCAAGGACGGCCAGCTGTTTCCGGTCGAGGTGAGCGCGCGGCGCATCGAGGTCCAGGGGTGCGCCTACCATCAGCAGATTGTCCGCGACATCACCGAGCCGCGCCGCCTTGAGGCCCAGCTGCGGCAGTCGCAGAAGTTCGACGCCATCGGCCGGTTGGCAGGGGGCGTGGCGCACGATTTCAACAACATCCTCACCGCCATCATCGGATACAGCGACCTGCTGCTCGACGGCCCGATCGATGACGCCACGGCGCGGCCGCAGATCGAGGAGATCCGCAAGTCCAGCGAACGCGCCGCTAACCTCACGCGGCAGTTGCTGGCCTTCAGTTCGCGCCAGCCTGCCCAGATGCAGGTGCTCGACCTGAACCGGATCGTCGGCGAAATGGAGAAGCTCCTGTGCCGCGTGATCGGCGAGCACATCCACCTCGAGACCACGCTGCCGCCCGACCTCGGCTGCGTGCAGGCCGACCACGGCCAGATCGAACAGGTGGTGATGAACCTGTCCATCAACGCGCGCGACGCCATGCCCGGGGGCGGCCACATCCGGATCCGGACAGCCAACATCACGCTCGGCAGCGACCATCTCCGCCTCCACCCGCAGGCGCAGGAGGGCGAACACGTGCTGCTGGAGGTGTCCGATACGGGGTGCGGCATGACCCGCGATGTCCTCTCGCATATCTTCGAGCCGTTCTACACCACCAAGGCGCAGGGCAAGGGAACCGGACTGGGGCTCGCCACGGTCTACGGCATCGTACGCCAGAGCGGCGGCCACATCACGGTGGACAGCGAAGTGCCCCGGGGCACCACCTTCCGCATCTACCTTCCCCGCTACACGGGCACAACCGTACCCCAGGCCGCGCGCACCGAGGCTCCGGCGCCGGCAGCCAACGGCCACGAAACCATCCTCGTGGTCGAGGACGAGGCGTCCGTCCGGAAACTGGCCTGCGGCTGCCTGCGCCGGGCCGGGTACACCGTGCTGGAGGCCGCGGATGGCGAAGAGGCGCTGCACGTGGCCCGGCAGCATGGCTCCGCGCGCATCGATCTGCTGTTCACCGACATGGTCATGCCGGAAATCGACGGCCAGACGCTCTCCGCGCGACTGCGACAGCACTGTCCCGGCCTGCGCGTGCTGTACACCACCGGCTATTTCCGGGAAATGCCGGACAAGGACGCTGTTGACCGCGGCGAGGTGCGACTCCTGCCCAAGCCCTATACCACAACGCAGCTGACTTCCTACGTCCGGGCGCTGCTCGACCCGGCTGCTAACCGGGCTTGACGACAGCGCGAAATCGTATTACAAAGGTTCGCATTTATCGCTTGTCCGAATGCGCGTGGAACAGAACCGTCCCGCCGGGTAATTCAGCATGGCCGAAGCAACCAACGAGCAGAACGCCCAGCTGGCGCAGACGCTGTTCAACAAGGGCTTTGCCACCTTTGAGCGCGGCAACCTGGACATCGCCATTGACCTCCTGCTGCGCGCCGTGGAGCTCTCCCCCGGATTTACCCGCGCCCGCCGATTCCTGCGTGCGGCCGAAATCCAGAAGATCAAGCGGGAGCCCCCCAAGTCCGGGATTCGGAGCCTGCTGGCCGCACTGGCCTGTCTGCCGGCGTATCTCAAGGTCACGGCGCTCTTCCGGGCAGGGAAGGTGGACCTGGCCTTTTTCGAGGCTGAAAAGCTGCTGAAGCAGGACGCGCTGCAGCGCCGGTCCGTGTTCCTGTATGCGGATGTGGCGGAGGCGGCCGGACAACTCGACGCCGCCATCCTGACCCTGGAAGCCGTTTCCGAATTCGACCCGGCGGACATGGATGTGGAGAAGCGCCTGGGCGATGCCTACATGAAAACCGAGGACTACGGCAAGGCCCGCGACTGCTACAGCAAGGTCCTGGCGGAACGGCCCACCGCCGCGGAGGTGCTCAAGCTGCTGAAGGACGCCGAGGCCCACTACTCCATGAAGACCGGCGGCTGGGATTCAGAAAAGCCGGCCGAAGGGCAGTCCTTCACCTCGCGCATCGACAACCAGGAACAGTCCCGGAAGCTCGACATCCAGGCCAAGGCGCAGGTGATCGGCTCGGACGCCGACATCATGATCCGCGAGTGGCGCGCTAAGATCGCCGTGGAGCCCAACAACCTGAACTACTACCGCGCGCTGGCCCGCACCTTCCTGCAGCTCAAGCGCTATGCCGAGGCCATCGAGACGCTGGAGCAGGCGCGCGCGTTCGCCACCGCCGACCCCGAGCTCGACCGGTCGCTCACCGAGGCCCGCGTGCGCGACTACACCGCCCGCATCGAGGCGCTGCGCACGCAGAACGACCCGGCCGCGGCGGACGCGCTGGAGCAGGAGAAGAGCCGGTTCGTGTTCGACGACCTCGTGCTGCGCGTGAAGAACTATCCGAACGACCTGCGCCTGCGGTACGAGCTGGGCGTGATCTACTGCCAGCGCGAACTCTACGAGGAGGCCATCCAGCAGCTCCAGCTCGCGCAGCGCAGCCCCAAGGAGCGCACCGACGCGCTCTACTTCCTCGCCCGCGCATTCCGGGCCAAGGGGCAGAACGACATCGCCCTCATGCAGCTGGAGACCGCGCTGGACCTGCTGCCGATCATGGACGACAGCCGGAAAAAAGTCCTGTTCGACCTCGGCGAGGTCTACGAAGTCACCGGCAACCACGAGAAGGCCTTTACCTGCTACCGCGAAGTCTACAGCGCCGACATTGGCTACCAGGACATCAGCGCCCGGATGGAGCGCATCTTTAAGCTGCGGCAGCAGGCGAAACAGACCTGAACGCGCGCGCTTGCGTTCCAGGCGGTCGTTGACGCCCCATGTCAGTGATCCGTGCCCGGTGATCGGTGATCAGTGATCGGTGTCAGAAGAAGCTGAAATCCTATTCATCGAATGTCACGTTCTGACTTTCGTAGTAGTGAGTTCATGCACATGCGAACGCGGCCGTGCTCCGTCGGCCGAAATCGTCCCTGGCGAGGCCCGGCACGGGGTATTGATCGACGACCTGCGAACCGCCGATTGACGAATGTCCAGTGCCGATTTTTGAAGTCAACGCCGCATTCGCGGAACGA
>JBAWXQ010000241.1:0-4281 GCA_037144015.1 bacterium
CCTGGTCGGCAGACGGTTTGTGTCTATACAAGGCTAAATCCGACAGGCTGCTAGAGTCTTTGACCGCGGAAAGGGTAAAACTTGCGCCCCTACGGCACTGACGCCTTGCGCCGGGCGAACGCGTTGGGTTGATCCGTTGCTTGGCAGCTGCGCTCGGAATCGGGTACATTCACACATAACGCAATCACACAGGAACCGTTGCTCATGAATACACGACTGGCTGCTGCAATCCGCGACATCCCGGACTTTCCCAAGCCGGGCATTCTCTTCAAGGACATCACGCCGATTCTCGGCAACCCGGACCTGTTCCGGGAGGCGGTGGAGATCTTTGTGGCTCGCCACCACGGCAAGGGGATCGGGAAGGTCGCGGCCATCGATGCGCGCGGCTTCATCTTCGGCGGTGCCGTTGCCCAGCGCCTCGGCGTGGGTTTTGTTCCGATTCGCAAGAAGGGGAAGCTCCCGTTCAAGACCTACGACGAAAGCTATGACCTTGAATACGGCAGCAACGCGATCTCCGTGCATGTCGATGCCTTCCGCCCCGGCGAGAACGTCCTGATCCTTGACGACCTGCTCGCCACCGGCGGCACAGCCGCGGCCGCGGCCCGCCTGGTGCAGCGCGCGGGAGGCGTGGTGTCTGAGATCGATTTCCTGATCGAGCTGACGTTCCTCAAGGGGCGCGACAAGCTCGCCGGACATCCGGTCTTTGCCGCTGTCGCTTTCTGAAGGTGCGCCGGCAGGCCGGCGCACCTTCAGTTTTGCCCGCGCCAGGCGGCGCGGGCCGGGTGCGCGACAACGTGCAGGCCCATCTTGCCTTTTTTTGCAGGGCGGTGCTCCCCGCCGTCCGGTCGATGGCAACTGCGGGACGCCCGGTGGCGGAAACAATGCCAGACAACCACACAACGGTTATTGACACGCAGGTGGCGGCGGAGGTCGTCCGGCACAGCATGCTGGCCGGCGTGCGGCGGCTGGGCGTGGCCGTGTCCGGCGGCTCCGATTCCGTAGCGCTGCTGCGCCTGCTGGTCCCCATCTGCCGTGCGGCCGGCGTCACACCCGTGGTGCTGCATTTGAACCACGGGCTGCGAGGCGCAGCCTCCGTTGCGGATGCGCGATTCGTGGCTACGCTGGCGAAACGGCTCGGGGTGGCGTGTGTTCAGGCAAAGGCGGGATTCGAGGACGAGGGGCGGCGTACGATTTCAGTTCGTGCAGGGAAAGACCTTCCACCGTCCACCCGCCACCGGCCAGCGCCCGCCTGTTCCCTCGAAATGGCCGCGCGAACGGCGCGGCAACAGTTTTTCCGCGAAGCGGAAAAACGCCGCCGCCTGGATGCCATTGCCACCGGCCACACGGCGGACGATGTTGCCGAAACGCTGCTGCTGCGACTGGCGCGCGGCAGCGGCGCCGCCGGGCTCTCCGGGCTGCGGCCGGTTCACGCCGTGGCTGGTGTGCGGTACGTGCGCCCGCTGCTCGGGTGCACCCACGGCGAGTTGCTTGCCTGGCTGCGTGCGCGCCGGCAGGCCTGGCGCGAGGATGCGTCCAACCGCGACGAGCGCATCCCGCGCAACCGCCTGCGCCATGCCGTCATCCCCTGGCTCGAGCAAAACTGGTCGCCTTCCATCCGCGCCATGCTGGTGCAATCCGCCTCGATCCTGCGGGATGAGGATGCGCTGCTGGAGGAGTTGAGTGCGGCCTGCGGCGAGCGGAGCGTGGCGCTGGCGGGCGTGCGGAGCGCGGCGTGTGGACTCCGCATGCCGCACGCTGCTGTTCCGGTTGCGCTTCAGCGCCGCATCCTCCGGCAGTGGCTCCTGGCGGCCGGATACCCCGGGGCGGCGGGGTGGGATGAAGTCGAGACGATCCGGACGCGACTGGGCGCAAAGGAAGTGTGGCAGGTGTCGCTGCCCGGCGCCGTGCGGGTGCAGGGGAGAGATGGCCGGCTGTGGCTGGTGGCTGCGGAGCCTGCTGCGGCGGGTGGTCCGGCCGCCGCGCGGCGGAACGCGCGTCTCCCCCGGGAGGATGCCGTCGAACTGCCGGTGCCGGGTGTTGTGGACGTGGCAGGTGTGCGCGTGATGGCGCGGCAGGGGAGGGGAATTGTGAGAACGGGCGGACCCGTGGGCGTGCTGCCCTCGGCCTGCTCGCTCGATGCACAGGCGCTGCAGGGGAAGAAGCTGCTGGTGCGCACGCGCCGCCCCGGCGATCGCATCCGGCCGCTGGGGCTCGACGGCAGCAAGACGCTGCAGGATCTCTTCGTGGAGGCCCGGGTTCCGGCGGAGAAGCGCGACCTGCTTCCGCTGCTGGTGGTGGACGACGAAGTTGTCTGGGTGCCAGGCTATCGCGTGGCGAAGCAGGTTGCCGTACGCGGACCGCGCGCGGCAGCGGTGCGGGTGAAGATGCAAGTCCCGGGCCAGCCGGCAGGGGTCGGCGGGGCACACGATTGATGCCGAGGATCACGAAATGACCGATCACGCGACGTTCTCCCGTCCCACCATCCCGTTTCCGACGGCCGAATACGCGGCGCGGCTGGCGCGGCTGCGGCGGCGCATGGCGGCGCATGGGGCATGACGGCAACGTCAGCCCGGCCGCGCTGGAGAAGATGAAGCAGGCGCTGCCCGGGGTCACACAGTGGGCTTCGTGCCAGGAGGTGATCAACCGCCTGCGCATGGTGAAGAGCCCGCGCGAGCTGGCCGCGATTCGAACGGCCCTGCGCATCAACGACGAGCTGTTCGCCCACGTGCTGCCGTGGATCCGCCCGGGAATGACGGAGTGGGATATCCGCGTGCTGCTGCGCCGGAACGGGTGCGAGGTGCTGACGAAGACCCCGAGGGATTTGCTGATCCTGTGATCGCGCCGGAGTCGCGGCGGCAAAGAATATCCCCCTTGTGTGCCATACTCGTGCCTGCATGGATGCATGTGCGTTTGATTCTCACACCTCTAGAGGTGTGAGAATGTCCAGGCGCGGTCTTGCGCACCGGGTAATCGGTTCGCGACAGGGGGCGGGGTAGCGCTATCGCTATCGGGATCGACTGACGGAGACAAATCGCAGGCCTGCACAGCGAGTCAGGAGCGTTTGGCCTTAATCGTCCTCGTCCATCGTCATCGAATGCCACTCCTTTGGCGTTCGCGTACGACGGACGAGGACCGCTCGCGGTGCTCGCTGAGGACGAGGACGATGAATCCCATTCCACCCAACCGCAGAGTGTTGAAGGCAACGCATCACCTTCCCGACGCCCCTGTCGCTAACCGACCACGCTGCCGGCCATTTTGAATTGGCTTTCGCAGGCTGTTTGCGTGATAGTAACCATTCATTCGCTGCGCCAAAGACGGTGCGGTCGACCCGGGGGAGAAAAGTCATGGCTGCCAAGACAATCCGCGTCACAGTGTGGGGCGAGTTTCGCCACGAGAAAAAGAACGAGGCGGTCCGGAAGATCTATCCGGACGGCATGCACAAAACGATCCAGGCGGGGCTGGCAAAGAACGCCGACATGAGCGTGCGCACCGCGACGCTGGATGAGCCGGAGCACGGCCTCACCGACGAGGTGCTGGCGCAGACCGACGTGCTGACGTGGTGGGGGCATGTGGCCCACGGGGACGTGCAGGACGCGGTTGTGGACAAGGTCCAGAAGCGCGTGCTCGAAGGGATGGGGCTGATCCTGCTGCACTCCGCGCACTTCTCCAAGATCTTCCGCCGCATGCTCGGCACCAACTGTTCGCTCAAGTGGCGCGAGGTCGGCGAGAAGGAGCGCCTCTGGGTGATCGAGCCGTCGCACCCCGTGGCGCAGGGGCTGGGCGAGTACTTCGAGCTGCCGCACGAGGAGATGTACGGCGAGCGCTTCGACGTCCCGACGCCGGACAAGGTGATCTTCGTGAGCTGGTTCGAGGGCGGCGAAGTGTTTCGCAGCGGCTGCACCTGGGAGCGCGGCTTCGGCAAGCTCTTCTACTTCCGTCCGGGCCACGAAACCTACCCGACGTTCTTCGATGCGAATGTGCAGAAGGTGCTCGCCAATGCCGTTCGCTGGGCTGCGCCGGCCTACTACGGCCAGCACCCGTGCCCCAACACCAAGCCGCTGGAAGTCATCCGCAGCATCGATCCCGCGACCAGCAAGGCGGGCGTGAAGCAGTAGAAGAGGAAGAAAAGGGTTCAGGCGGCAGGGTTCATGTCACGTCCTGACTTCCGTTTGACACTTATTGTTGGCTATTACTGACATAAGGCGGGGTTCAGCCCGCAACCCAATCTTTGTCGCGAGCTTTGTCGACAAAGCTCGCGACAAAGCTCGCGACAAAGATGTG
>JBAWXQ010000242.1:0-4235 GCA_037144015.1 bacterium
GGTTCCTAGCAGCTTGTCGGATTTAGCGCTGTGCCAACACAAACTTTGTGCCGACTAAGCTGCTAGTTAGAGCTTGTCCCAAAACTCCCATTTTTGCTTTTTGGCCGCCGGCGGGCGTGGCGCGGGTGGGCAGGTGTATGGGCGTTTGACAAAAAGTAAACTGGCTGGCTGACTCAATCCAGCACGCCCAACGGGTGGTGTAAATTGGAACGTCAGCGGCATTCGACACCACCACCCGTTGGGGTCACTTGCGTCAATCAGCCAGCCAGTAAGCCTAAAGCCGACAGGTTCCTAGCGCCCATTCCCTTCTGGTGCGGGTTGTCCGCATGCGGTACGGTAATTGGCGTCATGAACAGGGAGGCGCCAGTACGTTTTGCCGCAGGCCGCACCGCGCGTCGTGTGCGGGGGATTGGCTGCTGGGGCTGTTTTGCGGCACGTGTGCTTCTGTCCTCCGGATGGGCCGCTGCCGGCATCTCCGAATTCACAATCCAGCGCGAGGGCGGGGCGTGGCCGGCGACCGCGGGCACGGTCACGGTCTGGCCCGTGGGGGTGGCGCCGGAGCAGGCCCGCATGGAGGTGGTCACCGCCTCCGGAACCGTCGGCAGCCGCGTGGTGTGGGCCCGCACGGGCGATCCCATGACCCTGGTCTTCGACACCTCCGGCGGCGCGGAGACCTACACGGTTCGCATCAGCGACACCGGCGCATCCCCCACGCCGGACTGGACGCCGCGCGCCGGGCTGGTGCTGGAGACGCGTTCGCGCGCCGATGGCCCGGTCGACAAGCTGGCCCAGCTGCAGAAGCTCTGGCTGCAGGCAACCAACACCTTTGGACGCAGCTTCGTGCCGCAGATCTTTGAAGGCACGCACCGGCACGGCCGCCCTGCGGACTTTCTCTCGCGCTACTCCGGCTGGATCCAGGCGCCCCGGGATGGCCGCTACGAATTTGCGATTGTCGCGGACAACGCTTCGTTTCTCCTGATTGACGGCCGCCCCGTGGCCGAGTGGCCCGGTTGGCACGGCGTGGAAGGGTCGCGGCATGGCCAGCACGGCGGATCGATCGAACTGAAGCGCGGCGCCCACCCGGTCGAGTTCTGGAATGTCCAGGCCACGCCCGGCTTTTCCATCAGCCTGGCATGGCAACCACCCGGCGCGACGCGCTTCACGGTCATGCCGGCTGAGGCGTACGTGCCGGTGGCAACCTTCCGCGTGGCCGGTGTGCCGGGCGCCCCGCCCGCCGCGGCCATCGCCTGGGAGGTGTCGAATCATGCGCGGGCCGGCGAAGACATCCTGATCGGCGTGCGGTTCCGCGCGCTGACGTCCGGGGAAGGCGTGAGCTGCCACTGGCGGTTCGACGATCTTACAGAGCGCCAGGGTGCCGAGTGCGTGCATGTCTTTTCGCGCGAAGGGGTGCGGCGCGTGGAGCTGACGCTGCGGCAGCAGGGGAAGGTGGTCGGAACGCTGCGGCAGGCGGTATCCGTGCACCCCAACTGGCTGCAGCTCGCGGAGTTTCCGGAGGCGGTCTACAGCGAGCTGCGCGACCGTGTGCGCAGGGAGCCGCTGTCTCCGATGGCACCCGCCGACATCGCGGGTTTTGTGCGCCTGGCCGGGAAGGTCGAGGACTGGGCGTTCCTGGGCACGCTGGCCGACGTGGTGTATGACCGCCGTGCGGCCTTCACGAACGAGCTGGCGGCCACGCTGCACCGCCTTGGCTTCTACTACCAGCGCCCCGGGGTGATGCAGTACGACCGCGTGTCCGTCGCCTGGCGCGCGGTGCTGGCGGACCCGGCCGCCGGCGCGGAGCTGCACGCGCGCACCGCCGTGCACCTGGCGGGGTTCCTCGTGCACAGCGGCATGGACGTGGCCGGCGGCCGGCGCCTGCTGGAGGAGCAGGCGCCCGACGAGCGCCTGTCCGCGATCGACTGCCGCCTCAAGACCATCTTCCGGGCCGATGCGCTGGTGCTGCAGGGGCAGCGCGAGGCAGCCGCGGACTGCTACCGCCAGGCTGGAAATGCCGTGGCCAACAACGACACCGACTACGAGGTGCGGCGGCGCGGCCGCATTGAGAACGCGCGCGACTACCTGCGCCGGAAGGAGTACGACGCCGCCGAAGAGGTGGTCCGCGGACTGGAGTGGGAAAGGCCGCTTGAGCGGCTGGACCTCGAGACCGGCATGCTCATGGCGGATGTGCACCGCGGCCGCGGCGAGCAGCTGCTGGCGCTGGGCGTCTGCCGCCGCCTCCTCGCCGCCGCGCCGGCAGGCCCGCGACGCGCAGACCTGCTGCTGGTCACGGCGCAGCTCTGCCGCGAGCTGAAGCGAGAGGCCGACTGCCGGGCGCTCCTGGCACAGTTGTGGAAGGAACATCCGTACAGCGAGGCCGCCGCGCTGGCCAAGGACCGGTTCCCGGATGTGGCCGGCGGCCGGTAACAGCAACACAATCTGGAAATCAGGCTGGCTGCGGCTGAATGAATGCGGACACGAAGGGGAGGAAGGGGAGAGGAAGGACACCGAGACCATAGGAAAAGAATGAGCACAGAGAGAAATTCATGCTACGGCCGGCCTTTCTCTGGGGTCTCTGTTCCTCTCGGGACTCGCAGCGTCCTTGGCCGCAGATTTGGGGATCGCCCCCCGGCGGCGGGGCGATGTGTTACAATATTGCCGCGCGCGTGCCGTTTTCTACGGTATGGCGAGTTCCGCCCCCTTTTGTGAAGGCAGGTGAAGCATGCGGCAAACCGTTTTCCTGTTGCTGGCCGGCTGCCTCGCGGCAGGTGGCGCCCTGGCCGACGAGAACGAGTGGTTTGTGCCGCTCGGCCAGCCGCCGCGCGCCGCGCCGCGCCATATCTCCGGCGGCGAGGCCGTGCCGCCGCTGCCGCTGCCGGCCACGCCGCTGCGCCGCACCGAGCGCAAGCGCGATCCGTCGCCGCCCACGCTGATCGGCAAGGTTGTCTGGGGCGAATCCGGCGAGTACAAGTACGCCGACGGCCAGTCTGCCCAGCTTGCCGACTGGAACCTCTGCCCTGACGACCTGGCCCAGCTCATGCGCAAGTCCGGGCGGTGGTTCGGTCTCACCTATGGATCGCAGCCGATTTCGCTGGCGGCGTTTGACGCCGACCCGACTACCACGCCCGTGCTCTTTTTCAGCGGCGTGCGCGCGCTGAAAATTGACGCGACGCAGGTCCGCATCCTGCGCCAGTACCTCAGCCGCGGCGGCATGATCGTCTTTGATTCCATTGCCGGTTCGCCGTACTTTTATGATTCGGCCCGGCAGGCGATGCAGCAGATCCTTCCCGACGAGCCGATCCGCGTCCTTCCGCTGGATCACCCGGTCTTCCACATGCTTGCGGACGCCAGCACCGTGAAAATCCCGCGCCTGCCCAAGGAGGACAAGCCGCTGCTCGAGGGGATCTATACCGGCAGCCGCATTGCCTGCCTGGTCTCCAAGTACGGCCTGGGCTGCGGCTGGGACGACCACGAGGTGCCGCTGCTGGACAAGGCGGTCTACTACGATGTCGAGTCAGCCAACAAGCTCGGCGTCAACCTCGTGGCCTATGCGATCGGCTATGCCGACGCCGCCCGCCAGGAGGCCCGGCCGGAACTGTTCGGGCTGGTGGATGAAAAGCGACCTACGGACGAGCTCGTTTTCACGCAGATCCGCCATGCCGGCGCATGGAACGTGCACCCGGGCGCAGCTGCGACGCTGCTGCGCCGCATGCGGCAGGAAACCGCGCTGAACGTCAGCCTCAAGCGCATGGCTGTAACGCCCGGGCGCGACAGCCTCAGCGGCTGCCCGTTCCTTTACCTGGAGGGGCTGGACGACTTTGCGTGGGACGACGCGGCGCAGCAGGCGCTGCGCGCCTTCATCGAGCGTGGCGGCACGCTGGTCATCAACAACGGGCTGGGGATGTCGACCTTTGACCGCGCGGTGCGGCGCGAAATGGGTCGGCTGCTGCCCGGGCGGCAGCTGACTGCGATCGCGGCCGACCAGGCCATTTTCCGCTCCGTGCGGCCGGTCGGCAAGGTGCAGTACACCCCGGCCGTGCTGAAAACCCGGCCGGAGCTTGACCAGCCGGCGCTGGAAGGGATCGCCTTCGACGGCGACTGGCGCGTCATCTACAGCCCGTACGACCTGGCGGCGGCCTGGCCGGGGTGCGACTACCCGCTCGCCAAGGCGTACGAGACGCAATCCGGCACGGAAGTCGGGATGAATGTGCTGTTCTACGCCATGACGCACTAGCAGC
>JBAWXQ010000243.1:0-4234 GCA_037144015.1 bacterium
CGATGACAGCTAGTTCCCGCGCTTCGTCGCACACGATAATCGCACACTTCGTCCCCCATTCTGAATCGATGGGGCAGCCTTTCATTTGATCCGTCTGCCCGGTTTAATGTAGGATACGTATGGCATGGTGTGCATGGGGCGTGCTCCGCCGGCGGAAGCCAGGCGTGTCTGGCTCCGGGAGGAACTGGCCATGAGCGAAGCGCAATCGGAAGTGTTCTCACACGGGCATCATCGCTGGAAATTCTTCCGCGCCGGCGGGCTCGACCAGGTGATGTTCCGCAACGGTCAGGACATTGCGCGGCTGGCGGATCTGGACCAGAAGCTCTGGATCGTCCTGAGCTGCCCCACGCGCGGCGTGTTTTTCGATCCGCGCACCCTGGATCTGATCGACGCCGACCAGGACAAGCGCATTCGCGTGCCGGAACTGCTGGCAGCGGTTCAGTGGACCACTTCCCTTCTCAAGGACCCGGACAGCCTGATGCACGGCGCGGCCGCCCTGCCGCTGGCCGAAATCAACGACGCCTCGCCCATGGGCGCCCGGATCCTGGCGACCGCGCGGCGGATCCTGGCGAATGTCGGCAAGCCGGACGCACAGGCCATCACCCTGGCGGACATTTCGGCGCGCATCGATGCGCTGACGAAGATGCGACTGAACGGCGATGGCGTGGTGCCGGCCGCGTCGGCCGACGATGCCGAGACGCAGCAGGCCATCCGCGAGATCGTGGCGTGCATGGGCGGCGAAAAGGACCGCAGCGGCAGCCTAGGCGCCACGCTGGCGCAGACGACAGCCTTTTTCGAGGCCTGCGAAGCGTATGCCGCCTGGTGGGCGAAGGCGGCTGCCGATCCCGCCGTCCTGCCGCTGGGGACGCAGACCGGCGCGGCGGCGGCCGCCTGGGGGGCCGTGCGAACAAAGGTCGACGACTTCTTTGCCCGCTGCCGGTTGGTCAAGTTTAACGCCCTGGCCTCCACACCGCTGAACAGCGGCGAGGCTGATTTCGCAGGCCTGGCGCAGCAGGACCTGTCGCTGACTTCGCCCGCGATCGCCCGGTTGCCGCTGGCAGCGATCGCGCCGGATCAGTCGCTACTGCTTTCCGAAGGGGTGAACCCCTACTGGGCGTCGGCGCTGGCTGCCTTCCGCAGCCAGGTGGCGGAGCCGCTGCTGAATCGCAAGACGGACGCGCTGTGCGAAGCGGACTGGCGCGTCGTCTGCGCGCTGCTTGCACCGCACGAGGCCTGGCAGGCGTGCAAGGCGGGGGGCGTGGTCGAATCGCTGGGCCTGGAACGCGTGCGCACGCTGCTCGCCTCAAACGTCCATGCGCGAGTCGAGGCACTCATCCGGTTGGACAGCGAGCAGGACGGCGAGCACACGCTGACCGAATCCGTCGAGAAGCTGATCCTGCTGCACCGCGACCTGCTGCGGCTGCTCAACAACTTTGTCAGCTTTTCCGACTTCTACGACCCGAAGCTGGTGGAAATCTTCCACGTTGGCCGCCTCTACATGGCGGCACGGTTCTGCGACCTCTGCGTGCACGTGGACGATATCGACCGGCACGCCATGATGGCCACGGCGAGCAAGCTTTTCCTGGCCTACTGCGAACTGACCTACCCGCCGACCGGCGAGAAGCGCAACATTTGCGCCGCCGTCACCTCCGGGTTCGCCGAGACGCTCTGGGTCGGCCGCAACGGCATTTTCTATGACCGTGAGGGGCGCTGCTGGGAGGCCGTGCTGGTCAAAGTGGTCGACGGCCCCATCAGCCTGAAGGAAGCCTTCTGGGCGCCCTGGAAGAAGATCTCGATGATGATCAACGAGCAGATCCGCAAGCTCGTTGCCGCCCGGCACGAGGCGGCCATGGCCGCGGCCGCACGCTCGGCTGAACAGACCGTAGCCAGGGCTGCCGGGGCACCGCCGCCGCCGCCGCCGCCCCCGCCGAAAATGGACGGCGCAGCCATGGCATCCTCGGTGGCTGCGGTCGGCATCGCGGTGGGGCTTCTCGGCTCCGCCGTCGGCGGCCTGGTGGCGACGCTCAGCAACCTGCCCGTCTGGAAATCGCTCCTCGGCGTGGTCTTCGTGATTCTGGCTGTGTCCGGGCCGTCCGTCATCCTGGCATACTTCAAGCTGCGCAGCCGCGACCTGGCACCCGTCCTGAATGCCTGCCGCTGGGCTGTGAACCGGCGCATCCGGATGACCATGCTGCTGGGGCGCGTCTTCACGCAGGAGGCGCACCTGCCGGAGGGGGCGGAGCGGCAACTGACAGACCCGTATGCCGATAAGAACAAGACCCGCAACACGCTCATCATCGTCCTGATCGCTCTCGGCGTGGTATTTGCCCTCTGGGCGCTCAACCTCTTTAACAAGTGGCTGCCGGATGTGTTGCGGCACGGGCCCGCGCCGGCGCCGGCCCTGGCCGTCCCCGGCACAAATACGGCCAGCCAGGCAGCGACGACAGTGAAGGGGGGTATGCCATAACGTGCTTGCCGGGAAAGAGCGCTTTTTGATACCACGGTCTTGTTTACAGGGAGGCATTATGCATAAAACAATCCAACACACCTGGTTTGTCATGTTGCCCGTATTCCTGCTGCTGACAGGAGCCGTGTGGGGCGACACGCTGGAGCTCAAGGGCGGCGACCGGTTCTCCGGGACCATCGAGAGCATCACGACCGGCCAGGTCGTGATGACGACGGCGTATGCCGGAAAGATCACCGTGGCGCGCCACGCCGTGCTGCGGATCGTCACGGACCAACCCGTGATAATTGCCATGGCCAACGGCGACCGTGTGGCGGGAAAGATCGACACGTCGCCGGAGGGCGTCATCACGATCGACACGACCTACGGGAAGCTGCAGTTGACCCATGCGGCGGCCGTCACCACGGCCTGGCTTCCCGGTGCCGCGGATCCCACGCAGCCGCCTCCGCCGCCGGGATATGTCTGGAAGTATTCACTGGCCTTTGACCTGATGGGACACAACGGCAACTCCAAGTCCATCCAGTTCGGCGGTGCGGCGGATGCGATCATGTCCGGGCCGGACACGGACCTGAAGTTCTACGCCAAGGGCGCCTACGGCAAGACCGACGGCCTTGTCTCGGACAATCGCCTGCTGGGCGGCATCGATTTTGAGCGGCGCTTCTCGGGGGTGCAATCCTGGTATGTGCGCGATGAACTGCAGAAGGACGAGGTCCAGGGGTTCCGCTTTCGCAACATGCTGGCCGGCGGCTATGGCTATTACTTCGTCAAGGAGGCCGCCCAGGAACTCCGCTACCGTGTCGGTGTCGGCCACACCTATACCGCGTATGAAGATCTCCTGCGGGAGGATGACTCCAGCGTGTCGTTGGACTTCGGGCTGCGCTTCCTGCAGAAGTTCGGAGCGCATGCCGTGTTGACGTCGGAGGTCACCCTGCAGCCGTCGGTCGACGATTTCTCCAACTACTACGCCACGCACGAGAGCAAGCTCGCGATCCCGCTGACAATCCCGAATCTCACGCAGGAGTTCGGACTTGCCAACCAGTACGTGAGCCAGCCCGGCGTGGACAAAAAGAAGCTCGATACGATATACTTCACGCGCACGCGACTGGCTTGGTAATCGCGCGGTTCCTGCGCGATTTTTGTTGGGACCGAACGCGAGGCGTGTGCTGAAAAACGCCCGGGGCGGGCGAAATACTCGCGCCGCGGCCGACGGCCGCGGCGCGAATGGCTCTGACTAAAACAGACTTTTCGCCGCCTTGACCACGTCGTCCGCGTTCGGCAGGAAGGCCTTTTCGAGCACGTAGGCCTGCGGCGCGATGCCGTCCTTGGCGCCGACGCGCAGCACCGGGGCATCCAGCGAATCGAACGCCTCGGCCATGATGCGCGAGGCGATCTCGCCGGTGAAGCTGCCGATCCCGACGCACTGGCTCACCACCACGCAGCGCCCGGTTTTGCGCACAGAGGCCAGCACGGTCTCCATGTCGAGCGGCACCAGCGAGCGAAGATCGACGACTTCGGCGTCGATCTTCGCTTCGGAAAGCGTTTCGGCGGCCTTGAGGCAGTCGAGGAGCGCCGGGCCCCAGGTCACGATGGTCAGGTCCCTGCCCGGCCGCTTCACATCCGCCACGCCGATCGGCACCAGGTGCTCGCCCTCGGGCACCGGCCCCTTGACGTTGTAGAGCAGCTGCGACTCCACGAACAGGACGGGGTTGTTGTCGCGGATGGCGCTCTTGAGCATCCCCTTGGCGTCGGCCGGCGTGGCCGGGTAGAGGA
>JBAWXQ010000244.1:0-4227 GCA_037144015.1 bacterium
TTCGAGCCGCTCGAGCCGCGCGCCAAACCGCACCTCGCCGCCGAGTTCGAGGATCCGGCGCCGCAGCGCGGGCACCAGCTCTTCCAGCACGTCGCTGCCGAGGTGCGGCTCGGCGTCGATCAGAATATCCGGCGACGCGCCGCCGCGCACCAGCGCCTCGAGAAACCGCCGCACGCGCGGCCGGTCCTTGCTGCGCGAAGTGAGCTTGCCGTCGGAGAAGAGGCCGGCCCCGCCTTCGCCGTAGAGCACGTTGCTTTCAACGTCCAGCGCGCCGTCCTTCCAGAACGAGGCGACGCGCCGGGCGCGCGGCGCGGCCGCTTCGCCGCGCTCAATCAGCAGCGGCCTCATCCCGGCTTCCGCCAGCGCCAGCGCCGCCATCAGTCCGGCAGGGCCGGCGCCGACAACCAGCGGGCGCAGGCCGGAAAAAGCCGGCCGCGCGAGCGCCGGGCTCGCCTCCGGCTCGCACACCGCCTCCACGTCGCGCAGCCCGGCGGGAACCTTTCCGGAAAACGCCACTGCGACCGCCACCGTGAGGCGCGGCGACCGGCCGCGCGCGTCGATCGACCGGCGAACCACGGTTACGCTGCCCAAGGCTGCCGGCGGGCTGTGCAGCGCACGGGCCGCGGCCTGCAGAAGCTGTTCCGGCGTGTAATCCGGCGGCAGATCCAGTTGACGAATGCGCAATTTCAAGACACGCTCCTCCACGGGGTACAGCAAATTCAGAAGCGAGAAACAACAATGGACAAGGTAACGGTTATGGGCATAGATTTGGGAGAAAAATGAACAGGGCAAAACAATACTCAACGGAGACTGCGGTTAACTATCGCCGGTCGCAAGCGCCATAGTGGGTTGCCTGAGCGCCTGGAGTTTTGCCTTTGCCACGGCATGATTCATCGTTACGGCAGCCTGATACCATTTGACAGCCTGCGCCTGATCCTTCGCCACGCCATTCCCCTGTTCAAACATCGTTCCCAGTTCATACTGCGCGTCGGCATCGTTCTTTTCCGCAGCTTTCGCAAACCATTTCAGCGCTTCTGGCAGGTTCTTTTCAGTTCCGCGGCCGTCACGGCACATGAGGCCAACGTGCAATTGTCCCCGGGGTTCTCCGCTTTCCGCTGCTTTCAGGTACCATGCGGCGGCTTCCTGGTCGTTCTGGATGCACCCGCGCCCCTGGCGCTTTCGTCATGACCTCTTCGCCTGTATCCGGGGCGGCGCTTGCATCCGCAGCCTCGCAAACGTAAGCACGGAATGACTCTTCTGCACGGGTTAATTGATCCGCTACGGAAAGCAAAACGCAGGCAGTTTCGAGGTGGTCCGGTCCGGGTGTCTGCTCGTAGATTCTCAGGTCCGGCGAATCAGATCCTCGTGCCTTCACGACTGCCTTCAGTTGCGCTTTACGTTCTTTGATGCTTTCTGCTGCCGCTATGGTGCTTTTCAAGTGCGGCACCCGGCTTTCCCAGGCCCTAAATTTGCCGGACACCCGTCTCGGGTCGTCCGGTGTCAGCGTCTTGAGTTCAATCGTGTCAATGCGCTCACTCGTGGCCCGCTGCAAGAAGAAGAGCCGCTGCCCACGGACTTGAAGGTTTTCTCCTCACACTGGACAGCCCGCGCAACGAAGTCATGGGCCGGCCTGGCCGTAAAAGCCGCCCCCGAGCCCGCGGGCGAAGGCAGATCATGTATGGGTGGGCGGTAGCCGCACAACAGATGATAATACTCGTTATTGACACATACGTCTCTATCGTGTATTTTAATCATCATGAAAACGACGTTTCACCCCATCGCCTGTGTCGAGCAGTTTCACCTCCTGTTTCTGGATCAGCTGGGAAGGAAGCTGGACAAGCGCTGTTATGCCCTGAAAGGCGGGTGTAATCTGCGCTTCTACCTCAAAAGCATCCGGTATTCCGAGGACATGGACCTGGATATTCAGTCAACGCCCGTGAACGTGTTGCAGGACCGGGTCGAGCAGATCCTGTCCGGAAAGAGCTTCGCGCAGATCCTTCAGGCCCGCGGCCTGGCGGTGGTTCACTACACGGCGCCCAAGCAGACGGAGACCACCCAGCGATGGAAGTTGAGCCTTGCCGCAAAGCAGGCGGCGCTGCCGTTCCACACCAAGATCGAGTTTTCGCGACGGGGCATTGACGACCCTGTGGTGTTCGAGCCTGTTGACAGCCTGCTCATGCGTGACTACCAGATGACGCCTTTCCTGGCCAGCCACTACCCGCCCGAAGCCGCGTTTCGACAGAAGATCAACGCGCTAATTCATCGCGCACAGACGCAGGCCAGAGATGTTTTCGACCTCGACCATTTGCTGAGATCCGGTGTTTCGCCCCGGGGGATGGACCTGCCCCCACAGTGGATGGAAGCGCAGCAGAAAGCCATGTCCATCTCATTCGATATCTTTAAATCCCAGGTGCTGGCCTTTCTCGCGCCCGACTGCCAGGCACAGTACGCCACCCCCCGGATATGGGATGACATGGTGCTGCGCGTGGTCGATGCGCTGAAAGGAGCGGATGCATGAGACTGATGGATGTTCTGCTGAAGTTGCAGCGTCTCGCCCAGCCCGTTCTCGAGACCGCCGACGTCGCCGTCATCGCGGGCGTGAATAAACCCCATGCCAGCAAAATTGCCGCACGCCTTGCCGCGGCCGGCCAGCTTCTGGCATTGCGCCGTGGCGTCTGGGCTTTGCCTGGCCGCATCGACCCGCTCGGAATCCCGGAGCGACTGACCGCCCCGCAGCCCGCCTACGTATCGCTGCAAAGTGCCCTCTACCATCACGGTATGATTTCCCAGATTCCCTCCTCCGTCTATGCTATTTCCCTCGCCCGCTCCCGGCGGTACATGACCCCGCTGGGCGTGGTCTCGATCCACCACGTGGCACCCGAATTCTTCTTCGGCTATGAGACCCTCGGCGATAATGGCATCCAGATGGCACGACCCGAGAAGGCCCTGCTGGACGTATTCTACCTCACTCCGGCCAGGAGCCGCCTCTTCTGCCGGCTGCCGGAAGTCGAAAAACCGGACAACTTCAATATTGCGACTGCACGTCAAATGATCGCCCGAATTCCGCATCCCTCACGACGGGCCATGGTTGCCAGGCGTTTCAAGCAGTGGATGGATGGGCTCTGACACGAAGCCCGCATAGCGCGGGCTCGCCCCCGAGTTCAGCGCCGACGCGATTCGGAGCTCGTGATGGCGATCTGCCCTCGGCCCGGGGCGGGCCGGGGCTACGGCACTGGCCGTTGTAACCCCAAGGCGGGCGACAAGCCCGCAACCCAATCTGGTTTGAACAGGAGGCAACAGAGAAAACAGAGTTTGGCTTGCTCCGTTTCCTTTGTTGCCTCCTGTTCAAACAACTCCTCCGTGCCCGCCACAATCGCTTGCCTTTCTTGACTCCGCTGTATCCTTCTGCAGGCGCGAAATTTCCGCCGGCGTCAGCTCCCGCCATTCGCCTGGACGCAAGCCCGCCAGCGTCAAACCGGCCACGGATGTCCGCAGCAGCCGGGTCACCGTCAGGCCGGCCCGGCCGCAGAGGCGCCGGACCTGATGATGACGCCCCTCGCCAAGGATGAACTCCAGCGTGTGCGTGGTGCTGCCGCGCTGGAGCACCTGAACCCGGGCAGGACGCGTGAGATAGCCGTCCAGCTCCTGACGCGCACGCAACTGCCGGAGCGCCTCCTCCGTCAACGGCCCGGTCACCGTCACTTCATACCGCTTGGCTTGTCCGTGGCGCGGGTGGGTCAGGCGCTGGATCAGGTTGCCATCGTTGGAGAGCAGGATCAGCCCCTCGCTCTCCTTGTCCAGGCGCCCGACCGGCACCAGGCGTTCGGTCAGCGGGCGGACCCAGTCGCAGACCGTCTGCCCCTGGGCGCTGTCGGCGCTGCAAATCACGCCCGCGGGCTTATACAGCAGCACGGTTCGGGTCGTTTCCGCGCACGCGGGCAGGAGACGGCCATCCAGCCGGATCTCATCGGCCCCGGGCGTGACGCGCCACCCCGGCTCCCGCACGGCCTGGCCGGACACCGTCACGCGGCCGGCGGCAATCCAGTCCGCCGCGCGCCGCCGCGACGCCACGCCGCGGCGCGCCAGCACATTCTGCAAACGCTCGCCCGCCTCCACAGAGGCGCGCCCAGACGGTTTTTGTACGCTCGGCATGCCGGTCAAAGGACAATCCTTATCCATAGGACTCAGCGCGGAAGCATGCCAGAAGCGGGTGGAAATGTCCAATAC
>JBAWXQ010000245.1:0-4208 GCA_037144015.1 bacterium
CAGGACGACACCATGCGCTTCCGGAATGTAGGCGTGCTGATGGGCGGGTGCTCGAGCGAGCGTGAGATCTCGCTCACCTCCGGCCGTGCGGTTGTGGCAGGGCTGCGCGAGGCCGGATACCAGGTTACGCCGGTGATCCTCGACCATGAGAGCGTGGCCGGCCGGATCGACGGGCTGGACGCGGTGTTCATTGCGCTGCACGGCGGCTATGGCGAGAACGGCGGCGTGCAGGCCGACCTGGATGCGCTGCACGTGCCGTACACCGGCTCGGGCGCGCCGGCCAGCCGGATGGCCATGTGCAAGATTGCAACCAAGCAGCAGCTGGTCAAGGCCGGCATTCCGACGGCCGACTTCGAGGTGCTGGCCCGGGGAGCCGAGCATACGCGCCTGCCCCTGCCGGTGGTGGTGAAGCCGCCGCGCGACGGCTCGAGCGTGGGAATTTCGCGGGTCATGAAGCCTGCCGACTGGCCCACGGCGCTGGCCGAGGCGCGCAACCACGACGCGGCCGGCGAAGTGCTGGTGGAAACCTACCTGCCGGGGCGCGAGTGGACCGTGGGGATCGTCGGCGAGGAGGCCTTCCCGGTGATCGAGATCCAGCCGCCGGATGGCTGGTATGATTTCAAGGCCAAGTACACCAAGGGCGCCAGCCAGTATTTCTTCCCCGAGGGGCCGGAGTTCGACGCCCCGACGACGCGCTGCCGCGACCTGGCCCTGGCCGCCTTTCGCGCGGTCGGGTGCCGCGGGCTGGGGCGGGTGGATTTTCGCGTGCTGCCCGACGGCCGGCCGTTCGTGCTGGAGATCAACACGATTCCCGGCTTCACGCCCACGAGCCTGCTGCCCAAGTCGGCCGCCCGCGCCGGCAACACATTTCCGCGGCTGTGCGACCGCATTTTGTCGCTGGCGTGCTATGATGCGCGCGGGGCACGCTAAAAATGGTGTTACGGCAGATCATCCTGAACCTGTTCCGGCGCAAGAAACGCAAGGCCGGCGATGTCGAGTGGCTGCACGCCAATGTGCCGCGCAGCCGGAAGTCCGACGGGCAGATTCACTGGATCGCGGCGGGCGGCGGTGCTGTGCTGCTGCTGCTGGCGTGCGGCCTGTTCAACTATTTTCATTTTCGCCACAACTCCCAGTTCCTGCTGCGCGATCTTTCCATCTCCAGCGGCGCGACCATCACCGACGGCCTGGTGCGCGAGGTGCTCCTGCGCAATCAGTCGGGGCGCAACGGCGGCCGGCCGGGGTACCTCTTTGGCCCGGACATCGAGGAGGTTCGCGAGGAGCTCCTGCGGCTGGCGCCGGGCATCAGCAGCGTCACGATCACGCGGCGGCTCCCCTCCCGCATGGACGTGCGCATCGTGGAGCGCGAGCCGGTCGGGCGCATCGGCCGCAACGACCAGGTGATCGACGGCGCCGGCGTGATCTTTCCGCGCAACGTGGGGGTGGAGCACCTGCCGGTGATCGTCGGGATGGACGGGATCCAGGTGCAGCCCGGCACGCGTTTAGATGGCATGGGGCTGGCGGCCGTGCGCCTGCTGTCGGCCATGATGCGCCCCGAATTGGCCCTGCCCGTGAGCACGGTGGACATTTCGCGCCCGGACTACCTGCACCTGACGCTGCGTGACCAGCGTCAGGTCAAGCTGTGGTGGAAAGGGATGGATGCGCCCACTGGCGGCGACTCGCGCGATGCACTCGGCAGGCGCCTGAAGCGGCTGCTTCAGGCCATGGCCATGGCGCCGCAGCGCCAGCTGTGGGACGCCACCGTGCCGGACGACAGCCGGATCTTTACGCCGTACTGAGGATGGGAAGCCATGGCCAGGTCAATCGTAGCCGTGCTGGAGATCGGCACAACCAACACCGTGGCCCTGATTGGCGAGGCCATGGAGGGCAATCGCATCCGCGTGATCGGCAAGGGCATGGCCCGCACGGTCGGCGTCCGCAAGGGGGTCATCATCGAGCTCAAGCAGGCAGCCGCGGGCATCCACACCGCGCTGGGCCAGGCCGAGGACTCCGCCGATGTCAGCGTGGGCGAGGTGCTGCTGGCGGTCTCCGGCGCGCACATTGTCACCACGCCCGGCGAAGGGCGCTTGCCCGTGCGCGCCTCGGACGGCAAGGTCACGCGCGACGACATGGATGAGATCCGCGAGCTGGCGCGCGAAAACAGACCTGAGGCGGACCGCATGGTCCTGCACGCGCTCCCCCAGTTCTACAAGCTGGACGATCTCGACGGCATCGCCAACCCCGAGGGGATGCGCGGGAAGCAGCTGCGGCTGGGGACGCTCTTTATTCACGGGATGCGCGACCGCATTGACGATGCCCTGACCCTGCTCAAAGGGCGGTCGCTCGACACGCGCGATGTGGTCTTCAGCGCGCTGGCTGCCGCCACGGCCGTGCTGACGCCCGAGCAGCGCAACCAGGGTGTGGCGCTGATCGACCTGGGCGGCGGCACCACCAACTATGTCGTGTTCCTGCGCAACGTCGTGGTGGCGGCAGGTTCGTTTGGCGTGGGCGGCGATCACGTGACGAACGACATCGCCCAGGCTTTCAGCATTCCGGTGAACCAGGCCGAGGAGCTCAAGCTCAACGAGGGGTGCGCGATCATCGACCCCCAGCGCAGCGGCCGCCGCATCGAGCTGCCGGCCAGCATGGTGGTCGCCACGGCGCACTCCATCAGCGTCAAGGCGCTGCATACGGTCATGGAGGCGCGCCTGCGCGAGACGCTGGGCCTGGTTCGCGACCAGGTGGGGCCGGAGCTGCGCCATGCCGGCGCCGGCGTGGTGTTTACCGGCGGCGGCGCCTACGCGGCCAAGCTGGACGAGCTGGCTGAGCGCGTGTTCGGCATGCGCTCGTTGGTCGGGGAGCCGCTGCCGCAATACATCGAGGGGCTCCGGGATGACCGCATCCGGCCGGCGGCGCTGGCCACCGCCTCGGGGCTGATGATCCGGAGCGCGCAGATGCGCGACGAGGACAATCCGCTGGGCTCGGTCGGCGTATGGGTCAGCAAACTCGCAAAAGGTTTTGGGCGATGAGCACGGATGCCACAGGTTTGATGCTGGTCGGGATTGGCGGCGGCGGCTGCCGCCTGGCAGCAGCCGCGCGCCTTGCGCACGGAGAAGGGTTGGAGGCCATCGGCTTTGACGCCGACGAGGTGGCCATCCGCGGCGTGTCCGGGATGCGCTGCCACCTGATCGGCGCCTCCCGCCTGAACCGTCAGGGGGCCGGCGGGGTGCATTCGAACGGCCGGCTCGCGGCGCAGGACGACCTGCCCGTCATCCTCGCCCAGCTCAAGGATGCGCGCGTGGTGGTGCTGGTCACCTGCCTCGGCGGCGGCACGGGCGGCGGCGCCACCCCGGTGATCCTCAAGGCGCTGCGCGCGGAAGGGAAAGTCACGCTCTGCTTTGCGACCCTTCCCTTTGCCTTCGAAGGCGCCGACCGGCGGCAGACCGCCGACCGCGACCGTCCGTTTGTTGAGCAGGTGGCCGACACGCTTGTGCTGGCGCCGCTGGATGATCTCCACGCCGGCCTGGAACAGGTTCCTCTGGCCGAAGCCACCCGGCAGGCGGACGCCATCCTGGGCAGCGGTCTTTGCCTCCTGTGGCGCCTGCTGCTGACACCGGGCTACATCGGGTTTGATCCGGCCCGCCTGCAGAACATGCTGGTCAGCGCAGGCGCCGCCCGTTTCGGTGTGGCGTCGGCCTGCGGCGAGGGACGGGCCGAGGCTGTGGTGAAGGCGCTGGGGCGCACGCCGCTGCTGCGACGCGGCGAGGCCCTGGCCGGCGCGCGCGCGCTGGCGCTTGGCATCCTGGCCGGTGCCGACCTCCGGCTGGCCGAGATCGGCGTCATCATGGACCGCATCCACGCCACCTGCCGCAAGGATGTTCATATCGAGATGGGCGTGGTGCTGAATCCGTGCTTCGACGGCCAGGTTGAGCTGGTGGCCCTGGCCTTTGAACAGTGGGTGCCATCCGGGCAGCGCGCAGGCGTGTCCGCGGGCGGCGAGTATGCCTCCGACCTGCTCGGCAGGGACGGACAGCGGGAGGGCATACTGCAGGTTGGCCGCGGCAAGTTTACCAACGTGGAAAAGACCGTGATCAAGGGCGAGGACCTCGACATCCCGACCTATCAGCGGCTGCACATCCGGCTGGAGCGCTAGCAGCTTGTCGGACTTAGCCTCAGATCTTCACAAACTTTGTGCCGACCAAGCTGCTAGT
>JBAWXQ010000246.1:0-4203 GCA_037144015.1 bacterium
TTAAAATTTTTAAATATAGCTAGGTTTGTTGGATATATTAACTTTTCTCACATATCCGGATAAGTGAGAAAATGGATGGCAAAAAAGCGCGTGTTACAGCTTCTACATGTGTGCCGGGGGATGCCGGTTTGGGTGCGAACTCTTGGTTGAGGCGTCATGGCGTCTGTTCGGGAGTTTCGCGTTGACCGAGTTCCGCGCTCCGCGCGGGTCGTGACAGGCACTGCCGAATCCGCTACTCTCGGGACATTCCTTTTGCCTATGCGCTGGATTGTCTATAATGTTTTGTTTGTCGTCGGCTACTTGCTGATGGCGCCGGGGTTCCTGCTGCGCATGACGCGCCGGGGGGGCTATGGCCGCCATTTCCGGCAGCGGTTCGGCCGCTATGGTGCCCTGACGCGGGAACGGATGGCGGGCGCGGGGCTGAAGCCGGATGACCGACCCATCTGGATTCATGCGGTCAGCGTGGGCGAAGTGTATGTCGCGTGGCAGGTGATGCATGCCCTGCGCGCGAAGCGCCCCGGCACCCGCTTTGTCCTCAGCACCACCAGCTCCACGGGGTGGCGCGAGGCCGAGAAGCGCATCCGCGCCGAGGATTTGCTGATCTACAACCCGCTGGACTTTCCGGTCTGCGTGCGGCGCGCCCTCGACGCCATCCAGCCGCGCGCCTTCATCCTCACGGAGTCCGAGATCTGGCCCAACCTGATCCGCGCCTGCAGCCGGCGCCGCATCCCCGTGTTCCTGGTCAATGGGCGGATCTCCGACCGCTCCGCCCCGCGCTATCGCCTGCTGCGGTACTGGTTTGCGCCGGTGCTGCGGCAGTTTACACGGCTCCTGGCGCAGTCGGATCTGGATCGGCAGCGCCTGCTGGACGCCGGTGCGGCTGCGGCGCAGGTCGTGGTCACAGGGAGCGTGAAGTTCGACGTGGCCCGCCGCGATCCGGCCAAAGAGCAGATGGCCGCGGCCCTGCTGGGCCGGCTGGATATGGGCGCCGGGCGCACCATTCTGCTGGGCGGATCCACCTGGCCCGGCGAGGAGGAGATCCTGCTCGACATCTACCGGCGGCTCCAGCCACAGTTTCCGGAGCTGCGGCTGGTGCTCGTGCCCCGTCACTTTGAGCGCGGCGATGCCGTGGCCGCCGCGATCGGCAAAGCCGGGTTCACCTGCATCCGCAAGAGCCTGCTGGATGCCGGCGCGGCGCCTGCCGCCTGCGGAGCCAGCGCCGTGCTGCTGGTGAACACCACCGGCGAGATGATGGGGTTTTACGCGCATGCGGCGTTGGTCTTCATCGGCAAGAGCCTCACCTCGCATGGCGCCCAGAACATGATCGAACCGTGCCTGTGCGGTCGGGCCACGCTGGTGGGGCCGTTTACCCAGAACTTCCGGCCGGTGATGGCGGACCTCCTGGCGGCGCAGGCCATTGTCCAGGTGCCGGATGCGGCCGGGCTCGAGCGCGAAATCGCCGGGCTGCTGGCCGATCCGGCCCGCCGCGAAGCGCTGGGCCGCCGTGCGGCCGATGCCGTGCAGCGCCGCCGCGGCGTGGTGGGGCGCTGCGCAGACTTGATTCTTCAGGGGATGGGCGATTGCCGGCCTTGATTTGGGGGTCACCCGGATGCACGACAAATCGAGAAGGACAGCGGCCAAGTCCGGGGCTGTCATCTGCCTCGGTCTGACGCCTGCCGTGCAGCGCACCATGAGCTTTGCCCGGTTTCAGGCTGGCGAGGTGAACCGCGCCTGCCGCGTCGAGGTTTCGGTCGGCGGCAAGGCGGTGAATACCGGCCTGGCGCTGGCGCGGCTGCGGCGGGCCTGTGTGGTGACCGGGCTTAACGGCGGCGGCACCGGACGCGACATCGCCGCACACCTGGCGGCGCATGGCGTGACGTGCGCCTTCACCCGCACGACCTGGCCGACGCGGATCTGCACGACCATCCTGGATCGTGCCAGCGGCACCGCCACGGAGCTGGTGGAAGAGGCGCGCCCCCCCACGCCAGTCCTCCTCGGGCGCTTTGAGGCCCGCAGCCGCGCGCTGCTGCGCGGGGCCGGCGCCGCCGTGATCTGCGGCACGCTGCCGTGCGGCGTGCCGGAAGACTTCTGGGCGCGCTTGTCCGCAGAGGCGCGGCGGCGGCACGTGCCGCTGGTGATTGATTCCCATGGCCCGCCGCTGCTGCGGGCGCTGCGGGGCGAGCCGCTGCTGGCCAAGATGAACGTGCGCGAACTGGAGCAGACGTTTGCCGTCGCCTGCCGCAGCCGGACGCAAATTGTGGCCGGGGCCCGGCGGCTGGTGGCGGCCGGTGCGCAGTGGGCGCTGGTCACGCACGGCGCGGCGCCGGCCATGCTGGTCAGCCGCACCGGCGAGGTGTGGCAGGTGTCGCCACCGGCCATCGGCAACGTATCCAACCCGATCGGCAGCGGCGATTGCGTCAATGCCGGCGTGGTGCATGCGCTGCTGCACGGCGACGCCATGCCCGATGCCGTGCGCTTTGGCCTCGGGTGCGGCAGCGCCAACGCCCTGACCCCCAACCCGGCGGAGTTTAGCCCGGGCACGGCCCGGCGATTGGCAAAAGCCTGCCGCGTGCTAGCAGCTTGTCGGATTTAGCGCTGTACCTTCACAAACTTTGTGCCGACAAAGCTGCTAGTTTGGGGGACGCAACCGCCAAGCACTGGACAAGGGTGAAATACGCAACAAAGAGCAACCGGAACAATTTTTCTGTCTGTAATTGAGTTTTCGCCACCCGCTCACAGCGGGTGGCTCAACTAGCAGCCGGGTCGGCAGAAAGTTTGTGCTTTCACAAACCTAAGTCCGACCAGGCTGCTAGCGGAAGACCAGCATGCCCAGCGCCACGAAGAACGCGCCGAGCGCGGCGCCGGCGGCGCCGGCGAGCTGCATGCGCACCGGCCGCGCGATCAGCCACTCGAGCCAGCGGCGCAGGTAGTACGGGTAGAGGATCAGCCACATGCCGGCGAGGATGGCTGCGTAGGTGAAGATCACCAGCGCCAGCCGCAGCGGCGAGGGTTCCTCGCGCACGGCCAGCAGCAGCGGGCAGGGGAAGAGCACCAGCAGCCCGCCCACGGCGCGGCAGCTCAGCAGGTCCGCCATCCAGGACCAGGAGAGCGGGATGGCCACCAGCACCAGCAGCGGAATCCACTGCCGGAACGGCTTCAGCAGCTCCAGCGGCATGACGTAGAGCGCCCACCCGGCCCAGATCCAGGCCAGCGCAGCCAGCACGCGCCCGGCCCACACGTGCCGCGCAAACCCCCTGGCCATCCCGGCGGCCTGCGGCCGCGCCGCCAACAGGAAGAGGCCCTGGATCAGCAGGATCGCGCCCAGCAGCAGCGACCAGTGGGAGAGTGTCATCGGTTGCATCGTCGTTGCCTTTTCCGAAGCAGGAAGAACCCGGGAGTCATGGGTCATGGGCGCCCGCGGCGCGTCCATGGGCGGCTATGATGGCAGAATTCCGCCATGGCGTCCATCGCGCCGCGAAACGTCGACCCAGACGCATCCGCTTACCCTCGCACGAAGCTGCCGCCCCCTGTCGCCAAACCATTACCATTTCTCCCATTCTTGCTCTCAACCCGCTTTCGGAGTATCGTCCAACCAAACCGTGTGATCGACATCATATCCTGACCAGGGATCCCAGGACCCGCACATGCCAATCAGTTGGAACGAAATCCGCCAGAACGCCATCCGCTTCTCCCGCGAATGGGCGGAGGAACATCGCGAGGAAGCCGAAGCCAAGACATTCTGGGATGAATTCTTTACGGTCTTCGGCGTGCGGCGGCGCCTGTTAGCTACCTTCGAGGAGCCAGTCAAGAAGATCAGCGGCCAGTATGGATATATCGACCTGTTCTGGCGCAAGGTGCTGCTGGCCGAACACAAGAGTCGGGGCAAGAGCCTAGACAAGGCCGAGTCACAGGCGTTCAGTTACATTCAAGACCTCGCCCGGGAACAACGCACCCACGACCTGCCGCGCTATGTCATCCTCTCCGATTTTGACCGCATTGCCCTCTACGATCTCGAACCCGACGACCAACTCGATCTGCCACTCTTCGACGAAGCCCGCAACTACCGCAAGACCGAGTTCCCCCTCGCCGAACTTCACAAGCACATTCAGGAATTCGCGTTCGTCGCCGGCTACACGCAGCACCGCACGCGCGAAGCCGACCCCATCAACATCAAGGCCGTCGAGATTCTCGGCGATCTTCACG
>JBAWXQ010000247.1:0-4148 GCA_037144015.1 bacterium
GCGGGTTGCGAAAACTCAATTACAGACAGAAAGATTGTTCCGGATGCTCTTTGGGTTGCGTATTACACTGTTTTCCGGCGCTTGGCGGTTGCGTCCCCCAAACTAGCAGCTTGGTCGGCACAAAACTTGTGAAGGTACGGCGCTAAATCCGACAAGCTGCTAGGCGCTACCAGCCGCGCATCTTTTCGATGTAGTCGGCCTGGAAGGCCTTGACCCAGACCTGGAAGGCGACGCGGTAGTCGACGGCGCGGGTCGAGCCGTCGTCGCGGGTGATGGATGGCCGGTAGCCGGAGGTCATGCGGAAGGCCAGGCAGTCCAGCTCGTACTGCATGTAGCCGCCGATTTCATCCAACTCCCGGCCGTCCATATCGTAGCGCAGGAAGAGGTTGCCGCGCCACTCCTCGTCGAAGCAATGCGTGACCGAGACCCGCGCCAGCCGGACGGAGCGCCGGCGGTTGATGCCAGCGAGCTGCGGATCGGCGAGCCGGTTGAGCAGGGATGGATCGAGCGGATCGCTGGTGAAGTATCCGATCTCGAGGGATGTGCCGCGGTTTTCGCCCAACGTCAGGCTGGTGTCGGACATATCGAGGCGGCCGCCCTGGGGGTCGTTGAGCGCCTGGGTGCGAAACTTGACGTCGCTGTCCGGGCGGTAGACCAGGTCCCAGCCCGCCATGCACAGCCCGTCGTTGGTCTTCCCCTGCCCGCCGATGCGGTAGGCCACAAACACATCCCAGTCGAAGACCGTGCGGACGGTGCCGTCGGCCTCCTTCTCCTGGACCGAGTTGCGCATGCCGGGGCGGACGCCGTGCCATTGCCGCGCCGCGTAGTTGCCATCCAGCCCGAACTGGTCGCTCCATTCGCGCGGGCCGTCCACGCGGTCGAAGAAGTAATTCTCGCCGGGCTTCACATTGAGGGGCGTAGTGACGATGGCGTAGTCGAGGTACGGCTCAAACACGTGGCGGTAGCTGCCGTAGGTGCCGAACCACTTCATCGACGCCTCCGCGCCGATCTCGAACTGGCTGCGGACATCGTTGGTCCGGGAATTCGGCGTGCCGGTCCCGTCGGTCAGGTGCGAATAAAACGTGTAGTCGTAGATGGCGCGCGGCACGACGTTGATCTCGTCGAGCGCCACGAACGGATACGTCAGCTTCTGCTTGGAGTGGATGCGGACCGTGTCGGGCGCAAACGCGTTGGTGGTGGTGCCGTCGCTGGCCCACTGCTGCGCGAGGTACCCGGCGCTGGAATCGCTTTCGTAGTAGAGGCCGGATTCCTCCTCGAACAGCTCCTGGGGCATGACCCGCAGCCACCCCTCGGGCACATGCGCCACGCCGGTGAACCCTTCGTTCAGCGGCGCGTTGGCGCCAAAGCCGGCGGCATAGGTGAGGCCGCGGTGCGTATAGGCGAAGAAGCTGTCGGGCTGGCTCTGCTCGCGGAAGCTGGCGGGAAAGAAGTCCTCCATCATGCGCGAGTCGCTGAGAACATCCCCCTGGATGAGCACCTGGTCCACGGGCGTGGGGTTGGCCTCGTGCTGCAGGTAGAGGCGGTAGCGGTTCGCATCGATGGGCATGACCGTGGGAGCGTCCGGATTGTTCGGGTCCGAATCCTTCGTGAGATAGAAACCGAAGCGCCCCTTGCCGGGATCGCCCAGGATCCAGTCGAGCTCGTGGCCGTAGGCAAGGCCGCGCGAGCCGCGGTAGTCGAGCAGCACATTGCCAACATAGGATTTCGGCCCGGGCGGGTCATACGCCGGGTAGGTGTAGGTGGAGAGCAGGAACGGGCCCCAATCGGAGCGGAAGCCGGGGTAGAGACGCGGGCCAAAGGGCTGATTGAGGTCGCGCGTGGCATACGGCAGGTAGAGCAGCGGGAAGTCCATGTAGTACACCACGGCGTCGTGGAGTGTGATGCGGTCATGCTCCCGGAAATCAATCTCGCCGGCCTCGATCCAATAGTGCCAGTCGGCGGGGCCGGCGTTGGCGCACGTGGTGAGGCTGGCATTGATCATCCGCTTCATGCCGTTGGATTGCACGTGCGTCTCGTCGGCCAGGACGGTGAAATTGTTGACCCGGACCTCGCTCACACCGGTCATTCCCTCCCGGGTGATGTAGTTGTAGTCGAGGGCGTCGCCGGTCCAGCGCCCCTGCTCTTTCTGGAACATTTCGATGTGACCGCGCGCGTGGACCTGTCCGGTCTCCCGGTTGAGGTCCACGCGATCGGCGCGCAAATCGTGGTCCGCATACCGGATGAAGACCTTTCCGGCGGCGCGGAACCAGCCGTTGGAATCGGTCTCCATGTGGTCGGCCGAGATGTCCGGACCGGCAGCCAGCGAAACCTCGCCCGTCTGGGCCTGAGCGGCCACGCCGGCCAGAAGCCATGCGGCGACAACAGCTGTAAGCCGGGGTATGCAGTTGCTCATGAGACTATTCCCTCTCGTCCAGCCCGAACGCATGTCCTGCCGCAGCAAGTCCCCATGTTGTAGCAGAAGCGCCGGAAAAAGGAAACCCTTCCGTCACAGCGTCTTGTGCTCCCCCACGGAGTAGAGCACCTTGCCGGTGGCGTCCGTGACCGAGAACGCCTCGGGGTGGCGCTGCGGCTCGGACTTGAAGCTCAGCTTGCCGGTGTACTGGCCCTGCAGGTCGATCAGCATCTGCTCGTCCTCGGTGCGCAGGCGCTCGAGCACCACGGGGGCAATGTGCACCTGCAGGTCGATCTCGCGGCCGTCGAGCCGGCACTTGCGCATGATGGCGGCGGTCTGGCGCTGGATGTCGACGCTGATGGCCAGCGGCGACTTGATCAGACCGTGGCCGCGGCAGTAGGGGCAATCGATGTGCATCTGCGACTGGATGCTCTCCTCCTGGCGCTGGCGCGTCATCTCCATCAGCCCGAGCTCGGAGATGGGGAGCACGTTGGTGCGGGCGCGGTCGCGCTTGAGGGCGGTCTTCATGGTCTTGTACACGGATGCCTGGTACTTGCGCGACTTCATGTCGATCAGGTCGAGCACCACCAGGCCGCCGATGTTGCGCAGCCGGAGCTGGCGCGCCACTTCCTCCACGGCTTCGAGGTTGACCTCCAGGATGGCCTCCTCCTGCGTGTTCTTGCCGCGGTGGCGGCCGGTATTGACGTCGATGGCGATCATCGCCTCGGTCTCGTCGATCACCAGGTGGCCGCCGGACTTGAGCATCACCTTGCGGCGGAAGGCCTCCTCGATCTGGCGCTCGATGCCGTGGTGATCAAAGATCGGCAGGTGCCCCTCGTAGTGGGTGATCGTGTTGCGGGCGCGGCGCGAGATGCGGGCGGCCACGCTGCGGATGCGCTCATAGGCGTCCTTGTCGTCGATCACGACGCGGTCGATCTCCTCCGTGAGCCAGTCGCGCACGATGCGCTCGACCAGGTCGGGCTCCTGGTAGGCCACGCAGGGCGCGGCCTTCTCGCGGATGTTGGTCTGGAGCTCCTTCCAGATGTCGAGCAGGTTGCGCAGGTCGCGCACAAAGGCGGTCTTGCTGGCGCCGGAGCCGACGGTGCGGACGATCAGGCCGATGTCCTCCGGCAGCGGCAGGCGGTCAAGAATGCTCTTCAGCCGGACGCGCTCCTTGCCGTCGCCGATCTTGCGCGACACGCCGCGCAGGCGGCAGCCGGGCATCATCACCAGGTAGCGGCCGGGCACGCTGAGATTGGCGCTGACGCGCGGCCCCTTGGACCCGATGGGGCCCTTGGTGACCTGCACCACGATTTCCGACCCGGGCGGGAAGCGGCGCGTAATCTCTTCGTTTGAGACGCGGCGCCGGCGCGGGGCATGGCCGGGCTCGTCGTCCTCGTCCAGCCGGCCCTCGTCATCGGGCAGCATGTCCCAGTAGTGCAGGAAGGCGTTTTTCTTCAGGCCGATGTCCACGAACGCGGCCTGCAGGTCGTGCTCCAGGTTCTGGATGCGCCCCTTGAAGATGCTGCCCACAAGGCGCTCCTCGGTGGGGTGCTCCACCTGGAACTCTTCAAGCTTGGCATTTTCCACCACAGCCACGCGGATCTCCAGCTTTTCGGCATTGACGAGAATCTCGCGCTTCGGCGTCTTACGCTTCAACAACCACCCAAACATATGATCCTTCCTCTCTCCAGAAACCGGCTTTCCGCCAGTTTCATTTTGTTTCTGTTGCAAC
>JBAWXQ010000248.1:0-4096 GCA_037144015.1 bacterium
AGGAAGTGCAGGTGGTAGCCGGGCACGTTGACCCCCTTCATCCAGGCCGGGCAGCGGAAGCCGACGAGCGTGCCGCGCACGTCACGGAATTCGAACACCGCCTGCGCCCGGGCCACCTCGGTCAGCGGCGGATACGGCGGCTGCTGTGGCGGGATGCTGCGCGTGCGCACGTACCGGAAGGTGCCGTCGATGCGCACGGCGCAGGGGCGGTTGGTGGCGGCAACCGCGGCCTCGAGCAGCCCGGTCAGTTGCGCCAGGTTGGTGGCGGTCAGCGCGGGCAGGGAGCGCCCGGCGGCAAAGAAGGACACGGCCGCAAACGGCGTGCGGCGCGCGGGATCGACCGGCTGGACGCGCCCGTCGTGTCGCACGTCGAAAAACTGGCCGTCCACGGCGACCATCTCGCCACCGAGGGCGTCGAACGTGCCAATGCCGAAGTCGCCATGCGCCATCACGTCCGCAAAGCGGACCTCGCCGTCATAAACTCCGGCGAGGAGCGCGTCAATGGTCGAAACCTGGTAGATCGCGCCGCGCGGCGGCGCGGCGCACCCGGCCAGCAGCAGCAGCGCCGGCAGCAGGCAAACGATGCGTTTCATGCCCGGGAGTGTACCGGCTGCGCGGCGCGAAGGCCAGCACGGGCGCGGAATCGGTGTTTGCCGCCGGCGCCCGATGCGGTACAATTTACGCGGTCGGTGGATCGCGCAGTTCCATGACGATCATCACGTGGAGGGAGAACGCCCATGAGCAAGATCCTCGCAAGCCTCGTTGTTGTTGCCGGTCTGGTGGTTGGCGGCCGGGCGGCGGATGCGTCGTTTCAGGCCAGCCTGCTTCCGGGCGCCGCCCTCCGGCCGATGACCGACACGATCACCGGCTTCTCGCTCAACCTCTGGGGGATGAACCCGCAGCGGGCCGTGGCCCTTGGCGTGATCAACGGCAGCTACGGCGACAGCAGCGGCCTGAGCCTCGGCGGCATCAACTACAGCGAGCGCTACACCGGCACGCAGCTGGGGCTGCTCAACATCACGTCCTCGGACTTCTTCGGCTGGCAGGCCGGCGGCATCAACTACACGGCGGACATCTTCAGCGGCTTCCAGCTCGGGTTCCTGAACTATGCCGGCCGGCTGACCGGACTGCAGCTCGGCCTGTTCAACATGGCGGCGCAGGCGGATCACGGCATGCAGCTGGGCCTGGTCAACCTGCTCCCGGAAAACCGGCACTGGTTCTCCGCCGGGCTGGCAAATGAAGGCGCACCGGTCACCGTGTTCCTGAACTGGCGCCGGTAGATTCTGCCCGCCGTGAAATCCACAGGGGGCGGCGGTCAGGCCGCCCGGAGAAGCTCATGCGCGCACTGCCGATCATACTGCTCCTGCTTGCGCCGCTGGCCGGCCGGTGCGCCATCACGGACAAGCCGGCCCAGAGCGGCGCCGCCGCCACCTTTGAAAACATCCAGACCGTCTGCAAGACCCTCATGCAGTCCGGGCCGCAGGGAAACATCGACGCGCTGTCCAGGTGCTATGCCGCCACAACCAACCAGGAGGTCCGCGAGGCCATCACGGCCGCCACCGGCCTCTACTGGATGATGAACCAGCGCATTGCCTCTTTTGAGCGCTTTGCGGAGCACCTGCGCACCAACTTCCCCAACAGCCGGTTTCAGTTCCTGCTGGAAAAGGAAGCCAACCTCGTCACGTGCACCAACTGCGCCGGCAGCAGCATCGCGCAGGTGCCCTGCCCGGATTGCGGCGGCACGGGAAAATGCCGCGCCTGCGGCGGCAAGGGCAAGGTGGCCGGCATGGTCAGCGGCGGCGCCACCTTCGGCGTCGGCGTTGGCCTGGCCGGCCCGGGTACGGTCGGGTCCGGAACGCGGGCCACGGGGGGCGCCGGCGGAATCACCCGGATCGCCGACCCGCGAGCAGCCACGGCGCGCAGCCTGGATGATGCGGCCCAGCAACCCTGCGCCATCTGCGCCGGCAGCGGCACGTGCAAGATCTGCAAGGGGGCCAAGCGGATCAAGGGGCGCTGCCCCTTCTGCCAGGGGTTTGGCACCCGCTTCACGCCGTTCACGCAGCTGGCCTATGTGGACGTGCTGAACTGCCTGCGAAACCTTGCCTTTGCCGCGGGCATGGCGGAGCGCGGCCGGGTGCTCCTGGACGGCCGCTGGTATGACCAGGCCGCCGCCAGCCAGATCCTGCAGCGCCGCAGCGAAGAGCGGGGCGACTTTGCCCGCGTAGCCGCCGAGGCGGAGCGCGCCACGGACTATGCCACCGCGCACCAGCTGCTCGACCGGGCCCTGACACGCCATTCCGAGTCAACCTACACGGGCGACGTGCAGCGCGTGAAAGACCTGCTCCGCGCGGATGCCGCCAACAAGAAAATCAGGGACAAAGCCAGCCGCGGCGAGGAGCAGCTGGCGGCTGCCGGCGACAACCCGCGCCGCGCCATTGGCATCATCCTCGAGGCGCTCCTCGAGGCCAGCCGCCGCGGCACCAACGCGCCCCTGCTCATCGCCAGCCAGTCCCAGCCGGTCCTGCCCGAGAAGCCGCTGAACTGGCAGATCGCCTGCGAGCCGGAGCTGATCGGCCGCACCGCACGCGTCCCCGTGAAAGTCGACCGCGCCAGCCGCTCCGGCTTTCGAATCACGGAGGCCTGGGAATTCCGCCTCGTCTACGAGGACATCCAGTGGAAGGTGTGGCAGACGCACTAGCAGCTTGTCGGATTTAGCGCTGTACCTTCACAAAGTTTGCGCCGACCAAGCTGCTAGTTAGGGGGACGCAACCGCCAAGCGCTGGACAACAGTGTCATACGCTACCAAAAGAGTAACCGGAACAAATTCTCTGCCTGTAATTGAGTTTTCGCAACCCGCTGCCAGCGGGTTGCTCAACTAGCAGCCTGGTCGGCAGACGATTTGTGCCTCCGTAAAAACAAAATCCGACAGGCTGCTAGGCCTAAAACAAGCGAGTGTTGAAGCGCGCGGTCGCCACAGTCCCATCTGACGCCCGAGGCGAGCCACAAACCGTTCGCCCGTCGCTTCGCGATGGCCACGGCGATTGATTTTTCGATTCGCACACTCGTTTGCACAGCTGCCAGTCCTTCTGCGGGTGCGCGGTACCCATTTTGCGGCACGCGCCGCCCGTCGTCGTTGTCTTTCCACCACTTTTTTTGTTCTCTCTCCAACCTACGCTGGTGCGAGTCGTCGGATCGCCTCCCACGTCCGCAGGAAGTCCGACAACCACGCATTGTAACCCAGCAAGCGATAGACAATCCGGCGTCCCTGACGAATGATCTGGCAAGGCAACCGGACGAACGTGTTCAGAAAACGTCGGAACTCCATCTTCAGCACGACATGGCTCTTCTCCGGGTCCGGCATTGTCAGGGCGAACCACGCCTTCAAATTCCATGCCAGTGCGGCGATGACCATATAAGCCCAGTTGCTCAACAGGTCGTTCACCGGCACGCGCATGGCGTTCACGCCGTTCTTCAATTGCTCGATCACGTTTTCCTGGTTGCAGCGGCCGTTCGCCAGTTCCACAACTTCCGCCGGCGTCAAGTCGGTCCGCGTTGTAATGTAAAAGAAATACCGGATCTCATCGAACAGCACTGCTTCGCCCTTCTCCACACTCAAATTCTTGCGCACGATCACCAGGTCGTAGGTCTGGTCGCACTTCGTCGGCTGGTACCGCATCTTCGCCACCTGTTCGCTGACAAGTTTCACATTCTTGTATTCGCGCTCCACCACGATTGGTTCCTTGATGTTCTCCGGCCGCTCGCGTGGTTCGGTCTTGACCGTATACTTGGGCGCGCGTTTCAAAGGATTCCAGGCGCTTTCTGGCAATACATCCGCCCGCTGAACCAAGCCCTTGCAGGCGTCCATCCCAAACACGAAGTCCACCGTTTTGCTCCACCGGTCAAAATTCGCCGTCAGCGAGAAGTCCGTGTCGCCTCGTACCGTCACACGCCCTGCATGGGGTTTGACCAGCGCGATGGCGCGATCGATCCAGATCGCGCTGTCCGCATGACTCGGCACGTTGCCGGGCCGATTCACCAGATACAGCACTTCCTTCGTGTTCGCCAGCGACACGATCAGCGGATGATATCCCCACAC
>JBAWXQ010000249.1:0-4093 GCA_037144015.1 bacterium
GCCCGTCAGCGGGCTTCCCCAAACTAGCAGCTTGGTCGGCACAAAGTTTGTGAAGAGCTGAGGCTAAGTCCGACAAGCTGCTAGGCGACTGCCGGCATGGGGCGGGTCGCAACCAAAAAGAACAGCCGGAACAATTTTTACACCGCGAGAAGTCCATGCGGTGACGGCCGGCGCGCCGGCCGTAGTCGGAAATTCCTCTGTGGTCTCTGTTCTGCTCTGTGCTCTCGGTGTCCTTGACTTGTGCGTTCATTGGGTTGCGGGCTGGTGCCCGCCTTACATGCTTTTGCCATTGGGGGTATTACTTTCAGGGTTTCAACGGCCGGGGGCAGCCGTTATAGTACCGGCCGTCATGCGTGTAGTACCCGAATGCTTTCCCTGTCTGCTGCGGCAGGCGATCAACACCGCCAAGAGCGCCGGCGCCGATGAGGCGCAGATGGTGGCGGTGCTGCGCGAGGCCATGTCCTATATGGCGCAGGCCGACCTGTCGCTGACGCCGGCGCGCTTTTCCGAGCCGGTGTATGCCATGGTCGCGCGCACCACGGGTGTGGCTGATCCGTATGCCGACATGAAACAGGCGTCCAACACGCAAGCGAGCAAAATCATGGTTGACGTGCGCGAGCGCGTGACGCAATCGCATGATCCGCTGGCCAAGGCGCTCCTGGTGGCCGCGGCCGGAAACGTCATCGACGCCGGCATCGGACACCAAATGGATGTCCGGAAGAACATGAAGCAGCTGCTGCATACCCCGTTCGCCATCAATGACACGCCGGCGTTCCGCACGCTGCTGAAGCGCGGCGCCCGCGTGCTGTATGTGGCGGACAACGCCGGCGAAATCATTTTTGACGCCCTGGCCGTGGACCGCATCCAGCGCCTCGGGGTCTCGGTCATCGTGGCGGTCAAGTCCGGCCCGATCATCAACGACGCCACCCTGGAGGACGCACGTGCTGCGGAACTGACCTGCACCGTGATCGAGACCGGGGCTGCCAGCATCGGCATTGACTGGGCCCGCGTATCACCTGAGTTCCGCGCCGCCTACCAGGCGGCTGACGCGGTCATCGCCAAGGGGCACGGGCATTTCGAAACGCTGTACGATGAGCCCCACCCCGGCCTGTTCTTCCTGCTGAAGGCCAAGTGCCCGGTGGTCGCCAAGAGTCTCCGGTGCTCGGTTGGCGACCTGGTCTTCCGGCATGCGCCCCGGTTGCGCAGCACGGCGGTCGATGCGCCGGCGAAAACGTCCGCGCCTTCCCGGAAAAAATGAGCGCCGCAATCGTGGCGCTCATTTTTTGGTAATGGGTAAGCGCCGGGGTGGCTGACGGCTTCAAACGTAGGTCGGCCATTCCTGGCCGACCCGGTCGGGCAGGAATGCCCGACCTACTCCTGCTTACGCGGCCGGAGCTTGGCCACCCCGTCACGGACCCATTACTTTTTTCACAGACGTCATTGACGAAACCGCACGCGGCGGGTAAGTTGAGCTCAACCACGGGAAGAGCATGTCGTCCATTCTCATAACTGGCGCTTCGGGATTGCTCGGGCGCGCCGTATATGGCGTCTGCGCGCAGGTTCCGGCGTGGCAGGTGTCCGGGACTGCTTTTCGCCGCGCGCACGGCGCGCTGGAACCGCTCGACCTGTGCGACGCCAGGGTGGTCAGGGAATACCTGGATGCCCGGCAGCCGCGAATCATCATCCACTGTGCGGCCGAGCGACGCCCTGATGCGTGCGAAACCGAACCCGACGCCGCCATGCGGCTCAACGTCGAGACCACGTCGCGCCTGGCGAAGTGGTCGGCGGCCAACGGCGCCTGGCTCGTGTTCATCTCGACCGATTATGTCTTCGACGGCGTCACGCCGCCCTACCCGACCGATGCGCCGACCAACCCGCTGAACCTCTACGGGCGCAGCAAGCGCGACGGCGAACTGGCCGTATGGGCGGAGACCTCGGACGCCACCGTGCTGCGCGTCCCGGTCCTGTATGGTCGCGTCGAGAACCTGGGCGAGTCCGTGGTGACCGACCTCGCGCGCCAGATTTCCGAGGCCAGGGGGCAACCGCTGACGCTGGACGACTGGGCCACGCGCTATCCGACCTGCGTGGACGACGTGGCCGTAGTCCTGCGGCAGATGATTGAGCGCCGCCTGGCGCACCCGGATTTTAGCGGCACCTTCCACTGGTCGGGCGCGGAACCGTTCACCAAGTTCGGCATGGGGCACGTGATCGCCAAGATCCTGGGCGCCGACCCCGGCACGCTGGTTCCGGAGCCGCGCCCGCCGTCCGGCGCGCCGCGCCCCAGGGACTGTCACCTGGACTGCTCCGACCTGGAGCGCCTCGACATCGGCCAGCGCACGCCGTTTGTTGCCGCCATCACGCGCGTTCTAGCAGCCTGTCGGATTTAGGTTTGTGAAGGCACAAATTGTCTGCCGACCAGGCTGCTAGTTGAGCCACCCGCTGTCCGCGGGTGGCGAAGACGCAATTACAGACAGAAAAATTGTTCCGGCTGCTCTTTTGGTTGCCCATCGTGGAGGAATTGTGGGAGCGCCACCCCGTGGCGCGATAGCACCGGGCCGGCGCATAACTCGGACTTTTCGCGCCATGGGGTGGCGCTCCCACAATGTATCGGCAGCGTCCACAGCCCGTCCGCAGCGCCTTTTGCGATAAAGCAGGCCCCCCTTCGCATCCTTTGTGCGCAATGCGCATGAAACAGGCTGGCTTTCGGGTTATGAAGAGCCTGGAGAACTTCGACTTCTCGGCGATGCAAAACGACGCTTCCGCGAAATTCAAGACCACCCGGCCCAAGTTGCCGGACAGATGCGGCCTTTTTGTTGACCGGAATGTAGTGTTCTTAATGCGCGGTCATATAGCAGCTTGACGCCCGGCGCGCCGGCGGCGAAACTTGGCCCCCATGCGTCCCTGGCCCCAACGCTTGTTGCAGTGGTACGCGGGACATCACCGCGACCTCCCCTGGCGCGGACATCCCGACCCGTACGCGGTCTGGGTCAGCGAGATCATGCTGCAGCAGACGCGCGTGGAAACCGCGCGCGGGTACTTTGTTCGCTTCCTGAAGCGCTTCCCCGCCATCACCGACCTTGCGGCAGCCGGGACGGCAGATGTACTCAAGCACTGGGAGGGGCTTGGCTACTACTCCCGGGCGCGCAACTTGCAGGCGGCGGCGCGCCACGTCACGGCCCGGCTCGGTGGCCGCCTGCCCTGCACGGCCGCGGCCCTGGGCGAGCTGCCCGGGATTGGCCCGTATACCGCAGCCGCGATTGCCAGCATCTGCTTTGGCGAACGCGTGCCGGTCGTGGACGGCAACGTGGCGCGTGTCTTCAGCCGCTACCTGGGGTGGCGGGACGATTTCCGCAAGCTTCCTTCCCGCCGGAAACTGGCCGACTGGCTCCAGCCGCACATGGCCCGCATGGCGCGGCCCGGCGATTTCAACCAGGCCATGATGGAACTGGGGGCGCTGATCTGCCTGCCACGCACGCCTGCCTGCAGGCAATGTCCGCTGGCCGCCACCTGCCACGCCCGGGAGACAGGCACACAGGCGGAGCTGCCCGCGCGGCGAGAGCGGACGTCGATCCTCACGCGCCATGCCATGGCCGTGGTGATCCGCCGGCACAGCCGCGTGCTGCTGGTGCAGCGTCGCGCGGGCGGGCTGCTCGGCGGGTTCTGGGAGCTTCCCGGCGGCGAGGCGGCGCGTCAGCCGCATGTCCGTGCCGCGTCTGCGGCGGCATGCCGCCAGACTGGTCTGTCGTTGTCCGGCTTGTCCGCGTGCGGGGTGCTCACGCACACCTTCTCGCACTTCCGCCTGCAGCTTGCGATCTACCGCTGCCGGCTGGCGGCGGGGCGAATCCGCGGCAGCTCCGGGGTTCGCATGATGTGGGCCTCCCCAGCTGACCTGGCCCGGCTACCGGTTGCCACGGCGCATCGCCGCGCGCTTCAGGTATCGGAGGGCGCTGCTCCGAGCACATCGCCACTCGTAGCCGGTCGACTTGGAAACGGTGCCCAAAAGGTGGCCCGGGCGCTCCGCGCACGGGCAAGTGCAGGCGGTGTGCCAGAAATGAACAAGTCAAGGACACCGAGAGCACAGAGTGGAACAGAG
>JBAWXQ010000250.1:0-4084 GCA_037144015.1 bacterium
CCGCCTTCCGCTTACCCTCGCATGAAACCGCCGCCCCCTGTCGCCAACCGACTGCTGCACTCCACTATTCCAACCTTCCAGTCTTCCAACTACAATACCTGCTCTGACCTCAATCACAAACCCGGCAGGACCCATGCACATCTACACCCGCCACGGCGATGATGGAAGAACCCTGCTGCTGAACGGCCAGCGCGTCTGGAAAGACGATCCCCGCGTGTGCGTCTGCGGCGGCGTCGACGAGCTCTGCTCCTGGCTCGGGGTGGTTGCCGCGGACGCCCCCGCCACGCGTCCGGAACTGGCCATGCAGGTGCGGCAGGTGCAGGGAGAACTGTTTGCCGTGGGCGCGGCGGCGCAGTTGCAGGGCCGCATGGAAGGGCATCCGCAGATCCGCCCGGTGGGGGCCAAGGAGTGTGCCCGGATCGAGCAGTGGATCGACGCGGTCGAGGCGGAGCTGCCGCCGCTGGGTGGATTCATCGTGCCGGGCGGCTGCCGCGCCTCCGCGGTGACACATGTGGCGCGCAGCGTCTGCCGCCGCGTCGAGCGCGACATGGCATCGCTGGCGCGCACCGCCGACGCCGGGGGGGCGACGGTGCTGATCGAAGCCGTGGCGTACCTTAACCGCCTGGCTGACTTTCTGTTCGTGCTCGCCCGCTTCTGCAACCGCGTTGCAAATGTCGATGAGCCGGTGCTCGTGAAATTTGACGGCCGCGACGGGTAGCCGAAGGCGGGCGTCAGCCCGCAACCCAACGAATGAACACGTCAAGGACACCGAGAGCACAGAGAGGAACAGAGACCACAGAGAAATGCCTGACTGCGGCCGGCGAGCCGGCCGCAGCAGCATGAATTTCTCTCTGTGCTCTCTTTCTTTCTCTGTGACCTCGGTGTCCTTCCACTTGGATGTTCCTACATACACGCAAGAACGTGTGTGTTGACCGGAAAGGTTCTAACCCGGGGATGATTCGACATGCCTGCTGATTTGCCACCCCAGGCCTCGCCGCAAACCGTCCGGTGCGACATCTGCCCCCGGGGCTGCCGGCTCCAGCCTGGCGAGCGCGGCGACTGCCGCATCCGCATGAACGAGGGGGGCGCGGTTCGGACCGTCACCTACGGCCGCCCGTGCTCCATCCAGGTTGACCCCATCGAGAAGAAGCCCTTTTTCCATTTCCTCCCCGGCACGCGCATTTTTTCGATGGCTACGGCCGGGTGCAACCTGCACTGCCTGAATTGCCAGAACTGGGAGATCTCGCAGTGCAACCCGGAGGACCTGCCAGCCTATGACCTGCCACCGGAAAAAGTCCCTGCCGAGGCGGGGAAGCAGCGCTGCCCGTCCGTGGCCTACACATACACCGAGCCGCTGGTCTGCTACGAGTATACCTACGACTGCGCCCGGGCCTGCAAGGACGCCGGGCTGCGCAATGCCATCGTCACCGCCGGGTACATCAACCCGGCGCCGCTCCGCCGCCTCTGCCGGGTGCTCGACGCGGCATCCCTGGACATCAAGGCCATGTCCGACGATTTCTACCGTGATGTCTGCGGCGCGTCGCTGGCGCCGGTGCTGCGCGCCGCCGGGATCATGAAGGCGGAGGGACTCCACCTGGAGCTGAGCAACCTCGTGATCCCCACGCTGAACGATTCCGATGTCCTGCTGCGCGATCTCTGCCGCTGGGTGAAGGCGCACGCCGGCGCAGAGACGCCGTTCCACTTCCTGCGCTTCATCCCCCGGCACCGCATGATGCACCTGCCGCCGACACCCGCGGAAACGTTGCGGCGCGCACGCGAAATCGCCTGCGCCGAGGGGCTGAAGCATGTCTACATCGGCAACCTGGATGTGACGCAGGGCGAGGACACCTTTTGCGCCGCATGTGCCAGGCCGCTGGTCCGCCGCGCGCGCTATGCCATCCAGGAGAATCGCGTGAAAAACGGCAAGTGCCCGGATTGCGGGCATGCGGTCTGCGGCGTCTGGGAAGGTGAACGGTGCTGTTAGAGCCTTTCTGGTCAACATACACGGTATTGCGTATATCTTGGAGCAGCCAAGTGGAAGGACACCGAGGTCACAGAGAAGGAAAGAGCGCACAGAGGGAGTTTCATCCGGCTGCGGCCGGCTTGCCGGCCGCAGGCAGACAACGTGGCAGCGGCGTCCCGCCGCTGCATTCGGGCGCAGAACCGGCACGGCTCGGCCACGGTTCGGCGACAATGCTGTTATGGGTGGTCACCTGCCTGGCTGTCGTACAGTCAGGCGCGACGGAGGACACAATGAAGACGAACGTGATGGTTTCGCCGCTGGCCGGCCGCTGGTTCCCGGCCGGCGCGGAAGAGCTGAAGCGCGTGATCGCCGGCCTGCAGCCGGCGCCAAAGCCTGCGCCTGTGGCCGGTGTCTGCGCCGTGCTGGTGCCGCACGCCGGCTACCAGTTTTCCGGGAAGGTCGCCTGCCAGGTGTATGCGCGGCTGGATGTGGCGGCGTACGACCGCGTGGTCGTGCTGGGCCCGAGCCACTCGGTCGGCCTGCCGGGCAGGGTCAGCGTGCCGGATGCGGCTTTCCTTGAAACGCCGCTGGGGCGCATGACCGTGGATGCGGCGTTTGTGGCGGCGCTGCGGCAGTCGCCCCAGGTGGTCTGCGAGCCGCGCGCCCACCTGCAGGAGCACAGCGACCAGATCCAGGTGCCGCTGCTGCAGGCCTTTTTCGGCGATCGCATCCGGGTCGTGACCCTTGTGGTCGGGCAGATGGACCCCGCCGCGAGCCGGAGCTTTGCCGGCGTGCTGCGCCCGCTGCTGGATGCGCGCACGCTGGTGGTCGTGAGCAGCGACTTTACGCACTATGGGGCGAACTTCGGCTATGTGCCGTTCTCGACCGCTGTCCTCGCGCAGCTCGACCGGCTCGACCATCGGGTGTTTGCGCCCATTGCCGCCATCGATCCCGGCGGATTCCGGGACGTGATGGAGCAAACACAGGCCACGGTCTGCGGACACAACCCCATCGCTGTGCTGCTGGATCTGCTGCCCGCCGGAGCCAAAGGGGCGGAAGTGGCGTACGACACATCCGGGCGCATGCTGAACGACGTGGAGAACTCCGTCAGCTATCTCGGCGCCGTGTTCACCGGCGACTGGCGCACGGCGCCGCCGCCAGCCGCCGGCACGGCCGCGCTGGACGCGGCCGACCAGGCGCAGCTCCTGAAGCTGGCGCGCGCCACGCTGGAGTTCGCGGTCCGGCACGGCCGGGCGCCGGAGGTCGAGACGATCGGCGTCACCATCCGGCCGGGCATGAAGCAGGTGATGGGCGGGTTTGTGACGCTCAACAAAAACCACGAGCTGCGCGGCTGCATTGGCGAAATTTTCCCGCGCCGCGAAATCTGGAAGGTGGTGCAGGAGCAGGTCGTAAACGCCGCGCTGCAGGATCCGCGTTTCGAGCCGGTGTCCGCCATCGAGCTGAAGGATATTCAGATCGACATCTCGGCGCTCACGCCGCCGCGGCCGGTGGCCTCGCACCGGGAGATTGTCGTTGGCAGGCATGGCATGACGCTCTCCAAGAACGGGCGCAGCGCGGTCTTCCTGCCGCAGGTCGCGCCCGAGCAGGGCTGGGACCTGGACACCACCCTGTCGCACCTGGCGCGCAAGGCCGGCCTGCCCGCGGAGGCGTGGAAGCAGGGCGCCGAGTTCACCGTGTTCGAGGCGCAGGTGTTCCACGAATCTAACGCGGCCGGGGCGCCGCGTTAGATTCTGCCGCGGCCGGTGGCCGCGGGTGGCGCGTGGCCGGGGGCCACCCAAGGCGGGCGTCAGCCCGCGACCCAATCTTTGTCGCGAGCTTTGTCGTGAGCTTTGTCGACAAAGCTAGCGATAAAGCTCGCGACAAAGATGTGACGCCACGCGGGCATTGTGATCAAGGCAAGTTCGCGAAGAGGCCGGTTGTCCTTAGCCGGCCCTTAGTACTCACGTTCGAGAACGAGGACGACGGACGAGGACGAACAAACGTTGCGTCATCGTATTTATGACGGCGTGTACTTAGCTGTAGATTTGACAGTGCCACCCAAATCTTCGCCTAAGACGGAACTTCATCCCGTTGGCGAACCACGAAACGCACGCCTGCTTG
>JBAWXQ010000251.1:0-4078 GCA_037144015.1 bacterium
TCTATTCCGCGTTTGATTGACAGCCGCAGCAGGGCCGTCCATGATCAACTCATGTCCATCTCATCACAGGGCTCCATCCCGGCGAGGTCGCGCATCGGGCTGGCGCTGGGGAGCGGCGGCGCGCGCGGCTGGGCGCATGTGGGCGTGCTGCGCCGCCTCCAGGAGCTGAAGGTCCCGGTTGACTTTGTGGCCGGAACCAGCATCGGGGCGATCATGGGGGCCACGTTCGCCGCGGGCCGGCTTGACGTGCTGGAGGACCTTTCGCACCAGCTCGACTGGCGCCGCGTGGCCAAGCTCTTTGTCGAGGTGAGCTTTCCGCGCGCGGGGCTGGTCACCGGCAGGCGGATCCAGCAGCTGATCCAGGAGGTCGTCGGCGTGCAGCGCATCGAGGACCTCGCCATTCCCTTTGCCGCGGTCGCGGCAAACCTGCACACCGGCAGGCAGGTGGTCTTTACACACGGCGGCGTGGTGGATGCCATCCGCGCCAGCATTGCCATACCGGGCATTTTTGTGCCGGCTCAGCACGAGGGGCAGCACCTGGTCGATGGCGGCACAATCAACCCGCTGCCCATCGACGTAGTGGAAGCCATGGGGGCGGACATTGTGATCGCGGTGGACGTCAACCTGCAGCCCGGACGCGGCAACGAAAAGGTCGCCGAACGATTGCCGCATGTGGAGCGCTCCGCGGTCCGCGACATCTCTTCGATTCTGGCGCACCTCGGCGAGCCGCTCCCCCGTGTCCAGGGCGTGGTTGCCGATGCGATGGAGCGCTGGTTCCGGCGCGAGGCGCGGGGGCTTTCAATCTTCGATGTGCTGACGCGCTCCGTGCGCATTGCCGAGAACCAGATCACGCGCAGCCGCATCACGCTGCACCCGCCGGCGCTGCTGATCCAGCCGGCGGTCGGCGACATCGAAACGCTGGAGTTCCACCGCTCCGCCCAGGCCATCGATGCCGGCCGCGCGGCCACGGATGCCTGCGCGGAGAAGATCCGGGAATTGCTAGCTGCGACCTGCCTCCTGCCGACCGCCTCCATTTCTTCCCTGCCGTGCCGCCCAGTCGGCCTGGCGCGCCATGCCCATCAGGATGTCCACGTCGTCCCGCGTGACGGCGCCGCGTGAAAAGACCCGCCCCACCCCCTGCATCATGTGGTTGGCCTTGTCCGCCTTCATGAACCCGATGTCCAGCAACAGCTGCCGCCACAGCTTCAGCATCTGAATCCGGTGGCCGGCAGGAGCAAGATCCGACTTCTCCTGCGGCGGCTCGTAGCTTCCCCGCGCCAGGAACATCTCGTAGCAGCAGATCATCACCGCCTGCGCCAGGTTGAGCGACACGTATTCGCTGGCCGTGGGCACGCGGATCAGGTGCGTGCAGATGCCGATCTCCTCGTTGAAGAGCCCCTTGTCCTCGCGGCCAAACACCAGCGCCACCCGGCCGTCGCCGGCCAGCTTCACCAGCTCCGGCGCGCTTTCGCGCGGCGTGCGCACGTGCTGCCGGTAGAGTCCGAGCCGCGCCGTGGTGCCGGCCACGGCCACGCAGTCAGCCACGGCCTCCTCCAGCGTGGCAACCTCGCGCCGGCCTTGCAGCTGCTCCCGGGCATGGCAGGCGAGCCGCTCGCCCTCCTCCCACCCGTCCACGATCTGCGGCCTGACCAGGAAGAGCTCCTGCACGCCCATGTTTGCCATGGCGCGGCAGACGGAGCCGACATTGCCCGAATAGAGCGGCTCGACCAGCACGATGCGGAAGTTGGCGATTGTCTTCACAGCTTCTCCCCCAGCGCCAGCCACATCCAGAGCACCCAGGCAACAAACGCCAGCGGCGGAACTCCCGCCAGCAGCATCGTCCACAGCAGCGACCCGTTCTGGCGCCGCGCCAGCGCCACCCCGGAAAAAAGAACCCGCGTAGCCAGGATCAGCGACCACAGGCTGGCCGCCAGCCCCAGCACGATGCAGACCGAGGCCACGCGCTGCGGGATCCAGACCCAAAACTCCTGCGCCCAGGTGGCCACGCCGCCCAGTGCGAAGAGGAACGCCGCCACCACAGCCCAGCCCCAGGCCCGCCGGCTGATCTGATCTGCCTGAACATCCTCCACGTTGCCTCCCCCGTTCGCGCGCCGCGCGAACCAACTGAATTCGCGTGCCCGCGAATTCAGTACCACACCTGCCACAGAAACAGGCCCTGCGGCGCCGCCGTGGGCACGCGCGCCGTGCGCGGCGTGCGGCGGCGCAGCAGCTCCGCGACGGCTTCCGCCGGCTCGGCCCCCTCGCCCACGCGCAGCAGAAAACCGACCATGCTGCGCACCTGCTTATAGAGAAAGCCGCTGCCGCGGACGCGGCAGCAGATCTGCGCCCCCTGCTGGCGCACCGTGAACATCGTCACGGTCCGGACCGTGCTTTCAACCACCCGGTTCGGATTGGCGGTGAAGGGTGCAAAATCGTGCTCGCCAACGAAAAAGTTCGCGGCCTGCTGCATGGCGGGAACGTTCAGCGACCGATAGATGTGCGCGGCGTAGAGCCGGCGCTCTGGCGGCAGGATGGGGCCGTTCCAGACAAAGTAGCGGTATTCCTTGGAGACGGCGCTGCGCCGCGCATGAAAATCGGCCCTGGCCCGGCAGACCTTCAGCACGCGGATGTCCGGCGGCAGGCGCGCGTTGAGCGCCCGCAGGAGCGCCGCGGCGTCCATGCGCGTCCGGAGATCCACATGCGCCACCTGCCCATGCGCGTGCACGCCCTGGTCGGTGCGGCCGCTGCCGTGCAGTTTGACCTCCTGCTCCTCCGCCACGAGCCCGCGCAGTGCAACCTCGACCGTCTCCTGCACCGTCGGATCGCCAGGCTGCACCTGCCAGCCGGCATAGGCCGTGCCGTCGTAGGCAAGCGTGAGTCTAAATCGTTTGACCGGATGTGGCATGGGGAGGTTGCGGGTGGAGTAATTTCCGGCGATCCTCGCCGGAAATTACACGTACTTTGCGCCATCGGCTCGTTTGCCGACCTGCTGCACGAGCTTCTTCAGGTCCTGCACGCGGTCGCGATCGCAGACCAGCGTCACGTCGCCCGCGTGCACCACCACGACGTTCTTCACGCCCAGCAGCGCGGTCAGCCGCCCCTCCGAGATCACCACATTGCCGGCGGAATCCATCGCTTCGCAGGCCCCCACCACCACATTGCCGGCCGGATCGGACGGGATGTGGTTGCCCACGGCCGCCCAGGTGCCCACGTCGTCCCAGCCAAAGGACCCGCGCGCCACCACGATGTTCTTCAGGCGCTCCATGATCGCGAAGTCCACGGAGATTTTCGGCAGGGGCGGATAGATTGCGTCCAGCAGGGAATCCAGGCCCGCCGGCGGCGTCTCTGCGGCCTTCTGGCAGAGATCCTGCAGGTGCGGCGCATGCTGTGCAATCGCCTGCCGCATCACCTCCACGCGCCAGATGAACATGCCGGCATTCCAGCAGTGCCGCCCGTCGGCCACATAGCCTGCGGCCACGGCGGCCGTCGGCTTTTCCACAAACCGCAGCGCCTGCTGGAACACGGTGGCTGTGCCGGTCTCCAGTTTCCCGGCAGATTCAATGTAGCCAAAGCCGGTTGCAGGACAGGTGGGCTCCACGCCGATCGTGACAATCACATCGCGCGAGGCGGCCACGCCCACGCTGTCGGACAGGATCCGGCGGAAGGTCGCGACATCCGCCATCAGTTGATCGGCCGTCAGGATGCAGACCACGCCCTGCGGATCGCGCCGGGTTACCAGCGCGCAGGCCAGCGCGCAGGCCGCGGCCGTGTCGCGCCCCAGGGGTTCGCCGATGATGTTCTCTGCCGGCAGGTTCCAGGCGGCATCGCGTGTAGCCGGGACCAGGTCCCGCGACGTGATCACCAGGATGCGCTCCGGGGGGATCAGCCCTGCCAGCCGGTCCACGGCCTGGGTCAGCAGCGCCTTCCCGCCGAAAAGCGTAAGAAACTGCTTGGGTCGGGCGGCGGTGCTGAGCGGCCAGAAGCGCTCGCCGCGGCCGCCGGCCATGATCACCGCGTAGGCATGGTTGAGTGATGAGGTCATGATTGCGTCTCCAGGGTGGACACAGAGGGCTCAGAG
>JBAWXQ010000252.1:0-4071 GCA_037144015.1 bacterium
CCTTCCGCTTACCCTCGCATGAAACCGCCGCCCCCTGTCGCCAACCGACTGCCCCCGCGCTTTCCAGTTGCCTCGCCTGCCCTGGCGCGTGTATGTTTTCGTCGTTGCGTTGCCACAACCTGTCATCGTCACTGGGGCTCCCCAATGACCAATGACGGATGACTGCTGACTTGCACCCGCCATGCTCACCCACTTCCGCGTACAGAATCTGGCCATTGTCGAGGAGGCGCACGTCGCTTTCGGCGAGGGGCTGAACGTGATCACCGGCGAAACCGGCGCGGGGAAGTCCATTCTCATCGGCGCGCTGGAGCTGATCCTCGGCGGGCGCGCGGACAAGTCGCTCATCCGCACCGGCGCCACGGAGGCGCGGGTCGAGGCCGTCTTTGAACTGGCCGACACAACCGGCGTCGATGCCGTGCTGGCCGAGGCCGGGCTGCCGGCCTGCGAAGACGGCGGTCTGATCATCCGGCGGACGCTGACCGCGGCCGGCGCGGGGCGCTGCCTGCTGAACGACGCCTCCACAACCGTGCAAACGCTGCGCCGGATCGGCGACCTGCTGGTGGACATCCACGGCCCGTACGATCACCAGTCGCTGCTCGACCCGGTTTTCCAGCTGGAGCTGCTCGATGCGTTCGGGAGATGCCACGCGCCGCGCCAGGCCTTTCAGGAGAGCTTCCGCGCGCTGCAGGCGCTGGAGCAGCGGCGCGCCGACCTGACCGGCGACTCGGCCGACGTCGCGGCCGAGATCGACCGCCTGCGCTTCATGGTGGACGAAATCAGCGGCGCCCGGCTGACCCCCGCGGACGACGAGGATCTGGTCAGCGAACATGCCGCCGCCGCCAACGCCGAGACCATCCTGAAGACCGGCGGCGCGCTGTCCATCGCGCTGACCGAGGGTGACGAGTCGGCGTTCAACATCCTGGCGGGCGTCCAGCAGCGGCTCTCCGAGCTCGCGCGCATCCTGCCCGAAGCCGCGGCATGGCTTGAGGAAGCCCGGTCCGCCGCCGTACAGGTCCAGGAGCTGAGCCGCGCCATCGCCGACCGGATGGACCGCATCGAAGCCGATGCCGGGCGCCTGCAGGAGCTCGAGACACGCATGGCGCAGGTGCAGAAGCTGAAGCGCAAGTACGGACCGTCCCTGGCTGAGGTGCTGGCCGCGCTGGCACGGCACAGCGCCCGCCTGGACGACCTGCAGACGCGCGGCGAACGCCTGGCCGCGCTTGACCGGGAGATTGCGGCGGCGCAGAGGGAGCTCTCCGGCAAGGCGGCCGCGCTCACCCGGGCGCGCCAGGCCGCATCCGGCACCCTGGCCCGGGCGATCACGAAGGAGCTGCGCGACCTCGGGTTCCTCAAGGCGGGGTTTGGCGTGGACCTCATCCCCTGCCCGCCCCGCGCCAGCGGCGCGGATGAGGCGCGCTTCGGCTTTGCGCCCAACCCCGGCGAGGCCATGCGGCCGCTGCGCGACATCGCCTCCAGCGGCGAAATCTCGCGCGTGATGCTGGCCACCAAGGCGGTGCTGGCCAGGCATGACCGCATCCCGGTGCTGGTGTTCGACGAGATCGACGCCAACATCGGCGGCGAAGTCGGGCGCGCGGTCGGGATCAAGCTGCGCGGCGTGGCCGCGAGCCACCAGGTGCTCTGCATCACCCACCTGCCACAGGTGGCGGTCTACGGGCGGCAGCACTTCGTGGTCGGCAAGGAGGTCCGCGGCAGCCGCACGTTCGCGCGCATTGACGCCGTGGAAAAAGATGCCCGCGTCGAGGAGCTCGCGCGCATGCTCGGCGGCAGGGACTCCACCGCGGTCACCCTGGACCATGCACGCGAGATGCTCAAGGCGGCGAAATGAAACCCTGAGTTGCCGCCGGCAAATCAGGGTTTCATGCCCAGCCGTTTCTCCAGCGCCGCGTCGCGGGGGATGCCGAGCTTGAGCGCGTGCTGGTAGTAGGCTTCGGCGTCGCCGCGCTTCTCGGGGGTCATTTCGAGCAGCAGGCAGGCCATGTTGACATGCGCCTGCGGCAGCTCGGGGTTCTTTTTCATCACCTTGTCGAGCGCCAGCAGGGCATCGAAGTAGCGCCCGGCGCCGCAGTAGGCGCCGGAGGCCAGCAGCAGCACGGCCTCGTCCTCGTCCACGTCGCGCAGCCCCTCGATCGTCACAATGGCGTCGTCGTATCGCCCCTGCTGCACGCGCACCGTGGCCATCAGCAGGATGGCGCGGCGGTTCGCGGGGTCGGCGCGGAGCACCTTGACCAGGGACGGCACCGCATCCGCGGGCTGGTCGCTGGCGACCATGCGCTGGGCAATCGCGAGCTCGCGGCGCACATCGACCGGATCGGGTGCCGCGGCGCTGCTTGCGCCCTCCGGCTGCGCCGCGGCGGTCTCGCCGCCGCCGCGCACCAGCCCCGGCGGATGGGTGATGGCCACGCGCGCCTCCGGCCTGGCCTTCTCCCGGGCCACGCTCTGGATCTGCTCGACCTGCGAGGCGCAATAGGAAATGCGGAACTTGATCAGGCCGTTCTGCAGGTTGGGGCTGAGCTTCTCGGCCTGGCGATAGGTTTCGGCCGCGGCCTGGTACAGCTCGACGGCCTTGGGCATGTTTCCGGCGCGCCAGACTTCGTCGGCCGCCTGCAGCTGGGTGTTTCCCTCGCTGACAATCTTTTCGGCCTTCGCTGTGCTGCTCTCATTGAACGGCCAGACCGCCTGGGCGGTGCCGGCGGCAAGGAGCAGGCTGGCCGCAGCCAGCGTTCGAATTGTGATGGACGTTGTCTTCACGGCCCACCTCCTTTACGTACCTGCGCCGTTCCCGTTGCGGCTCGCGCCGCGGGGCGGCGCTCCTGCCGTCTTGTCATACCGTGGGAGCGCCACCCCATGGCGCGATTAACTCCGGATCTGGCCTGCGCTCGCGAGCGCGCGTGCCTCAACACTCTGGATCTCCGCAAAGCCCTGCGAGCTGACGGGGTTCAGCCCGGCGCTCGCCTCCATCGAGGAGTCCGCCTCGTTGTAGAGCGAAGCCCGGCACCCGTGCAGCGCATGGAACAGCACGTTCCCCTTGTAGAGGCCGACCGCCACCGTGCCGTCGGCATGCTGCGAAAAGACGCCGATGGCGGCGCGCGCCGCCTGCGTCGCGGGGTCGAAATAGCGGCCGTCGTAGATCTGGTCTGCGACCAGCTTCGACAGGTGCTGAAACAGCAGCGTGGCGCGGCGGTCCATGACCGCCTGGTACAGGAACCGCAGCGCCGTGCCGAGCAGCTCCATGCCGGGCGCCTCGTACACGCCGCGGCTCTTGGTGCCGACCACGCGGTTTTCCAGCGCGTGCTTCATGCCCACGCCGTTGCGGCCGCCGATGCGGTTGGCCAGCACCATCGCCTCCACGGGCGTCACGTCCCTGCCGTTGATCTGCACGGCGCGGCCGCGCGCGAAGCGGATGGTGGCCTCCTCGATCTTGTCCGGCGCCTGCATGGGCCAGATGCCCATGGTGGGGTTGACGATGGTCATGGGGGTCTCGATGCTCTCGAGATCCTCGGCCTCGTGCGACAGCCCGGCGAGGTTGGCGTCGGTCGAGTACTTCTTCTTGCCGCCGACCGGCGCGGGGATGCCGAAGCCGGCGAGGTACTCGGCCATCTGCGTACGGCCGGGGAACTGCCGCAGCAGCTCGGGGTCGCGCCACGGCGCATAGACGCGCATCTCCGGCGCCAGCACGTTGGTGTAGCGCTCGAAGCGCATCTGGTCGTTGCCGCGGCCGGTGGCGCCGTGCGACAGCACCGTGCAGCCGCGCTTTTTCATCTCGGGGAGCAGACCGCGCACCGTGACGGCGCGCGCGATGCCGGTGGAGTTCCAGTAGCCGCCATCGTACATGGCCTGCGCCTCGAGCACCTCGAAGCAGGCCTGCGCCATGGACTCCTTGAGGTCGACAATGGCCGTGTCCACGCCGCAGGGCGCCATGCGCAGGCGGATGTCGTCGATGTCCTTCTCATCCGGCTGGCCCAGGTCGGCCGCAAAGGCGACCACCTGCACGCCGGCTTCGACCAGGCGCTTCGAGATGGTGCGGCTGTCCAGCCCGCCCGACACGCAGGT
>JBAWXQ010000253.1:0-4044 GCA_037144015.1 bacterium
CAGTGCCCTCAGATCCGCGGGAGCGAACCGCAGATTGCCGATTGCAGAGGTCCGATTTCAGAAGTTGAGATAACGATAGAAGAGGGGGCGAGCCATGATGGGAAAACCATTTGATTTGCAAGATCGGCTGATTGCCTTTGCGGTGAGCAGCATCCGCATTGGGGAGGCATTGCCTAAAACGCCAATTGGCAATCATGTCCGCGGTCAAATTCTTCGCAGCGGCACCTCGCCTGCACCGAATTATGGCGAAGCTCAGAGCGCGGAGTCACGCATGGATTTCACGCACAAACTCAAGATTGTATTAAAGGAGTTACGGGAAACATACGTTTGGCTGCTGATTATCCGGCAAGCCCAACTTGCGCAATCAGTGACGGCGCTCGAAGCCTTATTACAGGAAACCAACGAGTTGATTGCCATCTTTGTTTCAAGCCTCAAGACCGCTACAAAAAGCCTTAACTGACTTCAACAATCTGCGGTTGGACATTCGGCAATCTGCGGTTCGCCTGGAGGCCACGCGGGTGCGGCGATGTGTGCAAGCTTCCCGAGGATCCGGGAGGAAGAATTTCGACAGTGCCCTCAGATCCGCGGGAGCGAACCGCAGATTGCCGATTGCAGAGGTCCGAATGAGGAAGTTGACTTGGAGGGAGGTGCCACATGCTCGCACGGGTCTTTTCAGGCGCGGTCTATGGCGTCGATGCCTACGTCGTCGAGATCGAGGTCAATGCCGGCTATGGCGATCCCTCGGTGGTCATCGTTGGCCTGCCGGACGCTGCGGTGCGCGAGAGCAAGGACCGCGTCTGGACCGCGGTGCTGAACTCCGGCTTCAAGCCTCCCATGGGGCGCACCACCATCAACCTGGCCCCGGCGGATGTGAAAAAGGAGGGGCCCAGCTTCGACCTCCCCATTGCCGTGGGTATGCTGGTGGCCTCGGAGCAGGCTGACCTGCCTTCGCTGGGATCGTTCGGCATGGTGGGCGAGTTGGCGCTCAGCGGCGAGGTGCGGCGCGTGCGCGGCGTCCTCCCCATCGTGATGGAGATGCGCCGGCTGGGAAAGCGCGGCGTCCTGGTTCCCGGCGAGAATGCCGAGGAGGCGGCCGTGGTGGACGGGATCTCCATCTACCCCGTGGAGCATCTGCGCGAGGCGGTTGATTTTCTGGCCGGCAGCCACGAGATCCTGCCGCGCCGGGTCGACCTGGAGGCGCTCTGCCGCCAGGAGCAGGAGCATGCCGACGATTTTGCGGACGTCAAGGGGCAGGAGAGCGCCAAGCGCGCCATTGAAGTTGCCGTGAGCGGAGGCCACAATATCTTAATGGTTGGCCCGCCGGGAACCGGCAAGACCATGCTGGCGCGGCGCATTGCCTCCGTGCTGCCGCCCATGGCGCTGGAGGAGGCGCTGGAGGCGACCAAGATCCACAGCATTGCCGGCACCCTCAAGTGTCACCAGGCGCTGATTGCCACGCGCCCGTTCCGCGCGCCGCACCATACGATCTCGGACGCCGGCCTGCTGGGCGGCGGTGCGCACCCGCTGCCCGGGGAGGTGAGCCTGTCGCACCGCGGCGTGCTCTTCCTGGATGAACTGCCGGAGTTTCACCGCAACGTGCTGGAGGTGCTGCGCCAGCCGCTGGAGGACGGGCAGGTCACCATCGCCCGCGCCGCCGCCACGGCCACCTTCCCCTGCCGCTTCATGCTGGTGGCCGCCATGAATCCGTGCCCGTGCGGTTATCGCGGTGACCCGCGGCGGGAGTGCCGCTGCCTGACATCGCAGGTGCAGAACTACCGCAGCCGTATCTCCGGGCCGCTGCTGGACCGCATCGACATCCACATCGAGGTGCCATCCGTGCGCTACCAGGACCTGAGCGGCGCGCGGCGCGGCGAAAGCTCGGGCGCGATCCGCGGACGCGTGGCCGCGGCGCGGCGCATCCAGCAGGAGCGCTTCCGCGGGCACCGCCGCGTGACCTGCAATGCCGGCATGGGCGCCAAGGAGGTCCAGGCCCATGCGCCCGTGGCCGCGTCCGCGCAGGAGCTGCTCAAGATGGCCATGACCGAGATGAACTTTTCGGCCCGCGCACACGACCGCGTCATCAAGGTCGCGCGCACCATCGCCGACATGGCCGGCGCGGACGTGATCGCCCCGGAGCACGTGACGGAGGCGATTCAGTACCGGTCACTGGATCGGAATCTCTGGCTCTAGCAGCCTGTCGGGCTTAGCCTTTGCTCTTTACAAACTTTGTGCCGACCAAGCTGCTAGTTTTGGGGACGCAACCGCCAGGCACCGGATAACAGTGGAATTCGCAACCAAAAGAGCAGCCGTAACAATTTTCTGGTTGTAATTGAGTCTTCGCAACCCGCTGAAGGCGGGTTGCGAAGATTGGAAGGTATCGCTCATGCCCCGGACCTCCTCCATGGCGTGTCGTCCCCTGATCGGCGTGGCCTTGGCTTTTGTCCTGGGCATCGCGTTTGGCCTTTCCACCGGGCAGTGGCCGCCGGCTGCCTGCGGCTGGGTGGCCATGGCCGGTGCGTGGCTCCTGGTGCGGCGCATCCCGGGTGGGGTGCGACTGCAGGGCTTTGTCACGCTGCTTGCGGCGTTTGCCACCGGCTGGCTGGCGGCGGCCACAGCCACGGACCGCCGGCGTGCGGAGGTGGACTGGCTGCGGTCGCACGACAGCCGGAACGGCAGGATTGTGCTCTGCGGCAAGATCAGCGGCGATGTGCAGGCAAGCCCTCTTGCGCACGGCGGCGTTCGCTACCAGTTTGCGCTGCGGCAGGTGGCGGCCCTGACCGCGGCAGGCACCAACCGCATCGCATCCGTGCCCGTGAACGTGACTTGGTACGGCCCGTCCGCCGGATCCGCCAGCGTATCCGGCGGGGCACGCCGCGTCCCTGCCGCTGGCGAAATTTGGGAATTATCCGGAATACTGCGCGTGCAGCGCCAAGGCATCTTGAGCAAGACGCGCGCCAGCTTGAGCTCCCGCGAGAAGGATTCCGCGCGCCGCGCGGAAGCCTCGCTGCGCGACTGGGGTACGCTCGCGGACCGCGCGCGGCAGGCGACCGCGGCGCGCCTGGAGCGCGGCATCGCCGGGTGGGGCGCGATCCCTGAACTGGTGCAGGCCATGTTTCTGGGCACGCGCAGCGCCATCCCGCATCAGCTCAGCCAGGTGTTTCGCGACTCCGGCACGATCCACATTTTTGCGATTTCCGGCATGAATGTGGCCCTGCTGGCCGTGGTCCTGATCGCCATGCTCTCCATGCTCGGCGTGCCGCGCCAATGGTGGGTCCTGCCGCTGGCGCCGATCCTGGTCTTCTACACGGTTGTCACGGGGCTTTCCGCCAGCGCCCTGCGCGCCTGCCTCATGGCGGTGCTCTACTTTGGCGCGCCGCTGCTGGGGCGCAAGCCGGACGGGCTTTCAACCCTCGCGGCCGCGGCCGTGATGGCGCTGGCGATTGATCCATTCCAGCTGCAGGACGCCGGGTTTGCCCTCTCCTTTGTGGTGATGGGCGGGTTGCTCCTGCTCTATGTGCCGCTGGCGGAGCTGTGCCGCAGGGGGCTGCGCGTGGACGACGCGGCGCTCGATGCGCGCGCCAGTGCCGGGCTGGGCGGCGAACTGGATCCTGCGGTTGTGCAGCGCCGGGCGTTGCGGGTGCGGCTGCTGCGCTGGACCGCAGAGCTGGCAGCCATGTCCGTGGCCGCCTGGCTGAGCTCGGCGCCGCTCACGGCCTGGTACTTCGGGCGGCTGACGCCCACCTCGCTGCTGGCCAACCTGCCGATTGCGCCGGCCGCTTTCCTGGTGGGGGTCGCGAGCAGCGTCGGGCTCCTGGCGGGACTGGTGTCGCCCGGGGCAGAAGCGGTTTTCAACCACGCCGCCGGCGGCCTGACCCAGCTCATGGTCTGGTGCGCGCAGGCGACGGTGTCGATTCCCGGCGGCACGCTGGAAGTGCCCAATCCGCCGCCGTGGCTGGTGGGCTGCTGGTACGCCGGGCTCCTGCTGCTGACCTGGTGGCTGTGGCGGCTGACGCGCGCGGCGCCGACCGGCGCGGCGTGGATGCG
>JBAWXQ010000254.1:0-4032 GCA_037144015.1 bacterium
AAGACAGGAGTCAACGTCAATGTAGTTTGTCGGGACCTGACCCCTGGTGCCGGGAGACCCCTGGTGCCGCCGTATGTAGTTTGTCGGGACCTGACCCCTGGTGCCGCCGGAGCCGGCCCTCCAGCGCACCGCCCCCCCTTAGAGGGCCGCCCTATGTGCTGCGGCTGAACACTTCCACAGCCAGGAGCGAGAGGATCGGCTCGCCTTCGCGGAAGCGGCGCAGGTTCTCCAGCGTGTATTCGTGCACGGGGTGCAAGCGCTGCGGCTCCTGGCCGTCCGTGGGCCAGCCGCGGGCGATCTGGTGACCGGTCAGGATCAGGTTTTCCCAGGTGCGCGCCTCGTGGCCCGGCGGCAGATCGTCGCCGTCTCCGGCCAGGACATCCAACCCGGCGCGCAGGCGCCCGGTGCGAAGCTCATCGAACAGCGCGGCCTGGTCCACGATGCCGCCGCGCGCCGTGTTAATCAGCACGCCATGCTGTGGAAGCAGGGCCAGCAATTCGCGCGTGACCGTTACGCGCGTCGCGTCGGTCAGGGCGGCGTGGATGCAAACGGCCTGGGAGTCCTGGAAAAGCGCCGTCAGAGTCGGCACGGGGGTGACATAGTCCGGATAGTCATTCACATAGGGGTCGAAGGCGCGCAGGTTGCAGCCAAAGGGGCGCAGCAGTTCGGCGAAGCGCCGCCCGATCGCACCAAACCCATAGATGCCGACGTTCAAGCCATGAAGGCTGCCTCCCGTGGTCAACGGATCAAGCCGCCAGCCGTCCCGGCGGACAAGCTGGATATGCGCATGCAGGTCCTTCATGACTGCGAGCAGCAGACATACCGCGCCTTCCGCCACTTCGTAGGACCCGGGGATGACGCCGTTGGAAACCGGCAACCCGGCCTGCAACAGCGCGGTTGAAACCAGCCCCCGCACCGTGCCATTCACATGGTGCACATATTGGAGGCAGCCGCGGTTGCCGATCAACGTGTCCGGCAGGCTGGCGGCACCCCATGAGGTGACCAAAACATCGGCCTGGCGCATGCGCTCGGCTAGGCGCGGTTCGGGCCAATCGCCTGCATGCTCGACCAGTTCGAACTGCCCAAGGTCCACAAGGGCATCCCGGAACCGTTTGCACCACACGAAGGGGTTGGCCGGGCCGATAGCGATGTGGCAAATCCGCATGTTGATGCATTTCTTCAAACGCCGACTCCGCGCGTGTTCCCGACCAGCCCCTGCACGTTAAGCGGCAGCCGCGTGAGCGTCTCAACCTTGCGCCCCCGCTTGCCCAGCGTGTTTTCGATCAGGACGTAGTCGAGACCCGGGATGATCACGTCGTTCCAATGGTCGCCAAACCCGCGAAGCGCCACATCGAGCATGGTCACGATTCGCTTACCCAGCGGCTCGTGGCTGTCCAGGGTGATGGCGCCGAAAAACTCCTGACACTCGGTATACCCCGAGTTATGGGTTCCGGTGTAGGGCTTCAGCGTTTCAAGTTCAATGCGCTTGCCGATACGGGCGCTGACCTCGTCGGAACGACTGTGGAAGAACTCTACGAGCGCCTGCTCCTGCGTACGCGCCGGACAGTTGGTGCGGGCGCAGTTGACATAGGCGTCGAAGCCGACGCGATACGCGGCTTCGATGAAATCGAACCAGTAGCGATCGCACGGCTTGACGTCGGCCGGCTTGTCCACGGCGATCACCGAGCGCCGGATACAGGCGTTGAGGCCGTCGCGTGTCGGCGCCACGCCCAGGTGCACCCAATCGCCTTTGCGAATGACCTTGTTCTGCGGGGGACCGATCAACGTACGGCAGGAGTCGCCCGTGCCGCACATCACCTGAAAGCCGTTGCTTTCGCACCCGAGTTTCTGGCCAACCAGATAGGCCCATCCCGTGACTTCGGTCTCCAGCATCCCCGGCCGCATCACTGCAAGCATGGATCGCAGCATCGCGTCGGCAACCACGCCGGCGTCACGCGTCAGCGCCATTTCCACCTCGGACTTCTCGTACTTGACCTTCTGGTAAACCAGTTGGAGGTCGAGCACGTTCTTCGCGCCGAAGAGGCGATTCAGATACTCCACGATCGCCGCGGGGACCACCTGCCGCGGGGTGAGCAGCGCGATCTTCCTGACCTGCGCGAGCGGCCGGCCGGCGGCCGCGGTAATGATATCCTCCAGTCGCTCGGCCCGGATCGGATACTTTTCGTCCGCCAGTTGCAGCAATTCAGCCTTATGTACGGCCGCTCCGGCCCGCGGCGCGAGTTGTTCAGCCACATAGCCGCCTTCCAGGCCGGCCACGATGTGGAAGCCGGTCGGCCCGATGATACCCGCCACCTGTTCCACCGAAATGTTGGTGTTGCCCCCCAGATACGGGACATCGCCGCAATAGTGTTCGTCGGAAAAAACCAGCCCTACCGGACAACCGGCTTTGACCAGGGCCTGCTGCACGGCCTTGACACGCCGCTGGAACTCATTTTTCGGCGTCGTGCGACTTGGCCGGATCCGGGGGCTGTATGCCGCGATGATGCGGCTCACGTGTTTCCATTCGCGGTTCAATGATGCGGCAGGTTGCATGGGTAGTCCTCTCAGTTGAATTTCAGGTGTTCAGTGTTCAAATTCGGAAAATCGGACGACCTGCCCTGAGGTCATGCTCTGCGTTGCGGCCAGGCCCATGACCACCGCCGCCCGGCCGTCGGACCAACTGGCCTCCGGTTTCTTGCCGGTGCGGCAGGAGGCTACGAAGTCCAAAAGGATCGCCTGATCGCCACCGCCGTGCGAACCGATCGACAGCGTACTGACGTCGCGGGTCTGTTTCGGTCTTCCGGCGCGATCGTAAAGAACCACGGTTTGGGATAGCGGATCGACCAGCAGGGATCCCCGCGTACCGCTGGCGCGCAACCAACGGCCGCTCGCCCCGGCGGGAGCAATCACGTTCAGGGTGTAGGTGGCGCACACGTCCTCGGCAAAACGCACCGTGGCCATGCCGTGCTCAATGGTGTCCGTCTGCGAACCGAACAGGCAGGCATCGAGCGGCAGGTACCCGTCATCGGCACCGAGTTCCTGCCAGCGTTGCCAGTAGGCGACTACTTGCGGATCATCGGAGCGCTCGTCCCAGCCCAGCGTATCCGGCGGCTGGTATTCGGGGCATTTGACCGCGCGGGCGCACGCACTGCAGCGGGCGGCCCCCGGCGGCGTGGGCGCCAGATAACGCCGTCCGCCGATCGCGTATATTGATTCCGGTTCGCGGCCAGCCAGCCAACGCATAACGTCGAAATCGTGTGTAGCCTTTGTCAACCAGAGACCGCCGCTGCGGGCTGCGAGCCGGTTCCAGCGTCGGAAATAGGAGCGCCCTCCGGCGTAGTGTTCGTTCATCTCCAAGGTCAGCAGGTCGCCGATCTCGCCGGCGGCAATCAACTCCCTGGCCGTGCGAACCAGCGGCATATGCCGCAGGTTGAACCCCATGTAGAACACGGCCGGCGTGCGGCGTGCGGCCTCGATCATGGCATCGCAGTCGGCCAGCGTGGTCGCCAGCGGTTTCTCACAGTAGACGTGGATCCTCTGCGACAGTGCCGCCAGCACCGGCGCCACGTGCTGGTCGTCCGGCGTGAAAACGGCCACTGCATCAGGCTTGGTCGCAGCGATCAGGTGCCCCGTGTCATCGTGGCAGGGCACGTCGAGACCGAAGCGGTCGCGATAGAGTTCGGCGCGGGCCTGGATCCGGTCCACGATCCCGCAGATCGCGATCCCCGACGTATGCGCCAGGATCGTTTCACCCAGAATCGTACTGCGCAATCCGGCACCCACGATGGCTACTCTTAGTGGACTTTCCATGGCTACGTATCGCTGTGTTGCATTGCTCTCGTCCCGAGTCGGGTTCGGCTCGCGTCGCATCGCCTCGTCGCAAGTAATCGTGTCAGATCCGTGGCACGCGCACGAGGCCGATGGTATATCCAAAAGGTGCTTTCCCGCCGGGTATTTGTATCAAGTGATGCTTGGTCTCGGAAAGCCGTTGCAGCTGGACCCAGGATGCCCGATAATAACCCCGGTGAATAC
>JBAWXQ010000255.1:0-4019 GCA_037144015.1 bacterium
TGGGTTGCGGTTGTCCGCCCGGCCGCCTGCGCAACCACCACTTTGTTGATCGCCTACTGTTCTTGGCCAGCAGTTCATCCTGTAGCCGCGGTCCTGAGCAAGGTCGAAGGGGCCGCAGAGGTGGCCCGGCCGCTCCGCGGGCGGGCAGGGTGGGGCGCCGGTGTGCGGGCCGGTGCAGGCCGAAAAGCGATTTCTTATCAATCAGGACAAAGTTCAGGGCGTAGTTTGCTGCGCGTCCGGGTTTCCGAACACATCCTTGAACACCCGGACATAGGTGCGGAACTGTTCGAGGGAGCAGTCGGGTGGGATGCGGTGATCAGGGAGGGGAAGGTAGCCGCCCTGGTCGGCGGCGGGCTTGAGGGATTCGAGGTGCGCGCGGATCGCGGCCTCGCCGTGCGGGATCACGAGCTTGTCCACGCCGCCCATCATGCGCAGGCTGGGGCCGAACTTGCGGCGCAGTTCCGCGGGGTTGGCCTTCCAGGTGCCGACCTCGACGGGGAAGAGGATGTCGATGCCGGAGTCGAGCCAGCAGGGGATGCGGTCGTCCACCTTGCCGTCGCTGTCGAGGAGCACATAGCGCACGCCCATGGCGTGGTAGAAGTCGACCATGCGACGGTAGTACTTGTGGTAGAATCGGCGGTAGATTTCCGGCGAGAAGAGCGGGCCGGTGTTGAAGCAGCAGTCCTCGAAGAAGTAGGCGAAGTCGAACTGCGTCTTCTCCAGCACGGGCTTGAGCAGCGTGAGGTAATGGTCGCAGACGGTCTCGATGATCTCCTCGTAGAGCGCGGGGTCGTCATACGGGAGGTATGAAATCGCCTCCACGCCCATCCATTCGCGCGGTGCGCCATACAGGCAGCTGCCGAGGAAGCAGGTCATGCGGTCGCGCTGGTTCAGTGCCGTGGCCTTGGCTTCCCACCCCGGCACCTGCCGCGCGGGGTCGGACGGGTCGAGCATGCGGCGAAAGGCGTTCCAGGATTCGCGCGTAGGCTTCAGTGCCTCCTCGAGGTGCTGGGGGATGGAACTGCCGTGCTTGCCCTCCTTGAGCACCGCACCCAACGCGGTGCGCACGATGCGGTAATCCGCGGTTTCCTCGAGCACGGTGCGCTTGCCGGACGGGATGACGCCGGTTCGCGCCAGCCCGTGGATTTCCCACATGCCGGCCTCCAAGTCCGGATCCATGCCGGTCAGGGCCGGGATGTCGTCGAGCGTGCCGCCGTTCTCCTGCGTCCAGCGCGTGCGGGTTTCGTCCCACGTGCCAAAGTACCAGGCCGGGATATGATCCACGGCCTGGAAGTCCATGATCTGGCGGAAGCGGGTGCGATTGTTCATGGGGGAGGTCTCCGGAAGACACGCTACCAGCGAAGGTGGGCTGCGCCCGTAACCCAACGTTGTCGTAAGCCTCGTCGTAAGCTGTGTCGACAAAGGTTACGACAAAGACGCGATGCATCTCTTGTCGGAACAGTCCAAGACCTGCTTGGCCGTCAGTCGTTTCACCAGGTCGTCCTCGAAACCGGGAAGGTCCTTCCAGGCCAGGGCGACGTTGATCTTTCCGGCCTTGGGGTCGCGGACGGTAAAGCCGTCGTTCGTGACGCGCACGCCCATGCGCCGCATCTTGAGGAAGCGCGTGGAGTAGGCGAGGTGCACGGCCACGCAGTCGAAGAGGATCGAGCTGGCGTTCTGTTCCTTCACCCAGCCGCCCTGGCGCTGCCAGATGCGGTAGTTCTCGATCACGGCGCGGGGGAGGACCTGCTTGCTCTGCGCCACCTTTGCGTACTTGCGGTCCTGCAGGCGCACGCGGGCGCAGGTGTCGAGCGGGGTGATGGTCTTGTCGATCCAGCGGGCACGAAAGAAGGCCTGGCAGGCAGCGACGTCCTTTGCAACGTTGTATTCGGGAACGACCTTGTGGTCCTCGCTGTGGCTCCAGGCGATGCTGCCGTGCATGCCGACGAAGCGGGCATTGCGCACGATGCGCGGCTCGCGGCGGAGTGCCTCGCCGATGTTCGGCATGGGGCCGATGCAGACGATCGTGACCGGCTCCGGCGAATCGAGGATCGTGCGGATGATCCCCTCCACGCCGTCGCGCCAGACTTTGCCGGGGTAGCGGCGGAGGTTGTACCCTTTGACCCATTCCGACTGCAGCATCTGCTTTTTCGGGCACGGCTGACGCACGCCCACGCCCACGGCCACATCCGAGCGGCCGGCGATCTCCAGCACGCGTGCGATGATCTTGGCGCGGTAGAGCGTGTCGCCCTCGTCCGAGACCACGAGCTTCACGTCCAGCTCCGGGCAGTTGAGCATCATGGCCAGCGCCCAGGTGTCGTCGATGTCGGGGCCGATGTCGGTGTCGAGAATCACGGGGATGGGTTTTTTGTTGGACATGGGGTTATCCTGGGAGGTTGGGGGTTCACCATGAAGAGCAGGCAGAACATGAAGTTGTTGCTGATTGCCGCGACCATTGGTCGCGGCTACAGCCAGCCTTCATGTCCTGCCTGCTCTTCATGGTGAGATTGCGTTCGTTGGATAGAACGATACGCCGGAAGGATGCGCATGGCAATGGACACGGCGCCGCTTGTATAGCACAATACGCTGATGCCAACCCCTCTGGAAAACCGCTCCGCCGCGGCGCTGCCCGTACTGCTGCCGGTGGTCGAGCATGCGGGGCGCTTTGCCGCGTCGCGCGATGTGCCGTACCACGCGCACCCGGGCGTGGAGCTGGTGCTGGTCACCGAGGGGGACTGCGAATGCGGGGCCCGCACCGGTGCGCGGCTGCCGGGGCGCAAGGGGTCCATGTTCGTGCTGCCGGCCCGCGAGGCGCACAACCAGCGCAACCGGGGCTTTACGCGCACGACCTTCGTGGTGTTCTTTGCTCAGCCGGTGCAGTTCGACGCCACGCCGCGGGTGATCCAGGTGCCGGGGCGCGACCCGATCGAGAGCTGGATGGAACAGCTCTGCGACCTGCCGACCGACGACGACCCGGCCGGCCGCACGGCCGCCTGCGCGCTGCTCTACGCCTGCCTGGAGCGGCTGAGCGCGCTGGAGCGGCGCAACCGCACGCGCGACGCGCTGCACCCGGGGCTGGCCCGCGCCGTGGCGCACATCGAGGTCCACCTGACGGGCGCCTTTGCTGCCGGCGACTTGGCCCGTCAGGCCGGCCTGAGCACCAGCCACCTGAACGCGCTCTTCCGGCAGCAGCTCGGCTGCGCGCCGCTGCGCTTCCAGCAGGAACGCCGCATGCGCCGCGCGCAGGCGCTGCTCCTGGGGCCGTATGCCCGCGTCAACGAAGTCGCCGCCGCCTGCGGCTACGAGGATGCCAACTACTTCGTGCGCCTCTTCACGCGCCTGGTCGGCGCATCCCCCGGCGCCTGGCGCAACAAGCGCGGGCGCGGGCGTGTCGCCCAATGCCGACGACTTTCCGAGGCGGGCTGCGCCCGCAACCCATCTTCGTCGTAAGTTCCCCACCTCTGAGCCCGCATCTCCCTGAACCCTCTCTCCTTCAGCCTTTAGCTTTTCCCCCTCCTACCTTCCAGGAATCGGCATCCCCTTCTCATCGAACCGCGGCTTCTCCCCCGGTTCATCACCCAGGAGACTCTTTCACTCCACGACCCCGTCATTCTCCATCGCCACTTTCGCCTCCTTCGGCAGCAACGGCATCACCATCGTCCGGAAGAACCCCGCCGGGTCTTTCAAAGACTTCGCCTGCAACGCCCGTGCCCGCGCCGCTCGGGATGCGCGGTCAGCGGGGTAAGCAGGCGGCCGCCGCGGCCCAGGCCGCCGGCAAGGCCGACGCGGTCATAGATGTTTCCGAGCACAACATTAGACTGTAGGCTTGAGACCGCAGACTGCAGGGAGACAAGTGTGTGCATTCCTTTCGGTGGTGGATGCATGAATCACCTCCAGCCTGCAGCCTCCGGTCTCCAGTCTTCTTCAGGCCCCGACCCGCCGGGGGAACTCGTCATCGAACCGTGCCTCGATGACGCCACCCCTGACTACGACACCGAACCGGACCTGCTTTACGCGAA
>JBAWXQ010000256.1:0-4005 GCA_037144015.1 bacterium
TACATTTTGCGGTTGGCTGAGTTCCCAATTCAAATGCAGCTACGGATTGCCGCGGCAAGCCGCGGCTGAGAAAAGCGGCGGCAAGCCGCCGCACGCCAAACTTTTCCGCGGTTATCTACTTTCCAGCAATCGGCCACGGGTGCATCGCTTGGCCGAATTATCTGTAGGCATCCTTTCGATCATCGATCGATAGAACGAATACCATGCGCTCGGACTCATCCAAGGCATAAAAAATACGAAAGGGTCCTGCTCGATATCGCCATGTGGCTGGCGTGTAACCCTGCAACTTACGGATGTTCGGGCCAAAGTATGGCCCCTGTCGTAGTTGCGGGTAAACATAGGCGTCGAGTTTCTTTCGCAAGAACCGAGGGGGCCCGAGACGGGTCAACGCCTTCTGGAACTCTTCCGTCTCGAAGATGCGAAAGTCAGACGAACGCGCCGCGCCGGTGCTTGGCATCTTGATGTCCTCGCTTCAGGCTTTGATTGAGGTCGACATTGCCGCGGATTTCAGCCATCTCAAATTCATCTACAGTTTCATGGTCCTGTACAAAGCGCATCACCGCCGTCTCGATGAAATTCGAGATGGGCCGGTTCTCACGCTCCGCTACACCTTTGAAAAGTCGGTACACGGGATCATCAAGTCGCAGTGTCACGGTCTTGGACATGGCTGCCTCCCCATCGTTGCCTTCAATGCAGATAGAATACAATAGAAGGCAGATGAATTCAATTGTATTCTTTGGCCGACGACCAGGCGGAAGCGCGGTATTCCGTCGCCTCCACCGCCTTGTTGAGGCTTCTCTTTTCGGCACGAACCGTGTGCAGACGCAAAACCTAAATCCGACAGGCTGCTAGTCCCCCCGCAGCGCATCCAGGAGCTGCCGGCGCGAGGCTGCCCGGACCGCGGCGAGCGTGCCGAGCAGCCCGGCGGCAACCATGGCGAAGATCATTGCCGCCATGGCGCCCACCGGCATCTCCTGCCCCAGGCTGCGCATGGCCGGCTGCACCGCCACCAGCGCCGGCACCACGCCGGCCGCCAGCCCCGCGAGGAGCACATAGACGTGCTCCGCCATCAGGTATCCCAGCACGGTCCGCGGCGGCAGCCCCACGGCCCGCAGCAGCGCCAGCTCGCCGCGGCGCGCCGCGGCATGGCGCAGCACCACCAGCCCCACGCCGGCCGCGCCCAGCACCACGCCCAGCCCGCCAAGGATCAGGAACATGTCGAGGTAGGTCGATTCCACCGCCCCCAGCAGGCGCAACCGCTCGCGGGTCGGCGTGACGATTGCGCCGCTGCGCCCCAGCGCGCGCCGCAGTCGTCCGGATACCGCAGCCTCCGGCAGCGAGCTGCGCACCAGCCAGATTCCGTGCCCCGGCGACGAGGGCGCCAGGCGCGTGAACACCGACTCGTCCACCAGCAGACTGCCCTGCAGCACGCCCGTGCGCACCGGCAGCGCGCCCACCACGCGCAGCCGCCAGACCACGCCATCCTCGCCGGCATACTCGTACACGCTCCCCTCGCGCAGCCCGACGGTGGCCTGCAGGCCGTACTCAACCGTGGTCAGGTCGCCTGCCAGAACGGGAATCGTGTTGTCCGGCATCGGCTGCTGCAGCAGCGACCAGACGGAGGCGCCGCTGCCGGGCCGGTCAAAGGCGCGCACCGCCGCGGCCGCCTCCGGCGAAACGCCCAGCAGGCGCGGCTGCACGGCGCGATTGAGGTTGAGGCAGCCGGCCTCGTCCCCCTCGCGCGCCCGGAAGGGCAGCACGGTCGCCCCGGCATCCAGCGCCTGGCGGATCGCCTCGTCCGCCTGGTCGCCCGGCAGGGGAATCGAGAGTTCCACCATCGCGTCAAACCCGCCGCTGCCCGACCCGGACTGCCTCAGGTTGGCTGCGGGATCCTGCTTCATCGACAGCGTGCCAACCGTCAGGAAGCACCCGGTTGCCAGCAGCACCATCACCAGCAGGCTGCGGCCGCGATGCCGCGCCACATTGCGCAGGCCGGCCCGCACCGGACCTGTCGCCGGGCAGCCGGCCGCTCCGCCCACGAAGTGCGCCAGCAGGCGCGCAAAGCAGAGCAGCGAGATCATGAGCAGCAGCCCGGCGCCGAAAAATGTGCCGGATGCCGCGGCGCCGGACGCACGCCCGAACAGCGCCAGCAGCACGATCGCAGCCACGGCCGCGCCCATGCCCACCGCAAAGTTGCCGACAAGCCAGCGGCGGCCAACTCCGCCCGGCGCCTCCTCCGTCCGGTCGCCCAGCAGATCGCGCACCTGCACGCGCAAGGCCCGGCGCACGCCCCCGTGCACGGCCAGCAGCGACAGGAGCAGCGACACCGCGCCTGCTGCCGCGCACGCCTCCACCCCGGCGGTGAAGGGAATCTGCGCCGAGGCCACGGCGCGGCTCCAGAAACGGTTCAGCGCCCAGACCAGCAACCACGCGCCGCCCAGGCCGGCCGCCACACCTGCCACGACACCCGCCACCAGCGGCGGCAGCGACTCTGCCAGCCACAGGGCCGCCACCTGCCGCGGCAAAAAGCCGGCGGCGCGCAGCACGCCCACTTCCTCGCGCCGGTGCGCCACGCCCAGCGATGCCAGCAGCCCGGTCAGCAGCAGCGCCGACACCATCAGCACAAAGGCCATGCCGACAAACAGCTGCCGGAAATCCATGGCCTGCCCGGCCGCCTGCAGCGCCTCCTGCCGCAATGGCCGCGCCAGGAGGCCCAAGGCCTGGGGATCAGCCTGACGGAGCGCGGCCATAATCACGTTTTGTGCCGTCTCCGGCGCAAAACGTGCGGTCATGGCCGAGCCGAAGTGCGTGCCCAGCATCAGGCGGCCTGCGGCCAGGGTGACAAACGCCTTGGGCGTCGGGCCATAGGCCTTCCAGTAGGCCTCGTTGTCCGGGTCGTTGAGCTTCTCCTTGTCCATGGCCATGCCGACATCCCAGTCGGCGCACCGGTCCACGTCGCTCAGGCCGGGAAAGCGCGGCAGCAGGGCGCGTTCCGGCGCACAGGCGGCCATGTCGATCACGCGCGCCACGCGGAAGGTCGCCGCGTCCGGAACCAGCCGGCCGCCGGACTCGAAGCGCCGCCAGCGCAAGGTCAGCGCATCGCCCGCAGCCAGCTTCAGCTTCTCCGCCAGCCAGGCATTGATCACGACCTCGTTGTCCTGCATGTCTGCCGGCACCACGCCGAGCCGCCCGTCGGCGCCGGGCGTTTCAGCCGTGATGAAGCCGTAGGGTGATTCAAGCGCCACCCCGTCCACGCCGTTCGAAGCCGAACTGGAGGGCGGAGCTCCGCGACGCCAGGCAGGGCTCGCGGAGCTCGCCCCTCCAGTTCCCGCCGCGACAAAGGCATCCACCAGGTGGTGCAGCGCCAGCACCGGCGCAGGCGTATTGGCGGACAGCGCCCGCGTGTAGGCTTCGTCCAGGTAGATGCGATCCGACTGCACCAGCCGGACGCCGCCGGTGGCCGCGTCCACCGACACGCCCAGGTCCGCGGGGCGCAGAACCGCGCGCAAGGCCGCTTCCAGCTTCGCCGGCGCCGCGCCGCTGAGCAGCAGATTGCAGCCCTGGGTGACGCCGGCCTCGTCTGCCAGCCACGCGCGGCTGGCAAACACATTCAGCGGCGGAACCTGATTTGCCACCAGCGAAAACCGGCCCAGCGCCGTGTCCGGCAGCAAGCCGCGCGAGCGCACCGGACGCCGCAGCGCATGGTCACCCCGCCGGTCTCCCAGCGGCATTTCCATGGGAACCGCGGAGGGTTTCTCGAAGCGCAGCGCCAGGGAATCGTTTCCGGCAGGGCTCAGCGCGTCCCGAACGCGACGGGAAAGGAGGATTTCGCCATTCTGGAGCCGGCGGTCCTCCGCCGGTGTCATCGCGCCACGGGGTGGCGCTCCCACAATGGATGGCGCGTCCACAATGGGTGGCGCTCCCACAATGGGTGGCGCTCCCACAATGGATGGCGCGTCCACAATGGGTGGCGCGTCCACAATGGGTGGCGCGTCCACAATGGGT
>JBAWXQ010000257.1:0-3967 GCA_037144015.1 bacterium
CCGCCCCCTTCCTGGCCGTGCTTGCCGTTCTGGTGGAGTGGCGGCTCTCCTGGTGCCGCATGAATCGCCTGGCCTGGGCCTTTGGTCTTGCCCTGCTGGCCCTGGCAGGAACCCACTACCTGACAGCCTGGGCCTTTGCGACGCAGTGCGGCCAGTCGGCCGGGCGAAGCGACGTCGCGCATCTGCTGGTGCACGTGCTGCGCGTGCAGTTCGGCGCGGTCACGCAGATGCTCCCCCGGCAGTTGTGGATCCCCCTGCTCGGCATGGGCGTCGGCGCGGCCGTGGTTTCGTGCCTGATCGCCTTTCGCGCCCTGGACAACCGCCGCACCTGGAGCCTGCTCTTCCTGGGTGTGCTCCTGACGGTATCCGCCCTGCTGCTGCTGGTCAACGTACCGTTCTCGCCGTGGAGCATGCAGGCGGCGCGCGGCGTGCTGCCGGTCGCCACGTACGTCCTGGCCGGCATCGGCATTGCCCTGCTGACCGCCTCCTGGCGCGCCCTGGCCGTGCTGGCAAACCCGGTGGACACGCGGCGCGAGGACCCGGATGAGGTCGTCAAACAGCCTGCGGTCTATGCGGCCACGCGCATGGCGGGTATTTTGATTGCGCCGCTGCTTCTGGCCGTGATTGTCATTTGCGGGGTCGTCAACGGCTTCCGCCACGCGACCGACGACGGCTCATTCGCCGACCGCGCAGCCGACGTGGTGCTGGACGGCCTGCACGGGCGCTCCTGGGTGGTGGGCAACGGCATGCTCGATGCCAACCTGATGATCCGCGCCTACGAACGCGGCATCCCCATGCACCTGCTGTCGCCCCAGCGCGCGTCCCAGCAAAAATACACCGCCAGCGTGCTGCAATTGCTGGCGAAAGATGCCCACTTCGGCGGAAACACACGGCTGCGTGCCGAGAGCCTGATCTCCTACAACTTTCTCGTCTTCATTGAGGACCTGTTTGCCACGGATCCGAAAATCGGTGACAAGGCCGTCAGCATGGGCCTGCCGGACATCTGGTATGGCTCCGGCTGGGTGCCGGTGCCGGAAGTGCTCTTTTACGGGGGTGTCAGGGACCTTGCCGCACTGAAGAATCGCGATCTGGCTGCCGGCCACGAGGCTTTCTGGAAGCAGTGGGCCCCGTTCCTCAAGGCCGGCCCGGGGTCGCCGAGCCAGATCTCGTACCGCCCCCGCCTCATGCTGAGCCGGCACCTGGCCTTCGTCGCCAACAACCTCGGTGTGTCGCTCGACGACCTGGGACGCGCCGAGGATGCCTTTCATGCCTACCAACGGGCTCACACCCTCGATCCGGAGAACATCAGCGCCCTGCTGAACCTGTACGAAATGGTCTCCCGCGGCCTGCACCCGGAGCTGAAAAACGAGATTTCCAGTGAGTTGCGCCGCAAGGTCGAGCGCCCTTCGCAGCGCTACTCGCTCTGGGCCCTGAGCCGGTATTACGGCTACGTGCGCAACAGCGATGCCTTTGTCCAGATGGGCTGGACGTGGGCGCTTTCGAGCAACCCCGGATCTGTCCTCGCCGGCCTGCGCAGCGCCCAGTCGCTGCAGGCATACGAAGGCAAGCGCCTGGGCATGGCCGCGATGATGGCCGCCCTGCATGAGATGCGCGGCGACCTGGCCCAGGGGACGGCAGGGTACCGGAAAATTCTCGCGGATGACCCCCGGAATACGGCGGCGATTTCTGGCCTGGTGCGCTTGTCGCTACGCCAGAACGTGCTCGACGAGGCGCGCAAGGTTCTCGAAGACGGCGAACGCGCCGGCGCGTCCAAGCGCCTGCTCCGCCAGAACTGGGCCGCGCTACACCTGGTGTCGGGCGACCTGCCGCGTGCGCGCATCATCCTGCAGGAGCTCGCCGACGAGCCGGATGCACCGCCCATGACCCTGGCCATGCTGGCGATGGTGATGATCGAGCAGAACGAGGCCAAGGCCGTGGAGACGGCCATTCTTCCCAAGCTGGCCAAGGCCGTGGGCTCCGGACATGACCTCTATTTCTCCCTCGTGGTGCAGGGGCGCATCTGGCAGAGCAAGGGGAAGCCCGGCTACAAGAACGCGCAGCTCTGCTTCCAGCGCGCCGCCGCCATCCGCCCGGACGTGCCAGCGCTGCGGGAGGTGATCCTCATGCTCGATGCCGCCATGGAAAACCAGGCCGCAGCCGAGGCCCACGCGCTGGTGCTCCTGCGCCAGACCCCCGACCATCCTTTCGCCAACTTCATCATCGGCTCCATCCGCTTGGAGCAGGGACAGTATGCCGACGCCGAGCTCTACCTGCGGCGCAGCGCGGCGGCGCCCAAGCCAACCCATGCCACGCTGAACAACCTGGCCCAGACGCTGTGCCGCAGCCGAAAGCTGGAGGAGGCCGAGCGCATCGCACGCCTGGCCACGGCAAACGAGCCCGAGCGTTACGAAGGGTGGTCCACGCTGGCCTATGTGCTGGCCACGGCGGGAAAACTGGGGGAAGCCACGGTGTCGCTGACCAAAGCACACCTCCTGGGGCGCGACGATGCGCGGATCTATCTGGTCGATGCCCTGCTGGCCGTCAAGTGCAGCGATCCGGCCGCTGCCGCCAAAGCGCTGGCATCCGCCGGCCCGGAGTCGACACTCGGCTTGTCCGAGCGCCGCGACCTGGCCTACCTGAAGGCGGAGATTGCCCGCCTGCCGCCGCGCAAGTGACCCTGGAGTGCGATGCATTTGCGTCGCATCTTTGTCGCGAGCTTTGTCGACAAAGCTCGCGACAAAGCTCGCGACAAAGATTGGGTTGCGGGCTGACGCCCGCCTTAGGACTTATCCGTAAACAACTTCTCGCCCTTTGGGCGCCCGCGGAGCGGCCGCCCCACCTTTCCGAACACGTATGAAAAGCAGCAAACGCGAAGGGTCGTTTACGGATAAGCGCTTAGCCGTAGATTTGGGGCGCGTGAAATGCCATTGCCGAACCCCGTGTGATCCGGCTATTGTTCGCGCATGCAACCACGCGACCTGCTGATCGGCATGACCTACGACCTGCGCGACGACTACCTGGCCGAGGGGTTCAGCCTCGAGGAAACCGCGGAGTTCGACAAGCCCGAAACCATCGATGGCATCGCAGATTCGCTGCGCGAGCTGGGCTATCGCACCGAGCGCATCGGCAATGCCAAGGCGCTTGTCCAGGCGCTCGCCTCGGGCCGCCGCTGGGACCTGGTCTTCAACATCGCCGAAGGGATGTTCGGCGCCGGGCGCGAGGCGGTCGTGCCCGCGCTGCTGGACGCCTACCGGATTCCCTACACCTTCTCGGATCCCGCGGTGCTCACCCTCGCGCTCGACAAATCCCTGACCAAGCGCATCGTGCGCGACGCGGGCGTGCCGACTGCGCCGTTCGCCTGCCTGCACGGCACGGCGGATATCGCGGGCGTCACCCTCCCCTTCCCGCTTTTTCTCAAGCCGTTGGCCGAGGGCACGGGCAAGGGGATTTCCAACCGCTCCAAGGTATGCACTCCGGACGAACTGCGTGAGGTCGCCACCGAGCTGCTCGCGCGATTCCATCAGCCGGTGCTGGTGGAAACCTTCCTGCCCGGCCGCGAATTCACCGTCGGGCTGGCCGGCACCGGCGACACGGCCGGAGTTCTCGGCGTGATCGAGGTCAACTTCAAGGCCGGCAGCGGCGGGATCTATTCGTACCAGACCAAGGCCGACTACGAGGAGCTGGTGTCCTACACGGTGCCGCACGACCTCGTTTCGCGCGAAGCCGCGCAGGTGGCGCTGGCCGCCTGGCGCGTGCTGCGCTGCGTGGACGCCGGCCGCGCCGACATCCGCTGCGATGCCGACGGACGCCCCAACTTCATCGAGGTCAACCCGCTGGCCGGGCTCAACCCCACGCATTCCGACCTGCCGATCCTCTGCCGCATGAACGGCATCAGCTTTACGCAGCTGATCGGGCGGATCATGCAGGAAGCGCGGCTGCGGCACGGCTGCGCCGCGCCGCAGCCCCT
>JBAWXQ010000258.1:0-3943 GCA_037144015.1 bacterium
GCTCCCCCCCACCACTAACATAGTTATTTTCCCATAATCTGGCTGGCAGATCGATCAGAAAACGCGCCTTTGTACCTTCGTGGTGGAGGCTGGTTGGCGGGCTTTACTCGCCGGGGCTCACGGACAGAAAGCGGTAGAAGGCGCGCCGCAAGTTCTGGAACTGCTCCTCATGTTCCTGCTGCGTGCGCGCCCGGCGCTCCAGCTCCGCCGCGATGCGGTCGCTCTCCTTCTGCGCGTCCGCCACCCACGGCGCAACCGGCAGGGACGACGATGCGGCGGAATTCGTGACGCCGGGACTCGCCGGCAGGAGCGCAGGCAGCGGCAGCACACGGCCCGCACCGGCTTCGCCCTGCCGCACGGCCGGCAACCATGGCAGCGCCACCGGTTCGACAGATGGCCCGGGAGCGGCCGGCGGCGCGGCGGACGCAAGCCCGATCTGGCGCGACACCGGACGGGGCTCCGGCTGGCCGGCGGGCGGGCGGCCGCGGAAGGGGAGCTCGAGCGTCTGCGCGGGGCGCGGATCCTGCGGCACCCCGCCGCGCAACGCCGGCACCGGCAGCGACGATGCGGCATTCGTGGCGGCGTACCGCGTGAGCGGTCCCGCGGGCAGAGGCAGAGCCTCGGCGGCGTGCGCGTCGCCGCGTGAGGCCACCGGCAACGAGGGCAACGCCAGCTGTTCCACGGGCCGCGCGGGCAGCGCTTCGCGGCGTCCCGGCACACGCAGCGGCTCAGGCGAGCTTTTAGCCACGCTCTCCGCCGCGGGCAGATTGCCCACGCCTGGCGGCGCGAGCGCGGCGCGCTCTGCCGGTTGGGATGACGTTATGCCCGCCGGCTGGACCGCGGCCGCGGCCGGGGTGGCTGACACGGAATCACGGGCGTCCGCACGGCCCGCCGGATCCGTGAAGCCGCTGCGGACAGGCTCCGGCTTTGCGACGGCGGCCGGACTGCTGCCCGGGCCGCCGGAGGCCGCGGCTTTGCCACCGGAGGCGCCGGCGTCCGGGCGCGCGGGCGGCGTCACGGTTCTGCAGGCGCCGAGGAGAAGGCAGCAGGCCAGCAGGGTCCAGCGCGTCATGGGATTACTGCCAGAGGGTTTGCAACACGGCGATCAGCGGCGGCTTGCTCCTGGCGTCGCAGCGCGCCGTGAGCACAAACCGGGCTTCGCGCGCCGAGTCGCTGGATTTCTCGACCACCACCGCCTGGATGCCGTCGTCCGGGCTGCCGCCCAGCGCCACGCGGAGCCGTTCGACCAGGGCATCATAATCCAGGGTTCCGGCGCACCGGTCCATGAGGCGTCCCGCAATGCCGGCCTCCTCTCCTGCACCGAGGGAGGCGAGCAGATCGGCGGCCGAAGGCTGGCGCGTTTGGTTGAAGCGGTCGGCCTGGTAACTGTAGCGGGCGGTGATGTTGAGCTTATCGACGCCGACCGGGCGCACGTCGAGGACCAGGTCGAAGTCCAGAAACCGCTGAAGCTGCTGGTAGCGAGCTTCCGCAGCAGGACTTTTCGGCATGTCGCGAAAAAAGCTGAAGGCGTCGAACCGGACCGTGACCACGCCGTCGGATCGCAGCGGGCTGCCGGCGTCGCTCGCGCCGGCCGCCAGGCAGGCGCGAATTTCATTTTCGATGGCGGGCGCCTGAGGATCGCCTTCGAACTCGACGAGCAGGATCGCGGCGCGGTCGGTCAGGGCGAAGGTGAAAAACCCCCCCTCGGGGTCCATGAAGCGCCCCTGCCCTGACTGGATCATGGCGCGGTTGCGGGTGAGGGCACCCGTGGGGCCGGGTGCGTGGCGCAGGGTGCGGTTGAACTGCTCGGCGATGCCGGAGAGGGTGGCCTCGGCCGCGGCGGGGCCCGTCACCTGGGCGACCAGGCCGCAGAGGATGACCGGGCGGCCTGATTTTTCGCCGGCGCGGCCATCGGGAAACTTGGCAAAGAGGTAGATGTCGGCGCGCGGGTTGAAGCCGCTGCCGTTGACGCCCGCCAGCAACGAGGCGAACACGGAGGCGTTGGACTGGGCGGTCCACCCGGCGACGCCGCGGGCCGCGTCGTGGCCGGCGATTTCGCCCGGCCGCACGGCGGCCACGGCAAAGCTGCCGGCGGGAACCCACCGGGCATGCGCGGTGCGGGCGCGCTGCTGACCGGCCTGGATCGCCCAGTAGATGCCGAAGGCGGCGACGCCGGCGAGGAGCAGGCCGAGCAGGATGTTGACGCCCCACGACAGCCAGCGGCTGCGGCGGGGCCCCGGCGGCGCGTGTTCTCCGGCAGCGCGGTCTCCGGCGGCGCGGTCTTCGCGGTCAGCGGGGGAGGCGGGAAGGTCGCCGCCCCGCCCGTGCGCCGCAGCCATCTTTTCGCGCCGCTCGCGAAGGATGGCGACGTTGAAGCCGACGGCCAGGCAGACCGCGAGCGGATCGAAGACGATCACCAGGAGCAGCATGAGCCACTTGACGATGTTATCGGCGCCGGTGTCAAAGGCGCGGGCGACGAAACGGTAGGAGCCGATGTCGGTGGTGGCGATTTTTTCCTGCAGCGCGCGGATCTCGTCCGTGCGGACGCGCATGCGCTGATAGAGCGTTTCCACCTGCGTGTCGCCCGTGCTGCGCAGCGTGGTGCTGCTGGTTTGCATCGTCGCCAACTGGGCCTGCGCCTGGGCCAGGGTGTCGGCATGGGCCTTCCGCTGGGACCGCTCCTCGGCGTCGAGGCTGGCGGTGTCGGCGGAGGCCTGCTTGCGGATGGCAGCGATCTCAAGGTCGGCGGCTTCGACGCGTTTGGCATGCGCGGCGCGCAGCTGCTCCTGCCGGGCGTGGCTGGCGGCGATGCCGGCGGCAATGGCGTCCCGCTCCGTCCGCTGCTGTTCGCGGAGTTCCTGACCGCGCTTGACGCCGTCCACCCGGAAGATGCCGGCGCCGCCGATGGGGAGAATACCGGGGCCGCCGATCTGCGTGTAGGCGTCCACGGCCCGGTCGAGCGCGGCAAGCTGCTGCTGGAGGTCGGAAATCGCCGTGTCCTCCGAGACAATGGCTTTCTTCAGCAGCCCGTCCTGCTCGGCCAACCGCGACGTCAGCAGCTGCATGTCGCGGTCGCGGCGCTCCTGGACGGTCTTGCGCTGCTCCTGCAGCCGGGCCTGCGCCTGGTCGAGCAGGGTCGTTGTCTGCGCCATGCGCTGGCGGATGGCGGTGGTGTCATCGCGCCCGGTGGCATCGACCTTGCCGGAGCGGTTGCGCGCCTCATCGATCTGGCGCTGCGTGTCGGCGATCTCCTTTTGCAGGCCGGCGATCTGCGCTTCGACGATGCCGATGCCCGTGTGGGTCCGCTCGTACGCCCGCGCCAGGTAGCCGTAGGTGCCGAGCGAGGTGATGCCGATGAGCACCACCACGGCGCTGGTCATGTAGAACCGCAGGGGAAAGCGGAGCTGCCGCCAGAACCAGTACAGGAAGGAAGCCGCCACGAGCTTGCCGACTTCCAGGCTGGTCGCCATGATCATCACGGCTGTCGCCGAACCGATGAACAGCATGCCCAGGCCGCACACCGAGAAGAACGCGGAGCACCCGGCCAGAAACAGGCAGGCGGCGCCGACCATGTACTTCAGCCACGGCGGGACCGTCACGGAATGCTCAAGCCCGTGGGAATGGTCATTCGAATGCATGCGCCTGCTCCTTTGTGAACGGAAGCCCGGCCCCGGCGCCGGGCACGACAAAAATACGGGCGGCGGTGGCGGCACGAGGCTTCCGAAGACTCGACAAGGACGCTATCAGAAAGCCGGTGGCGCGGTCATCCTAATTATCGCAAGGTGGACGCGCCGCAACGTGGCAGCGGCGTCCCGCCGCTGCCAACCGGAGAGCCGAGCCGGGACGGCTCTGCCACCCTCTGCGGCGTGTCCGGTTTCCGGACAAGCTCGGCAGTCGGTTGGCGACAGGGGGCGGCGGTTTCATGCGAGGGTAAGCGGAAGGC
>JBAWXQ010000259.1:0-3920 GCA_037144015.1 bacterium
ACGATCCGGTCCCGCGGGCCAGTTTCGCCTATTCTGCCGCATTTCACGCACTTCCCGCGCGCATCCAGCGCGCCAACCCGCCGCCCGGCTTCCTTAGCCGTAGATTTGGGTATGCCGCCTGCGATTGACGCCCCTCGTGCCACGGCGTACAGTGTACGACATGCACCCGGACGCAACCACCGTGGCAACCGAAGTGACAAATCTCGTCGCGGAATACCGTGCGCGATGCCTTTGGTTTCTGCGTCCGGACTATATGCCGGTCGGTCCGGAAGAAACGATGCGGACGCTAGACTTAATCGAGCGCTACGGTGACCGCGCCGCATACCAGCGAGCGAGGCAGGTCAGGACATGGCTGTTACACGATTCCAAAACGACATCCTAAGGTTGCTGGCACAGCACCGCCGGGAGAACGGCGAGAGCTACATGGCTGGCGGCGTGGCGCTGAACGTGTTGCTGGCCTCGGCACGCAGGTCGCACGACATTGACGTCTTCCATGACAGCGAGACAGCCCTGCGCGACAGTTGGTCAGCAGACCGACGCCTGATGTTAGCGCAGGGCTACCAAGTCGATGTGGTCCGGGACGGACGCACCTTCGTGGAAGCCGTGATTGCCGGAACAGCGGGGCGAACCGTCATGCAATGGGCGTGTGACAGCGCCTACCGTTTCTTTCCCTTGATCGAGGACGACCTGCTCGGGATGACGCTCCACCCGTTCGATTTAGCAACGAACAAAGTGCTGGCGATGGCCGGCAGACTCGAAGTGCGTGACTGGGTGGACGCCTTGAACTGTGACACCTGTATCCAACCGCTTGGTTACCTGGTGTGGGCCGCCTGCGGAAAGGATCCGGGCTACAATCCCCAGTCGCTGCTAGCGTTCGCATCCCGGGCTCACTATAGCCAGGCCGAGGTGGATACGCTCGACTTCGCGGAGGAGCGGCCACGTGCGGCGGTGCTGGGCCAACACTGGCACAGGGCGCTGGACTTGGCGCGTAGCATCGGCGAAGTCCTCCCCCCGGGCGAACTTGGAAAGTGTGTCGTAACGCGCGACGGGGCGCTGTTTCGAGGAGGCGCCGATGACGCCGTACAATCGCTCAGGGATGGGGCTCTGACTTTCCACGCGGGGCGTCTCACAGGTTCCTGGCCGCGGATCATCTCATAAGAACCTGTCGGGCGAAGCACATGCTTTCACAAATACGGAAGACGGCAGCGTATTCATGACTGCATGTACTACGGGGTATCGCGCGCCGCCCGGCACACGGCAGCGGCAATGGCCTCGCAGGCGGCACGGTCCATTTCCACGTTGACGTTGATGATGCCCGTGCGCGCCAGGATGTCCAGCGTGCGCGGGCAGGCATCCGCGCGAATCTCCCGCCGGCAGGCCGCGTTGGCCGGATGCAGGAACGGGTTGACGGCCCGGTGATGCCCGCCGCGCTGCTCGAGCAGCGCGCTCCAGTTGGTGTACACATGCAGGCCGCTGTCGATGGGAGAATTCAGGACGGCGCGTGCATCCAGCTCCTTGACCCGCGTCACCACGGCCTGACGCCGGACGGCCGATTCAAAGATCAGCCCCAGCCCGCAGCCGCAGTCGCCGGCCCAGTCGTTGGACGGGCTCAGGCGCAGCGGCGCGCCGGACGCGCGGATGGCCGCGGCCATCCAGTCGCGCCGCTCGCGCAGGCGCTGCAGGATGCTGTCGAGGCGACCGAGCTGCACGTTCATGATCGCGCCCATGATCTCGCTGGCGCGGAAGGTGTTGCCCAGGAAGACCGTCTCCTGAAGTTCGCCGGCGTGCCCGCGGAAGCCGCACCCCAGGTCGTGGTAAATCAGCGCCCGCTCGTAGATGCGGCGGTCGCTGGTGACCAGCGCGCCGCCCTCGCCGCAGGTAATCACCTTGAACTGGTTGAAACTGAACGCCCCGGCCGCGCCGATTGTGCCAAGCCGCCGCCCCTGGTAGGATCCGCCCATGGCCTGGCAGGCATCCTCGATCACCGCGATGCCGTGGGCACGGGCAATGGCGCCAATGCGCTCCAGATTGCAGGGCCGCCCGGACATGTGCACCGGCATGACCGCCTTGACGCGCGGCGTGATCTTGCGCTCGAAGTCCGCCGGGTCCAGCGTCAGGCTCTCATCCACCTCCGCCAAAACCGGAATCGCGCCGGCCTGCAAGACCGCGCCCGGGCTGGCCAGCCAGGTGTAGGCCGGCACAATGACCTCGTCGCCCGGACCGATCCCGAGGCCGACCACCCCGCTGGTGAGCGCCACGGTGCCGGTGCCCATGAAGACCGCATGCCGGGCACCGGTCAGGTTCCGCAGCCCCTGCTCAAACCGGTCGCATTCGCCGCCTTCGCCACCGCGGTAACGAAACAGCTGCTTACCCTGAATCACCCGGGCGACGGCATCAATCTCTTCCTGCCCGATTTCGTACATGGTAGGCACCTTTGTGCGTGTTGATTCTGTTTTCAGAAGTCAGGATTCAGAATTTTCGCATCAAGTGGAAGGACACAGAGGCCACAGAGAAAGAAAGAGAGCACGGAGAAAATTCATGTTGCAGCGGCCGGGACAGAGACCGGCCCTCCAGCGCCTAGACCGGCGGAGCGCCCTGGAGGGCCGCCCTCCGTGGCGGCCGCGGCACCAGCACGCCACACGCTATGTGTTGTCCAGTGGCATCAACTGCGGCATGGCGTAGTGGCCGGGCCCTTTCCGGAGACGTGCCCGCGACACATCCAGCCGCTCCAGCTGCAGAAAAATGCCCCACGCCTTGCCGCTGTTGGTTCCCAGCGCGACGAGCAGATCGTGTGCGCCACGCGCCACGGAAAACTTCACGGCCCGGGCGTGCGGCACCGCCGGATTCGTGCCCTGCGGATCGTGGAACAGCCGCTGGCCGTCTGCCCAGACTTTGACCGGACCGTCGTACCCGAGCAGCGCCGCCAGTCTCATCGGCTCGGACGCCGTGAAGCGCACATGGAAGAAACTCAGTTTGTCCTGCGGCGCGGCACCCCCGATCTCCTCGTGCAGGTCGCACATGTCGCCCGCAAACACCTTGCGGCGCCACGGAATCGCCGGCAGATCACGGGGGAACTCGAGCGCCCCGAGCTGGCCGGCACCGGGCTGGAGCGCGCTGACATTCAGCTCGCGAATGTTCGGGGTCAGGGCTCTTTGCAGGCCGAGGAGGCACGGACCAAACACCGGCACCGCCCGGCCGGCGTCATCGGTGATGTTGCAGATGGGATCGGTTCCCTGGCCATAATGCACCGCAGCGCCCTGGAGCGAGACGGGCGACTGGCCAGTGCGCAGGATGACGCGCGTGCCGTCCAGCACGGTGTCGAAGATCGCCGCCTGCGAATTCACAATGGAGAACCCGACCGGCCGCGACCCGCTGATCAGCTTGCCGTGTACATTCTCGAAGGGCACCACCACATTTCCCAGCCCGGAGACGCGATCCCATTCCACCGTCAGTTGGCCAAGGGCGATCGGGAGCTTTGCAGCCTGCGCAGGCCCGCGCAAGGCGGCCATGGCCTGGGCCAGCCGGCGCCCCAGGCGATCCGCCTCAGCACCGGCAATGTGAATGCCATCATCCAGGGCCAGGTCAACGCACGGAACCACGGCCAGGCCGCGGATCCCGTCGGCGAGCCGCCGCTGCTGATCCTGAATGCTGTTCCAGTGCACCACGGTGTCATTGCCCCAGCCGACAACCCGGCCAATCTGCACGATGACGATTGGCAGCCGCGGGTCCTTCGTATCACGCCGCACCGCCGCCACGAGCGCCTTCATCCGGGCAGTGTATAACGGCGCCGCCGCAGCATGGGCATCGCTCTCACCCTGGTACCAGATCAGGCCGGCCGCCCGGCCGCCGTTGTGGCGCAGGCGGCGGATCGTCGCACCATACAGGCTCCGGCCTCCCTCATCGCGTCGCTGCGGGTCCCA
>JBAWXQ010000260.1:0-3918 GCA_037144015.1 bacterium
TGAGTACGCGTTTGATAATCGATGGGGAAAGTTAGGGGTGCGCCCCGTGAGGTGCTCTCGGTAAATGATGGAGCGGGGATGGTAAGCCTCAAATAGAGTGAGTCGGGCGCGGGCACGGGAGCGGACATGAAGGAATCGAGCCGGGTCGCGTCGCGGAGCCGGTCTGATTCGGACCGGGCGTGAGGTCAAAACTCGCTTGAAACCCCCGCAGGGGTTGCCTGCGAGGGCTCAAACTCCTCGAATGAGTGTGTGAAAAAAACCAAAACGAGGAACCGGAGTATCTGAACTATTTTAGCGATCGCGCCAAGTGGGAACTTTTGACGCGGATCGACATCGAAACTTCGCGGAAGATGCAGGCGGCGCGTTGTCCGCACTGCGGGGGCCGGCTGGATGTGAGCCATTACCCTCGCCAGCCGCGTGGTGGCCCGGACTGGAAAGTGAGGTACAGCTATTGTTGTGCGCGGGAAGGGTGTCGGCGGCGATGCACTCCTGAGTCGGTGCGGTTCCTCGGGCGAAGGGTGTACGTCGGGTTCGTGGTGGTGCTCTTTACGGTGATGCACCACGGCGTGACGGCGGCCCGGGCGCGGGCCTTGGCGGAGCACATGGGAGTGGACCGGCGCACGCTGGAGCGCTGGCGGCGATGGTGGCTCAACGAGTTTGTGCGCAGCCGATGTTGGCAGGCGCTCCGGGCGATGTTTGCGGTGCCGCCCAAGGAGACGATCTTGCCGTGGTCGTTGTACGTGGCGCTGCGGGAGCTGCGGCCGGATGGCCTGTTGGCCACGCTGGACAAACTGGCGCCGATGACGACGGCGGGGTGGTGGCGGGAGCCGGCAAATTGAGGGACAATGTATTACCCGCAGAGGACGCCTCTGGTGACACTGGCGGGGCCAGGGCAGACCCGGGGCGTGAACTTAAAAAACACTCCTCAGACTAAACCAATCGATCCGGCGGCTTCCGCCGATCTCCCGGCACCTAATTTCCCGCGTTCCCCCGAGCGCTGGGCGCACGTGCGTTTCAGCGTGGTGGGGGCGCTGCTGTCGTCGCCGCCCGAGAGCGGGCAATTGCACGCCCGCCTGGCCGCCTTGGCGGCGCAGTTGTGGCGTCATCCGATCAGCGGACAGTGGGTGCGGTTTGGGGCCTCGACGATCGAACGCTGGTACTACCTGGCGTTGCGGGAAACCCAGGATCCGGTGGGGGTGCTGCGGCGCAAAATCCGCTCCGACCAGGGGAAACATCCGGCGGTGAGCGAGGCGCTCGCCAAGGCGCTCTGCGAGCAGTACCGGACGTATCCGAGTTGGAGTTACCAGTTGCATATCGACAATCTGGCGGTGCTCGCCAAGCAGCGCCCGGAATTAGGCCGTTGTCCGAGTTATCCGTGTCTGGTGCGCTACATGAAGTCACAGGGGCTGCGGCGGCGGGAACGACGGGGCCCGCGGCACAGTCCGGGCGCCCAGGCGGCGGAAGCACGGTTCGAGCAGCGGGAAGTGCGCTCCTATGAGGTCGAGTATGTGCACGCGCTGTGGCACCTGGACTTCCATCATGGTCGTCTCCGGGTGCTGCGGCCGGACGGCCGGTGGGTGTATCCGCTGCTGCTGGGCATCATGGACGACCGGTCGCGGCTGTGCTGCCACGCGCAGTGGTACTTGGCGGAAGGGGCGGAGGAACTTTGCCACGGGCTGAGCCAGGCGCTGCAAAAGCGTGCGCTCCCCCGCTCTTTAATGAGCGATAATGGATCGGCCATGATTGCGATGGAGACCGTGCAAGGGCTGGCGCGGTTGGGCATCAGGCATGAAAGAACCCGGCCTTACTCGCCGCAGGTGAACGGGAAACAGGAAAACTATTGGTGCTTGGTGGAAGGCCGTCTCCTGCCGATGCTGGAGGGGGTGGTGGACCTGTCGCTCGCGCAGCTCAACGACGCCACGCAGGCCTGGCTGGAGATGGAGTATAACCGCCGGCCGCATTCCGAATTAGACCAGACGCCACTGGCGGCCTATTTGAGCGTCAAGGAGGTGGGCCGGCCCTGCCCGTCGACGGCCGAGCTCGCGCTGGCCTTCACGGCGGAAACCAGCCGCAAACAGCGCCGATCCGACGGCACCTTCGCTTTGGACGGGGTGCGCTTCGAGGTGCCGGCCCACTATGGACACTTCGAGCGCCTGAGCGTGCGTTACGCCAGCTGGAACCTGCGGCAGGTGCACCTGTGCGATCCGCAAACTGGAAAAATCCTCTGCCCAGTGTATCCGCTCGACAAAGCGCGCAACGCCGACGCTCGCCGGGCGACGCGTTCGGCCGAACCGCTCGCGCCGCTACCGGAGGCGAGCGGCGGCCCGGCCCCGCTGCTCGGCCAGCTGATTGCCCAGTACGCGGCTCTGGGGGTGCCGCCAGCCTACCTGCCCAAGGATGAGATCGCGACGGAGGTGCCCCATGCTTAAGAAACTGCACGCCTTGTATGGCTTGAAGTTCCACCCGTTTGGGTTCGAGGTGCCGGCCGAGGATCTCTGGGTGCCGCCGGCCGTGGACCACTTTTGCTGGCGCCTGGAGCAGCAATTGCGGGAAGGCGGCTTTGCCATGGTCAGCGGACCCTCCGGTTGCGGCAAAAGTGCGGCGTTGCGCGTGCTGGCTAGCCGGCTGGCCCGCCAGCGGGATGTGACGGTGGGGATCCTCTCCCGACCCCAGGCCGGGTTGGCCGACTTTTATCGTGAGCTGGGGGCGTTGTTCGGGGTGGTGCTCACGCCGCACAACCGCTGGGCCAGTTCCAAACTGCTCCGCGAGAAGTGGTGCCAGCACCTGGAAAACACCCGGTTCCAGCCCGTGCTCTTAATCGATGAAGCCCAAGAAATGGGATCGGCGGTGCTGTGCGAATTGCGGCTGCTCTCCAGTGTGGCGCTCGACTCCCGCTCGATCCTCACCGTGGTGCTCGCCGGCGACGACCGCTTGGTCGAAAAACTCGCCAGCCCCGAACTGGTGCCCCTGGCCAGCCGCATCCGGGTCCGCTTGCGGCTGGAGGCGCTCCCGCCCCAGCAACTGCTCGAGTGCCTCCAACACCTGCTGGCCGCAGCCGGCCAGCCAAAGTTGATGACTGCGGGGCTGCGGCAGACCCTCTGCGAACACGCGGTCGGCAATCTGCGGCTGCTGATGAATCTGGCCAACGATCTCCTGACCGAGGCCTGTCGCCAGGAGCTCTCCGAGCTCGATGAAAAACTGTACCTCACGGTGTTCGCCCCGACCCCCAAGGCGGCCGGCAAGCGCCCTCGGCCGGCGGGCAGCCTCTGAGTATCCTTACTATCACTACTAAAACTTCCGCCCGCCATGTCCCTCTCTCCGCCGGTTGCCGGCGCCTTGGACGCCGCCGTGCCCGCACTGCTCCGTACGATCCAAACCCAGTTCTACCGCACCCGCCCTCCCGCCGACTTTCCTCGCGACCGGCACCGCCTGCTGTACGCCCTGACCTGGCCGGCGGTCTGGTTGGAACGTCGCGGCCTGACCTGTTCGGCCGCACGCTACCGGCAGCTCCTGGTCGAACGGTTTGATGCCATCGCCACTCATGGCGATCCGCAGCGCTACGGCGCCTACTTCCCCGCCTATCTGCTCAAATGTCTGCAGGATTGGTTCCAGCACCACGGCGACGAACTTTACGCCGAGCTCAAACACATCAGAAACGCGCTGGACCTCGTCTTCGCCTCGGTGCGCTTCGCCGCCAGCGCGCCAGCCGACACCCGCTATCTCGAGGTGTTGGTGCACACTCATCGCCTGTTGCACGTCAAAATATCCCGCCGTTCCTCCGTCGTCGACGAACACGCCGGTCAACTCACCCTGTTCTGACGCCAGCCGGCGCCCAAGCCTCACCGCCAACGAGCTGCGCTCGCCTCTCCCCATCAATTACCTCGATTCATCGTCCATCAGTTACCGTGCGCGTGCTCA
>JBAWXQ010000261.1:0-3906 GCA_037144015.1 bacterium
ACAGATTGCTCCCCTCGGGCCCAGGGGTATGGCGTTCCCGCCCTGGCATCCACGGCGGGGATCCGGGCCGCCCTTCCCCTCGACTCGGTGCCGTCGATCTCGTAGGGCCGGGTGTGGACATCCACTCCTCGTTCCCGATGCCGGAGCGCTGCTGGCGGCTCTCGGAAGGTTGTAACGTGACCACAGAGATTCAACCGTGACACCTCGCCCGCCTCGCCGGCGCCTACGCCCCGATCGCCCCGGGTCCGAAGAAGCCGGACAAGGCGCTGCAGGGCTCGGCGAGGGTCCTCGAGGCCGCCCGGAGGTTCCTGAAGCGGACGCCATCTACCACGATTGGCTCTTCAAGAAGCTGCTCTCCACGTTCTTTCTCGACTTCCTGGATCTCTTCTATCCGGAAGTCTTGACATACCTCGACCCGAGTTCGCTCGTCTTCCTCGACAAGGAGGTCCTTACCGACGTCACCTCCGGGGAGCAGCACATCGTGGACCTCCTGGTGAAGGCGCGGCTCCGGGGGCAGGAGTCCTTCTTCTTGGTCCACGTCGAGAACCAGGCCTCGACCGAGCCCGCCTTCGGAACCAGGATGTTCCGGTACTTCGCTCGGCTGCACGAAGAGCACGCGCTTCCGGTGGTGTCCCTTCGGCAAGCGTGCATGAAATCTCAAACCTGCCGAGCTAGCCTCCTGCTCGGCGGCAGGGAGCCGCGGAGGACGGCAGATGGGACGGAAGACAGGCGAAGGGCTACCGGCACGGGTGAGGGAAGTCCGGGAGCAGGTGGCGTTGTGGCGACGGACGCGGGAGAGGCGGTCGCCGATGCCCGCGGATCTCTGGACGGAGGCTGTGGGGCTGGCACTTCGGGAGGGGACTTACGCGACAGCGCGCACCCTGGGCTTGAATTTCGAGTCGCTGGCTCGGCGGGTCGCGGAGGGTCGAGCAGGAGGAGAGGACGACCGAGTACAGGCGAGGGGGTTCGTGGAGGTCAGCGGGGCGCAGTTGCTGGAAGCGGCCGGGCCGGGGGGTCCGGTCGTGGAGGTGTCCGACGGGAGCGGGGTGCGGCTGACGATCCGGCTGACGGGGGGCGCACCGCTGGACGTCGTCGGGGTGGTGCAGGCCTTCTGCGGGCGCCGGGGATGATCCAGATCACGGCGCAGATGCGGGTGCTTGTGGCCGTGGAAGCGGCGGACTTCCGGTGCGGCATCGACGGTCTGGCGCGGCTATGCCGCGAGGCGCTTGGGGCTGACCCTTTCTCGGGTACGGTGTTCGTCTACCGCAACCGGCGATGCACGGCTGTAAAACTTTTGTGTTTCGACGGCCAGGGTTTCTGGATGTGCCACAAGCGGCTATCGCAAGGGCGGTTCCGGTGGTGGCCGTTGCGTGGCGAGGGGGCGGGGATGACGCTGCGGGCGCACGAGCTGCAGGTGCTGCTCTCGGGCGGGGATCCGAGTGCGACGAAGGCGGCGCCGGTGTGGCGAGCGGTGGGCGTAGCCGCGGGGTAATGCGACACAGTCTCGGCTTGCGTTCTGGCGGGGCTTCTGTAATCCTTACGGCATGAAGCTGATCCTTGAGTATCGCGGACGCCAGATCACGACGGCCGACGTGGCCTTCATCAAGGGGCTGATCGCGGGGCAGCCGCAGTCGAGTCGGCGCGATCTGTCGTTGAGGTTGTGCGCGGCGTGGAACTGGGTCCAGGCCAACGGCCATCCACGGGACATGGTGTGCCGGGGGCTGCTGCTGGTGCTGGATCGTGCGGGACACATCACGCTGCCGGCAGCGCGCAGTGTGGCACCGGCGCCCTGGCGGCGGCGCCAGCCGCCACGGGCGGAGATCGATGCGACGCCGGTACGTGGCCGGCTTGGCGACCTGGGCCCTCTGGAGTTTCGCCAGGTGCGCCGCAGCGCCGAGGAGCGTCTGTTCGACAGCCTGATCGAAACGCACCACTACCTGGGCTACACGCAGCCGGTCGGGGAGCACCTGAAGTTCCTCGTGTACGCCGGGACGCGGCCGCTGGCGTGCTTCGCGTGGAGTTCGGCGCCGCGCCACCTGGGGCCGCGGGACCGGTTTCTGGGCTGGTCGGTGGCCGCGCGGCGGAGCAACGTCGGCCTGGTGGCCTACAACAGTCGCTTCCTGATCCTGCCGTGGGTGGAAGTGCCGCACCTTGCCTCGCACCTGCTCGGCCGCATGGCGAGGCTGCTACCTCGCGAGTGGGAGCGTCTCTACGGGCACCCGGTGTACTTCGCCGAGACCTTCACGGACCCGACGCGGTTCCGGGGGACGTGCTACCGGGCGGCGAACTGGATCTTGCTGGGGCAGACGACGGGGCGGGGAAAGGCCGACCTGACGCACCGGGCCAACCGACCTCTGAAGGACGTGTGGGGCTACCCCCTGGCGCGGGACTTTCGCGAGCGACTGGCGAGGGTGTCATGACGCGCAAGAAGCGGCGCAAGCGGGAGACGCAGCAGACCCAGCCCCTGCGCCGCGAGCTGCACATGGACGAGCTCACGGGGATCGTCGAGCGCGCCAAGGCGTCGTTGACCGAGGAGGAGCACGCGACGCTGCTGGCGGCGGTTGAGACGCTGGTCTTCCTGACCCAGGAGCTGGAGGCCAAGGGGGCCACCCTGGAGCGGCTGCGAAAGCTGCTGTTTGGAGCGCGCACCGAGAAGACCAGCGACGTCCTCGGCGAGGAGCCCGCCGGCGAAGGTGCCGGTGCTCCTGCCGACGCGGCCGGGGAGGGCGCCGCCGCGAGCGAGACGACGAGCCCGAAGCCGAAGCGTCCCGGCCACGGCCGCAACGGCTCGGCGGCCTACCGCGGTGCGACGAAGATCACCGTGCCGCACGCGACGCTGCACGGAGGGTGTAAGTGCCCCACATGCAACGACGGCAAGGTCTATCCACTGTCCCGGCCGCTCGTGCTGGTACGGGTGCGAGGGATGGCGCCCCTGCAGGCCACGCTCTACGAGCTTGGCCAGCTGCGCTGCAACCTGTGCGGAGAGGTCTTCACCGCCGAGGCGCCCGCGGGGATCGGCAACGAGAAGTACGACGAGACGGCCGCAGCCATGATCGGCCTGCTGCGTTACGGCGCCGGCCTGCCGTTCAACCGCATCGAAAAGCTGGAGCAGGGCTTCGGCATCCCGCTGCCGGCCGGCACCCAGTGGGAGGTCGTCGAGCGCGCCGCCGGCCTGATCGCGCCCGCGCACGAGGAGCTGATCCGACAGGCTGCCCAGGGCGACGTGGTCCACAACGACGACACTCCGATGAGAATTCTCGACCTCCAGAGCGAGTCCCGGAAGGAGGGGACCGCCGACGGCGCGGCCGACGACGCGGCCGACGAACGGACGGGGGTGTACACCTCCGGGATCGTCGCCGTGGGGCAGGGTCACCGCATCGCGCTCTTCTTCACTGGCCGCAAGCACGCAGGCGAGAACCTCGAGACCGTACTGGCTAAGCGCGCCAAGGGGTTGCCCGTGCCCATCCAGATGGCCGACATGCTCTCGCACAACACGGCAGGCGAATTCACGACCATCCTGGCCGGATGCATGGCTCATTCGCGCAGACGGTATGTGGATGTGGTCGAAAACTTCCCGGCCGAGTGTCGCTACGTCCTCGAGACGCTGGGTGCGGTCTACAAGAACGACGCCATCGCGAAGAAACGCGAGCTCTCGCCCGAGCAGCGCCTTCAGTTCCACCAGGCCGAGAGCGAGCCGCTCATGAAGGAGCTCGAGAAGTGGCTCCGTGAGCAGATCGAAGAGAGGAAGGTCGAGCCCAACTCGAGCCTCGGCCAGGCGATCTGCTTCATGCGGAAATACTGGACCCGGCTGACCCTCTTCCTGCGCGTTGCTGGGGCGCCCCTGGACAACAATATTTGCGAGAGAAGCCTTAAGATGGCCATCCGTCATCGGAAGAACTCGCTCTT
>JBAWXQ010000262.1:0-3877 GCA_037144015.1 bacterium
GCCCTGGACCGATCCGAGGCCTAAATCCGACAGTCTCCTAGCGCGCAACTCTTGCCCCGCGGGGAAGCGGCATGCTATAAAAAGGGCAGCCGCGCTTCTTATGGCATGGCCGACAGGTGGTGTTTCCTTGCAGAAGCAGATTGGGTTCGCATTCCTCTTGGCGCTCGTCACCCCCGCCCTGCCCCTCGCGGCGCAGGTGGCGGCCGTGGAGCAGCCTCCCGCCCCGCCGCCGCCGGCCATGACAGCCGCCGCCATGCTGGCCGCCTGCGTGGCCACGCTGCCGCGCGAGCCGCTGGTGCTCACCGGCACGCTGACGGTCCGCAAGCAGCGCGGCATCGTGGTCTCCGAACATCCGTACCGCCTGAACGTCGACTGGGGGGCCTCGCCCCAGCGCGTCCAGTGCAACCTGATGGGCGCGCAGGGCACGACCCAGCAGTGCCTCACCATCATCCGCCGCGACGGCATCCCGGAGCTGGAGCTGCGCAGCGGCCCGGCCCTTGAAAAGCAGCCCGTGCCGGCGCTCTCCGCCCGGGTGCTCGACACCGACATGTCCTGGCTGGACCTCACGCTCGACTTCCTCTGGTGGAAGGACGTGCGCCTGGAAGGCGAAGGCTCCGTGCTCCAACAAACCTGCGACATCCTGCTGGCCAGGCCGCCGGCGCCGATCCCGGGCTGTTCCGGCGTGCGCATCTGGCTTCAGCGGGAAAACGGCTTTCTCATGCGCGCCGAGCAGCTGGACCCGGACGGCGCCCCCCTGCGGCGAATGTCCGTGCGCAACGTCCGGCAGTTCAAGGAGCGCTGGTTCATCAGCGAGCTGGATGTTGTGGCCGAAAAAAGTGACTTCCGCACACGCCTGTTTGTGGACAACCTGCTGACGCCATGAACACGCCCCTGCTCATCCTGGACTGCGCCGTGCTCGGGGTCTTGTTCGGGCTGTCGGCGTTCTTCGCCGGCAGCGAGACCGCGCTGTTTGCGCTCACGCCCGTGCAGATGCAGCGCATCCGCGACCGCAACCCGCGCGCCGGCGCCCGCCTGCAGCGCATGCTGTCGCAGCCGGAGCGCGTGCTCTCCACCACCCTGATCGGCAACACCATCGCCAATGTCGCCATCGCCAGCTTCGGCTTCGTGGTGGTCCATACGCTGGCGCCGCAGCACAGCACGCTCATCGCCATCCCCGCCACCACCGTGCTGCTGCTGCTCTTCGGCGATCTCGTTCCCATGCGCATCGCCATCGCCCACTCCGAGCGGCTGGCCCCGGCTCTCAGCGCCATCCTGGTCCTGTGGATGCGCCTGTTCGCCCCGCTCGGGCGCATGCTGGAGACCTCCTCCCGCCTGCTGCGGCGCTTCTTCCTGCCGGAGCGGATGGCGCTGAACGACGCCGAGCTCCTGACCATGATGCAGGTCGGCGCGGAGCAGGGCGTGCTCGATGCCGAGGAGCGCTCCATGGTGGACGGCATCCTGCGCCTCTCCGAGCTCAAAGCCAGCGACGCCATGACGCCGCGCGTGGACCTGGTCGGGATCGACCTCGATGACCCGCCGGACCGGCAGCTCGCCGTGGCGCGGCAGGCGCGGTTTTTGCACCTGCCGGTCTACCGCCGCACGCCGGACGCCATCGAGGGGTTCCTCAACGCGGCGCGCTACCTGCTCGATCCGGCCCGCGACATCCGCAAGGCCACCACGCCGGCGCTGTTTGTCCCCGAGAACGTGACGCTCGACGACCTGCTGATCACCTTCCAGCGCAACGACCGCGAAATCGCCTGCGTGCTGGATGAATACGGCGGCACCGCCGGCGTGGTCACGCGCGGCGATGTGCTGGAATTCGTGGTCAAAGGCGTCGAGCGGGAGAATGTGGCGCGCCGGCCCCTGCTGGAAGAACTGGGCGGCAGCAGCTGGATGGTGGAAGGCACGGCCGTGCTGGACGAAGTCAACCACACGCTGGGAACCCGGCTGGATGCGGAGGGGGCCGACCGCATTGCCGGCTGGGTTGCCTTCCACGCCGGGCGCCTCCTGAAGGCCGGAGAATGCGTCGAGGCCCAGGGGTGCCGCGCCACGGTGCGGCGCCTGCGCAATCACCGCATCGAGCAGGTGCAGCTCGAGCGCCTCCCCCCTGCCGGCGAGCCGCAGGCCGCGCCTGCAAACCGGGACCGGGAGGTGTTCGAGTGAACATCCCGATCGAATTCCCGGTCATGCTCGCCTGCCTGATCATCCAGGCCTTCCTGGCCGGCATGGAGATCGGCGTCATCTCCATCAACCGCCACCGGCTCACGCACCGGGTCCGCGTGGGCGCACGCGGCGCCAGGATCATCGAGGGTTTCCTCCACGACACCGCCCGCCTGCTCGGGACCACCATGGTCGGGGTCTGCCTGATGCTGGTGATCATCTCGACGCTGGCCGAAAGCATGGCCGAGCGAAGCCTGAACCACACCGGGCAGGCGGTCTCCGGCGCCGCGGTCGCGCTGGTCCTGCTGATCTTCGGCGAATACCTCCCCAAGCTCTGGTTCAACCGCCGTCCGATCGAGCGCTGCCTGCCGCTCGCCGGCCTGCTGCGCCTGTCCGAGCGCATCCTCCGCCCCCTCGTCTGGCTGGCCATGGCCCTCACCCGCTGGGCCACGCCACACACGCCGCACCACAGGCACAACCTCTTTGTCACACGCGAGCACATCCAGTCGCTGGTGCAGGACAGCGCCGCCGGGGGCCAGATCTCGGCCTTTGAGCGTCTGATGATCAACCGCGTGCTGGATCTGCAGCTGAAGACCGCCGCCCATGTCATGACCCCGCTCAAGCAGGTGATCCATGCGCACGACGAGGCCACCCTCCAGGAGTGCTACGACCTGGCGACCCGGTCGGGGCGCACCCGGCTGCCGATCCTCGACGCGGAGGACGGCACCTGCATCGGCATCCTGCACCTCGTGGACGTCCTGGCCAGGGTGGAAAACCCGGCCACGCTCACGGCCAGGGAATGCATGACCGCCCCCTTCTTCATCCGGCCGGACATCCCCGCCGACGACCTGCTCCCGGTGATGCGGCGCAACCGCCAACCCATGGTCGTGGTCCGCAACGACGCCGGCGCCGTGCTCGGCGTGGTGACACAGGAAAACATCGTCGGGTTTCTCCTGGGAGCACTGCCGAAAGCGTCATGAGCTTCCCACCGACCCCTGCCCCCGACAGCTGCGCCGCCTGCGAGCGCCCGGCGCCGCCCCTGGCGCTTACCTGCGTCTACTGCGGCGAACACCTGCCACAGCGGCGCCGCCGGCTGCGCCAGCGCGCCGGCATCGTTGCCGCGGCGCTGATTTCCACGGCCGCATTCGCGGCCGTGCATGGATGCCATCCGCTGCCCGGACGGCTCACCCTTGGCGGCGCCGCACTGGTGGCGTTGGGCCTTGGCCTCACGCTGCTGCCGCCACCCCTGCGCGGCGTGGCCGACGCCTCGCGCCGCGGGCGCCTGTGGCAGGTGACGGTGCGCTACGGCGGCGGCATGGCGCTGGCACTGCTGGCGGCGCTGACCATGCTGGCAGCCGGTGCGCCAAAACAGTGGTCCATGACCGACGCCGCCCTGGCCGCAACCACGGCGCTCGCGCTCCTCACCGCGCCCTTCGCGCTGGGGCTGCCCTGGCACAAGCTTCTGGCCGGCCTGTTGCTGGCAGCAGGGGCGCTGCTCTAGCAGCTTGTCGGACTTAGCCTCTGCGCTGCATAAACTTTGTGCCGCCCAAGCTGCTAGTTAGATCGTTCCGTCGTAACATGCGATGCATTTGCGTCGCATCTTTATTTATGCAACGGCAAGGACACAGAGGGCACCGAGATCATGTGAGAGCACAGAGTCAATTTCTGGTTGCCTGGGCCGGGAAGCCGACTGCGAAAAGAAATTCCTCTGTGGTCT
>JBAWXQ010000263.1:0-3846 GCA_037144015.1 bacterium
CGAGGAACAGAGGAAGGATGGGGTGTCCGCCGCCCCCTGTCGCTAACCCATTACGGCTCTGCGCATTGTCATCCCTTCCCCCGTGTGATACGGTGACATCAATGTTTCCGAAGAAACACAGGAAAAAGGCCATGCGCCGGGTCTGGCGCCGGATCCGCGAGCCCGTGGTGGTCGGGCTGTACGCCTGCGCCGACTTCCTGGTTCCGCGCCTGTCGCGCCGCCACCTGCTGGCAGCGGCGCGCCTGCTCGGCGCCATCGCCATGCACTGTGATCGCCGCGGGCGCCGGGTTGCGGAGGCCAACCTGCGCGTGCTGTTCGGCAGGCGCATGACCGCCGCACGCAACCGCATCCTGGTGCGCGGCTCCTACCGGCGTGCGGCCGCGATCGCGCTGGACAGCATCTGGTTCGGGCGCGACACGCGCGCACGCGTGACGGCCTGGACCTGCGTGGACGAGGTGCGGCAGTGCGGCGTGATGAGCGCACGCCCGGCGCTCGTCGTGGCGGCCCACTTCGGCAACTGGGAGATGACGCTTCTGGTCAGCGGGCTCGTCGGCCTGCCGGTGGTGGCCGTGGTCAAGGAGCAGTGGAGCCCGGTGATCACGGCACGCGCCAACCGGATGCGGGGCACCCTCGGCGTGCGGCTGGTATTTGCCGATGGCGCGCTGCGGGCGCTGCTCCGCGAGATGAAGGCGGGCCATGTGGCGGGTTTTGTGCTCGACCAGAACACGGCGCCGCGCGACGGCGGCGTGTGGGTCGACTTCGGCGGCCTGCCGGCCACGGTCTCCAACGGCGTGGCGCTGCTGTCACGCCGGTTTCAGGCACCTGTATTTCTCGGCTTTCCGTATGCGCGCAAGGATGGGCGCTACGACATCCGCGCTTCGCCGGCGATGCGTCCAGAACCCGCAGAGTCGGACACGGCCTTCACGCAGCGCATCGTCCACGAGTTGCTCCGCCACATCCGCCGTCACCCCTCGCAGTGGATGCTCATGTACCCGCGATGGGAGGATATCCCGCCCGGCACACCCGGCACCGGTTTTCCGTTCTATGCGCGGCCGCTGAGGGAGAAGAAAGGGAACCGCAAACCGTGAGCGGCGCACAGGAACATCAAGGGGATGAATCTGATGCTGGGAGAGGACGGCGAGTTCTACTTGATCGATCTGGATCGCTGCCGCATCAAGCGATTCATCGGCCTGGAATCTCGCGCCAAGAATCTCAACTAGCAAAACGGGGCCTTCCGCACCCTGCCGCCGGCTGTCTTGCGCGTCAGCGTCAACCTCACGTCTGCAGGCGGCGCATAATTTCCGGGTGTTTTGCGAGGCCGAGGTGTTCGAGATAGTCAATGGCTTCCAGCGAATTGTCGCTTGAGTGGACGACGCACAGGGCTTTGGCCGTGCTGCTCAAATCGCGGATGAAAAACGTCGCCGCCCCGACCTTCACCGCGCCCGGTCGAAATAGCGCTTTTTCAGGAAGGCATTCTTGTTGCTGTAAAACCCGATCAGATCAAGGCTGGGAAACACGCCGGCCTGCCGGAGAAGGCGCTCGATTTCATCGAATGTGCGCGGGACCGGCTGGCCGGAAAGCTCTGCCAGGCGTTTCAGTTCCGGGTAGTAGTGCGGCTTATGAAAGGTGTCCGGGCCGATTTCCAGCGTGCCCGGCCGTACGTGCTCGGACTTGTTGTGGAACGTCAGGTGGTAACAGAACGCCAGGAACCGCCAGTGCGGTGATGCGACGCGGATACCCGCCGTGGTGAGGGTTCCGGATGTGAGCAGGCCCCTGGCCAGCCCGGCCGTGAAATACGGCACGCTCTTGTATCCGTGCCCGCCCTTGCCGTCGTCCGTGTACACATCGAGCGGATACGTGCAGACCTCGCGACTGTACCGCTCCTTGAGCCCCGTGAGCCCCTCCTGGGAAACCAGAAGGTCGATATCGCCCGAGTGTTTTCCAGCCTCGATCCGTTCGCTCCAGCGCAGCGCCACATACTCAAGGCCGGAGAGACGTTGCAGCATCTCCAGCGGCGAGAGCCTGGCCGGACCATACTGCCTGCGGTTGTCGCGGAGGTTGACATGGGTTTCCAGCACCAGGTAGCGCCTGCGCGTGCCGTTGCAGACGAGTTCGGTTTTTCCCGTCACCACCAGGGCTTTTCTGCGGCCATAGCGAAGCAGCCCCAGGCCTACGGCCACCTGGCACAGTCCCATGGGCACCAGCAGGTGGCTGAATTTCGCAAATTTGCATTTCGCCTCCACGGCGAACGCAGCCTGGCCATGCAGAATCGCGACCGTGCAGTTGTTCGTTCGCACATCCGCCAGGCGGCTGTAACGCTGCCGAACATGGTTGCCTTCCCGCGTGGCCTTCCGGTTTCCGCTCCGGTCCAGGACCAGGACATCACGCGCGCCGTGCTCGCGCAGGACGTCCGCAGTCACATGCTCCCCGGCCAGCGCGAGGAGGACAAGCTTGCCTTGTACGAGATCCGTAAACGCGATCGGCGGCTGTCCGGCACGCGATGATTTTGAAGCGGTGGCGTTCATTTCAGGAAAGGGGCCTTGTGGCTGTGGCGTCGAGGTTGGCAACGGGTTGTCGATCTGCCGGTTCGCCGGATCGTGCGAGCACTTCGCAGTAGACCGCCAACGTGCGGTCCACCATGTCCTTCAGGGAGAACCGCAGCAGCACATCCGCACGCAGTCCTGTGAAGGTGCGCCGGCTGGCCGCGACCAGACAGCGGGCAAGCTCCGCCGCATCGCCGGGGGTGAACAGCAGCCCGTTCTGACCGTCGCGCACAATGTCCAGCGCACCGCCGTGGCGGGCGGCCACCACCGGGCGCTCCATGGCCAGAGCCTCCGCCATGGAGCGGCCAAACGTTTCCGGCTTGGTGCTGGCGCAGGAGACCAGCAGGTCGCAGGCCTGCAGGATCTCCGGCACCTGCGACTGGCTGCCGCAGAAAACCACGTCGCGGCCAACCCCCAGCTCATCGGCAAGCCGGCGAAGTTGGGTGGCGTAGGCCTCCTGGCCGGATTGCACGCCGCCTACGATCACGACGCCGAGATTCGGAAGCTCCTGTTTCGCCAGCGCCGCCGCGCGGATGAGCGTGTCGTATCCCTTCCACGATGTAATCCGTCCGAGCGCCAGTACGAGGTAGCGTCCGTCCATGCCGTGCTGCGTGCGGAACGAGCGGGCAAAGGCCAGGTCCACGCGCGCCGGGTCAAACGTCTGCGGGTCGATCCCGCGCGGCACCAGGCGCAGGATCGCCTCGGGCGTGTGGTAATGTTTGATGACATGCTCGCGGATCGCGGGGCTGGCGCAGATCACGCGGTCGGCGCGGGTCATGATGCGGCTGTAGGCGCTGACGCTGTTAAACCCGTGCACCGTGCTCACCACCGGCAGCCGCAGGCGGCGGTTGGCCAGCAGCAGCAGCCAGGCGGGGACGCGGCTGCGCACGTGCACGAGGTCCGGCTGCAGTTCCTGCAGCGTCTGCCGCAGCCGGCGCGCGCGCCACAGTGCCGTGAGCGGGTTCTTGCTGCCGACATCCAGCGTCACGTGGCGCCCACCCGCGGCCTCGATCTCCGGGGCCAGCCGCCCGCCGCGCGAGATCACGGTGCTGATCACGCCGCGCCGGACCAGCTCGCGGTTCATCTCCACGACGCCGCGCTCGACGCCGCCCTCGTGAAGAGCCGGAAGTAGTTGGATGATGTGCATGGGTTGGAACCTCGCCCGCGCACGAAACGTATAGCAAATCGGGCGGAATTACGAGCGGGATTAAACAGGTCAAGAGTACAGGGAACAGAGGGCGGACGGAAACCGAGGCCACAGAGATAGAAAGAGAGCACAGAGGGAGATTCATGCTGCAGTTGG
>JBAWXQ010000264.1:0-3844 GCA_037144015.1 bacterium
CTAGGGAAGCTGCCGCCACAGGTAGATTGCCGGCTTCGACTGCGGGTCCACGTCGAGCACGCGCACCAGCATGTTCCGGCACGACTCGGTCCGCTGCCGGCCATGGAAGGCAACTGCGTGGTGGAGGTAGAGCTCCAGGTTGTCCCGCGGATCCGCCACGCCAAAAAACCGCGTGTTGCAGAGCACGAGGAACAGCACGAGCGTCAGCAGCAGGGTGCGCCCGCCCGCCAGCAGGTTGTTCCGCTCCCGCCAGATCGCGGCTGCGCCCAGCGCCGCAAAGACGCAGCAAAAGGGGATCATCGGCGCCCGGAACCGCGCGTTGACAAAGAAGGCCAGGAGCACAAGCGCAAACGGAATGATGAAAAGAAACACGGGGACAGCCGCGCGCCGGTCATAGTTTCCAAACATGACCCCGACCACGGCAAACGGCAGCAGGATCCCGAAGGAGAGCAAAGCAAGGACCGCCAGCATGGGGCTGGTCTCGGCGATCACGCAGTACACGTCCGTGTTACTCGCGATCTCGTGCGCATTGATCAGGTAGTACGCCTTCTTCGCCAGCAGCCCGGCGAACCGCGCCGGGTCTTTCCGGATGTCGCCAAAGGCGGCCTTCAGGTAGCGGGACTGGTTCTCCAGCGGCGGCAGATCCACAGGCACGGCCAGCGCTTTCAAGGCCGCCGCAGAGGCCCACACCGTCTTGCCGTCCGCCTGCGCATTGTTACCGACAAAGAAGTTGTACCCGCCGATGGCTGTGACCGGGATGAACTGGCCGCACATCCGGTAATTGTGAACCGCGACCGGCAGGATTGTGATGCCGGCAAAGGCCAGAACGAGCAACGCGTGCGCCACCCGCCGACGGCAGGCCATCCAGAGGGCCCACACCAGCACCACCGGCAGAACCTCGGTTCGCACCAGCGCGGAAAGGCCCACGGCCAGCCCGGCCGGGACCAGCAGCCAGGCGCGCCGCCCTTCCGCCGCCATCAGCAGCCACAGGGAAAGCAGCAGCAGAAAAATAAACAGGCTCGTGCCCTCCAGCGGCGCCGAAAAGTAAATGGCCATCCAGTTGATGGCATACAGCGCCGCAGCCGCCTGGGAGATTCCCTCTGCCACAAAACGCCGGGCAATCAGGTACACCAGCCCCGCGCTCACGCTTGCAAGGAGGGCCTGGACCAGCAGCGCCGGCAGCAGGCTGTTGTTCGCAAACCTGAGCGACAGGCTGAGCAGGGCAGGATACAGCGGCGGCCGCCAGACCACCCCCAGCCCATGCCACCCGTCCCGGGCCATCGCCTGGGCCTGCTCAAGATACGTGCGCATGTCCAGCACCGGGCAGTCGTAGAAATCAGAGCACCGGAACTGCTGGAGAAACACCAGGCGGAGCACCGCGGCCAACAGGACAATCAGGCCAACCAGAAGCCAGCGACGCTTCGTTGTCATGCGCCCACTATAGGCGCGCCGGCCCGCGGCTGCAACCGTTCGTGTTGCGCCCCGACGGCGCACAAAAAAAAGGGGAGTTCCCCGAAGGGAACTCCCGTGACCGAACCCGCTACTGAATCGTCAGATCCGATTAGTAGGTGTGGGCCGCTTTGTCGCAAGCCGGGTTGGTGGCCATCGTGTTGATCGTGTAGGTGCCGCCATCCGGACAGGTCGGCCATCCGCTCTTGAGATAAGGCCCGATATCCGAACTCGCGGGGGAGTCGGTATCGAGTTTGTTGAGCGCTGTCGCCCACTGCTGCTTCGCATGGTCGATCAGGCGCAGGTTGTTGATGCAGGAACTGCGACGTGACTCCTGGCGGGACTTCATGAACGACGGAATCGCGATGGCCGCCAGCAGGGCGATAATCGCAACCACGATCATGATTTCAACCAGCGTGAAACCTTTGCGCTGTGTCATGACTACTCTCCATTATTCGCCCACGCTAGAGGCCCTCCCGGGCTGCGTGGACGTTGTTGTTGTACCTGCACCCGTTCTTAACGCCCTCCCGGGCTACACAGGTGCACTTTCTGTCTACCTGCCATCCATCGGGCCACCAATGTCGGCAGGTATGTGTAATATAAAGCAGTCACTATGCCAAAGACAGAAGAACCAAGAATAAAGAACAATAACATCGCTTGTAAGCAAAAACCGCCTGTTCTGTAAGGGTTTCCGTCATTCGGATGTCAGCTCCACCAAAACGGGTTCTCACATATGCAAGTTCTTCGCAAAAACAAAACTGGCGGCGCCCCCCTATTTTGCCGTCTTCAGTGACCAGGTCGCAGGAAGATCGCTGAATGGCACGGGCGAGCCTTCGACGACCGTGCCGCTGTACGGGGCCTCCGGCACAGCCTGTCCGTCCGACTTGCGCACGATCAGCAACTCCGCGCCGTCCTGCAGCGGCACGCCCAGGGCAGCCTCCAGCAGGTCCGGCAGCCCGTTGGCGTCAGCATCCGCGCCCTCGGCTTCGATCCGGGTCTGCAGCAGCCAGGAGAGGTTGTAGCGATCCAGCGCGGGCGAGACGGCTACCGGACGGCCATCCTGCAGGATCACCACCAGGAGTTCCGAATCCTCCGGCAGCATCGCTGCGGGAGCAAGGTCCAGCAGGGTGACGCGCAGCGCATCCGCTGGCGAAGACCCCGGAACGGCCAGGATGCCCGCGCCCGTCGCGGCGGCAGGCTTGGCGACCAGCGCCGGCCGTGGCGGGAAGATGACGCTGGCCGGCACCGTGGTGCTGCTCTGCTTCCAGCTTGCAGCCAGGCCGGTACCAACCCCGGTGCGCGTGATCGAGCCGGTCATCTTTTTCTTGGCCACGCTCAGCGGCAGGCTGCCAACCGGTGCGCCCGTGTTCCAAAGCGCGCCGGCCAAGGCACCCATGCTGAAAGAGGCGACATACTGGTCGTTGATGAGCGGGTTTTCCGCACAGACCATGACGCCGTCCACGATGGCTCCGGCTTGCTTGAGGTAGAGGGTGTAGTTCTGCTTGTTGATCTTGGCGGTCCACGTGCCGGCCACATCGGAAAGAACCGTGGATATCGGCGACAGGGTTGCGGTCGTCGGCAGCCCCTTTGCCGACAGCACCAACATGGCGCCGCCGTAATCCTTGGACGTCTTGGGGGCGAAAGTCATCGTGAAGTTTGCCGAACCGCCGGACGGAATCGTAGCCGGCAGCCCCTTGGTCGAGAAATCGGTTCCGTTGGACCATTTGCCGCTCACCTTGAGGGCCAGCGCGGACATGTTGTACAGCGTAATGGTGTGCGTATCCGACTGCCCCACGAACAGCGTTCCGAAGTTGACGTCGCCGGAGTAGTACAACACGTCGACAATTTCCAGCCCGGCGCCCTGCACCAGAATGCGCGGGGCACCGCCGAACGGCTCCGGGCTGGTGGCCCAGTCAACCCTGCCCGTGAACACGCCGGATGCCGGCGGCGTAAAGGTCACGTTCACCACGCCGGTCGCGCCGGGGTTCAAGATGTAGGCCCCGGGCAGCGCCATGAAGTAGTACGCCGATGGCGCCGCGCCCATCACGTTGCAGGCCGTCTTGCCGTTGTTCTTCAGCACCACCGTGTGGCTGGCAGACCTGCCCACCTGCACGGCGCCGAAGTCGATCGCGTTCGGCGTGTCGGTGCCCAGGATCACCAGCGACGGCGTATAAACAAACCGCGTGAGGTTGGTCGCAACCACATCCTCCACCACGTTGGTATAGCTCCGCTGCGCGGGCGCAAAGATGAGGTCCGAATATCCCTTGGCAAAGGGCGTGACGGTTCCGCCCCAGTTGAACCCGACCACGGCGCGATAGTTGCCGTCGGCGTCGGTGGTGGCCACAGCCAGCGGGTTGGTGGCGCCGAGGGCGACGAGCGCGGCGTTGTTGGAGAA
>JBAWXQ010000265.1:0-3826 GCA_037144015.1 bacterium
TCGGAATCAAACAGGAGCAGGCAATGGCAGAGAAAACGCTTCCGCACGGCGACACCAAGTGGTTTGTCAACGACCGCTTCGGCATGTTCATTCACTGGGGGCTGTACGCGCAGGGCGCACGCCACGAGTGGCTGATGAACAACGAAAAGATCCCCCTCGAGGAGTACGAGCGCCGCTACTTCAAGCGCTTTGACCCCGACCTGTACAACCCGGAAATCTGGGCTGCTGCCGCCGCCGATGCGGGCATGAAGTACTTTGTTGTCACCACCAAGCACCACGAGGGGTTCTGCCTCTGGGATACGAAGCAGACCGGCTACAAGGCGCCGAACACGGCGGCCGGGCGCGACCTGATCCGTCCCATGGTCGACGCCTTCCGCGGGCGCGGGCTGCGCACGGGGTTCTACTACTCGCTGATCGACTGGCACCACCCGCACTTCGTGATCGATCATCGCACCGGCCCCTACCGCGAACTGCCGGAGGCGGAGCGGGCGAAGATGAATGTCGGCCGCGACATGTCCAAGTACGCGGCTTACATGCGCGAGCAGGTCCGCGAACTGCTCACCGGCTACGGGCCGGTGGATGTGCTCTGGTTCGACTTTTCCTACCCGGACAAGAACAACCCCGGCGACTTTACCAAGGGCAAGAGCCATCTGGCCTGGGAGTCGGAGAAGCTTTACCGACTGATCCGGAAGCTGGCACCCAAGGCGATCGTGGACGATCGCCTCGATCTGCCCGGCGCCTGGGACGTCAAGACGCCCGAGCAGTGGCAGCCGCGGGAGTGGGTCCAGTTCGAGGGGAAGAAGGTCGTGTGGGAGGCCTGCCAGACCTTCAGCGGTTCCTGGGGCTACCACCGCGACGAGTCCTCCTGGCGCAGCGTGGAGGAGCTGGTTCGCACGCTGATCGACTGCGTCAGCAAGGGCGGCAACCTGCTGCTCAACGTCGGCCCCACCGGCCGGGGCGAGTTTGACGCGCGTGCGCTCGACCGCCTGCAGGGGATCGGCGACTGGATGAAGCGTCACAGCCGATCCATCTATGGCTGCACGCAGGCGCCCGAGGCGTACCGCACGCCCGAGCACTGCCGCCTGACCTGGAATCCGTCCACCCGGCGCCTGTACGTCCACCTGTTCGCCTGGCCTTTTGGCGCGCTGCACCTGGACGACCTGGCCGACAAGGTCGAATATGCGCAGCTGCTCAACGACGCCTCGGAGCTGAAGTACGGGCTTGAGCCGTGGCAGGAGACCTCGGCGCATCTCGGGCGCAACACGCTCACCATCCGCCTGCCCGCCGCACCGCCCAAGGTGGCAGTGCCGGTCATTGAGCTGTTCATGAAGTAGCAACCGGGGCGATCCGACAGACAGCCAGGGGACGTGCGTTCGGCGGCGTCTCCGCTTGTTCGCAACCACCATGCAGGCACACCTAGAAACATCGGAGCTCGACGGTATCATCGACCGGGTTGGCGTGGATCGCCGCAACCTGATCGCCCTGCTGCTGGCCATTCAGGAGCGCTGCCGCTACCTGCCGTCCACTGCCTTGCAGCACCTGGCGGCGCGGCTGGACGTTGCCGAGGCCGAGATCGCCGGCGTGGCCACGTTCTACGGCCAGTTCCGCCTGCGGCCGGCCGGCCGGCACCGCATCCGGGTCTGCGACGGCACCGCCTGCCACGTCAAGCGCGCGCCCGCCATCCATGAGGCGCTGCTGCGCCAGCTGCAGATCGAGGCGCCGGACGACACGGACGCGCGCGGCCGGTTCACGGTCGAAACCGTGGCCTGCCTCGGCTGCTGCACGCTGGCGCCGGTGGTGCAGATCGACGACACCACCTACGGCCACATCTCTCCCGACCACATCGGAAAGGTGCTGGATTCGTTTCTTGAGGAGGTTGGCGCACGGCAGGGCGGCGCCGCCGCGCCGGAGCCGGAGGCGGCGGAGGGGCTGCGCGAAATCCGCGTCGGTCTGGGATCCTGCTGCGTGGCCAAGGGGAGCCAGGAGCTCTTTGCCGCGCTGCGCGCCGCGATCCGGCGCACCGGCGGCAACATCCGGCTGAAGCGCGTCGGCTGCATCGGCGCCTGCTACCAGGCGCCGGTGGTGGAGGTGCTGGCCCCGGGGCAGCGCCCGGCGCGCTACGTCGGCCTGCAGCCGCAGGACGTGGCCGGGGTGGTGCAGCACCACTTCCCGGCGCCCGGCGCCGTGCGGCGGCTGCGGCACTGGGGCGATTCCTGGCTGGGCCGTATGCTGACCGGCCGGCCGGATGCGGTTGATTCCTGCTGTGTGAACCCCGACGCGCCGGAAACGACGGACTTCCTGGAGCGGCAGGTCCGCCTGGCGACCAGCGGGGCCGGCACGCTCGACCCGCTGGACCTGGACGAATACCGGGCCGGCGGCGGGTTTGACCTGCTGCAGCAGGCCCGCACCGCGCTGCGTCCGGAAGATGTGATTGCCACGATCGAGCGCAGCGACCTGCGCGGCCGCGGCGGCGCCGGCTTCCCGACCGGCAACAAGTGGGGGATCGTGCGGGACGCCCCCGGGGCCGTGAAATACGTGGTTTGCAATGGCGATGAGGGCGACCCCGGCGCGTTCATGGACCGCATGATCCTCGAGTCGCACCCGTACCGTGTGATCGAGGGGGTGGCTGTGGCGGCGTGGGCCGTGGGCGCGCAGGAGGCGATTTTCTACATCCGCCACGAGTATCCGCTGGCCGTGAAGCGCGTGCGCGAGGCGCTGCGCCGTGTGGATGCGGCCGGCGTGCTGCACGGGCTGGGGCCCGGCGGCCGGCCGCTGCCGATGCGGGTGGCCGAGGGCGCGGGTGCGTTCGTGTGCGGCGAGGAGACGGCGCTGCTGGCCTCGCTCGAGGGGCGGCGCGGCACGCCGCGGCCGCGACCGCCGTACCCTGTGACCCGCGGGCTGAACGGCTGCCCGACGCTGGTCAACAACGTCGAGACCCTGGCGCTGGTGCCGTGGATCCTGGCGCACGGCGCAGACGCGTTCCTGAAATACGGCACCTCCGGGAGCCGCGGCACCAAGGTGTTTGCGCTGGCCGGGCGGGTGGTGCGCGGCGGCCTGATCGAGGTGCCCATGGGGCTGTCGGTCCGCGACATCGTGATGGACGTCGGCGGCGGCGTGCAGGACGGCCGCGCGCTCAAGGCGGTGCAGATCGGCGGGCCGTCCGGCGGCTGCGTGCCGGCGGCGCTGGCGGACACGCCCGTGGACTATGAATCGCTGGCGGGTGTCGGCAGCATGATGGGGTCCGGCGGCATGGTGGTGCTGGACGAGACCGACTGCATGGTCGAGATTGCGCGCTACTTCCTGTCGTTCACGCAGCGCGAGTCCTGCGGCAAATGCACGGCCTGCCGCGTGGGCACGCGGCGCATGCTCGACATCCTGGAGCGAATCTGCGCGGGGAAGGGGAAGGCCGAGGACCTGCCGGCGCTGGAGCAGCTCGCGCTGCAGGTTCGCGGCGGCAGCCTCTGCGGGCTGGGGCGCACCGCGCCCAACCCGGTGCTCACGACCCTGCGCTACTTCCGCGCCGAGTATGAGGCGCACGTGGCCGGGCGCTGCCCCGCGGCCAGGTGCAAGGCCATGATCCGCTACACGGTCACGGAGAAGTGCATCGGCTGCACGCTCTGCGCGCAGGCCTGCCCCGTGGATGCGATCGCCTTTCAGCCGCACGAGCGGCACGAGATCGACCAGGAAAAATGCACGCGCTGCGACACCTGCCGGCGGGTGTGCCCGGAGCAGGCGATCGACGTGAAGTAGGCCGTAAGGCGGACGGACACAGAGGTCACAGAGAAAGAAAGAGAGCACAGAGAGAAATTCATGCTGCTGCGGCCGG
>JBAWXQ010000266.1:0-3797 GCA_037144015.1 bacterium
AATGGATTATGCGCAAGATCAGCAGCGGGATCAAGCGCGGGCTCTGCGACGCCAGGCAGGCGTTGTGACCAAGGCAGGTTCGCGAAGCGGCCGGTCATCGGTAGTACATGGTTTCATAAATCCACCAGCGTATTCTCGTAATCGTCCTCGTCCTTCGTCCTCGTTCTCGTTCTCGTTCTCGAACCGACGTTCGACGACCGCCAATCAATCGAGTACGAGGACGAGGACGAACCAACGATACGTCTCCGTATTTGCGAAACCGTGTACTTAGCCGTAGATTGGGGAGGCTGTCAATTCCACACGTTCAAACGTGTGGAATTGGCCACACGCCAGTTGTCACCCGTGGTCGGCTGCGGCATCGTGATAATCCGCTGCGGCGCGCAGGGGGCGGCGCGCCCTGCCTTGTGTTTCACGCATGTTCCGGAAGGGCGGCCGCGCGGCGGGCACCGCACGTGCGAGAAGGTTTGCGAATCAGTTTTTATCGTGCGCAAAACCGGCTGAACTCGCGCTTGGGGTGCCTGCCGGGCGGGCGGGCCGGCGATCGGCGGGAATGCCCCGGTAGACGTCGTCGTAGGACTGGAAGCCATCCTGGATGACCGAAGCCAGCAGGTTGTCCCGGGTGACACTGACGACATCGAGAAATACCGACGGCACCCGGGCCTTGCCATTATCCAGCTCGGCCCGGGCCACAACCGGCTTGCCGGTCGCCAGGCGCACGGCGAGCTCCGCCGCCCGCCCGGCCAGCAGCCGGATCGGCTTGTAGATGGTCATGGACTGCGTGCCTTGCGCGATGCGCTGGCAGGCCACAAGCTCGGCGTCCTGCCCGGTCACCAGCAGCTTTCCGGCCAGTCCCTCCTCCATCAGAGACTGAATGGCGCCGCCCGCGGTGCCGTCATTCGAAGCGAGGATCGCCTGCGCGTCAAACCGGCCGCCGGCCTTGCTGATGGCGGCATTGACGATCTTCTTGGCGTTTTCCAGCTTCCAGTCTTCGGCCCAGTCTTCATGCACCACCTGGATGTCGCCGCGCGCGATCAGCGGCCGCAGGATGTTGTCCTGCCCCTCCTTGAAGAGGACGGCGTTGTGGTCGGTCTTGGAGCCGTAAATCCGGATGATCCGCCCCTTGCCGCCGGGCAGGTTGTCGACCAGGTACTGCGCCTGCAGCTCGCCGACGCGGACATTGTCGAACGTGACGTACAAATCGAGGTCGCAGTTGCTGATCAGGCGGTCGTAGGCGATCACCGGGATCCCGGCTTCACGAGCCATGGCCACGGCCTTGGCCATGGCGGCGCCGTTGTGGGGGATGATCACCAGCACGCCCACCTTGCGGGTGATGAGCGTCTCCACGTCCTTGATCTGCTGGACGTCGTCGCTGTTGGCGGACTGGACCAGCACCTCGGCGCCCAGCGCGGCGGCCCGGCGGACAAAGAGATCGCGGTCCACCTGCCACCGGGCCTCCTTGAGCGTGTCCATGGACAGCCCGATCACGACGTTGCCCTCCGGCCGGACAACCGCGTGCCCGCCGCCGCGGCCGGCCAATGCCAGCCCCATGACCACGCTCAACACGCAGGAAAGAAGGACCAGGCCGAGGCGAGCATTCACAAGGATTCCTCCAAAAGCGCAAATGTCGAAGACTACATGCGATCGCACGGCCGGTCAACGGGGCAAGTCGCGAATTGCGTGCCTGTGCCTGTTTCGGCTACGATGCGGCAATGCATGTGAGCCCGGCGCGGGCTGGATACACAAGGGAGATCTTCATGAGCCATCACGAACAGGCGTATGCATGGGCGCGCGAGCAGTATGCCGCGCTGGGCGTGGACCCGGAGCAGGCGCTCCGGAAGCTCGGCACGGTCCCGGTCTCGCTGCACTGCTGGCAGGGCGACGACGTGGGCGGATTCGAGAAGTCCGGCAGCCTGGACGGCGGCATTGCCGCGACCGGCAACTACCCGGGCAAGGCCCGCACGCCGGAGGAACTGCGCGCCGACCTGGAGCAGGCCCTGGCGCTGATCCCCGGCAGCAAGCGCATCAACCTCCACGCCCTCTATGCCGAAACCAGCGGCAAGCGCGTGGAGCGCGACGCGCTGGAGCCGGCGCACTTCGCCAACTGGATCGCCTGGGCCAAAGCACAGCGCCTCGGCATGGACTTCAACCCGTCGTGCTTCTCCCACCCCAAGGCCGCCGGCGGCCTGACGCTCAGCCACCCCGACGCCGCGATCCGCGCCTTCTGGGTGCGCCACTGCCAGGCCGCGCGCCGCATCGGCGCGGCCATGGGGGCGGCGGTCGGGTCCCCGGCCGTCACCAACGTCTGGATTCCAGATGGAACCAAGGACACCCCGTTTGACCGTCAGGGGCCGCGCGCGCGCCTCGTGGAAGCCCTGGACGAGGTCTTTGCCGAGCCCCTCAACGCGCACCACAACCTCGACGCCGTGGAGAGCAAGCTCTTCGGCATCGGCTGCGAAAGCTACACGGTCGGCTCGCACGAGTTCTACCTCGGGTATGCCGCGTCCCGCCGCAAGCTGCTCTGCCTCGACGCCGGCCACTTCCACCCCACGGAGACGCTCGCGGACAAGGTTTCGTCCACGCTGCTCTGGGTGCCGGGGCTGCTGCTGCACGTCAGCCGCGGCGTGCGCTGGGACAGCGACCACGTCGTGGCGCTCTCCGACGACCTGTACGCGCTCTTCCAGGAGCTGGTCCGTTGCAACGCCCTGGACCGCGTGTGCCTCGGCCTGGACTATTTCGACGCCAGCATCAACCGCGTGGCCGCCTGGGTCATCGGCGCGCGCAACACCCAGAAGGCGCTGCTGGCGGCCCTGCTGGAGCCTGCCGCCCGGCTGCGCGAGCTGGAGAACACGGGCGATCTCGCCGGACGCCTCGCCCTGCTGGAGGAGAACAAGCTCCTGCCGCTGGGCGCGGTCTGGAACGAATTCTGCAGGCGCCAGCAGACGCCGGCCGACGGCGCCTGGATGGCGCATGTGAAAGAGTACGAGCGCGTGGTATTGGCGAAACGGTAGACAACATCGCGCTGCGGGGCAGCGCTCCTACAAACACAACACGGCGTAGCATTGTAGGAGCGCTGCCCCGCAGCGCGATACCGCCGCAACACGAAACACGGAACGCACAACGGGAGAGATTATGGCCAGCATCCGATCCGACCTCATCACGTACGGCATCAAGATCGCCCGGGCCGGCCTGGTCGCCGGCGCCGGCGGCAACATCAGCGCCCGCGACGGCAGAATCGTCTGGATGAAGCCCAGCGGCTTTGCCATGGACGACATGGCGCCGGCCGACCTCTGCGGCATGGACCTGGCCACGGGCAAGCAGGTCCGCGGCAGGAACAAGCCCACCAGCGAGGTGAACATGCACCTCGGCATCTACCGCGCGCGCCCGGACACGCAGGTGATCTTCCACGTCCACTCGCCGTGGGCCTCCGGCATCTTCAGTTCCGGCGCGCAGCTCAAGCCCATGTTCGCGGAGTTTGTCTGCGACCTCGGCCGCGTCGGCACCATTCCCTACATCACGCCCACCACCCAGGCCCTGGCCGACGCCGTAACCGAGGCAGGAAAGAAGTACGACACCCTCTTCATGGAGAACCACGGCATGATCGCCCAGGGCGCCAACGCCAAGCAGGCGTTCTACCGCTGCCTGGTCGTAGAGGATGCAGCCAAGTCGATGATCGCGGCCGCCATCGTCGGCAGGCCGCGATTCCTGACGCCCAAGCAGCAGCGGGACCTGATGAGCCTCAGCGGCGTGCAGCACCGCATCCAAACCATGTCCCGGTGATTTGCGGGGGTACCCGCAAA
>JBAWXQ010000267.1:0-3752 GCA_037144015.1 bacterium
TGGGTTGCTCGGGGTCGTGCGGCGACACCAGCCCCATGTAGTGCGGGGTGATGGAAGCGGGCAGCAGTTCGCCGTGCTGCTCCAGCGCCTTCTCCTCCTCGGGGGAGAGCACGAGCATGTGGCGGATCTGCTCCAGCGTGCGGATGCGGTTGCGGAGCTGCCATTGCCAGTCGGCCCAGTTCAGGTCCGTCGCCCCGGGAAAGAAGACCTTCCGGAACGCGCGCGACTTGGGGTTCATCCGCATGACGCGCGGTCGTACGGTGTCGACAGGCAGCGATGAGAACAGCGACGGAGCCATCTCCGCCACCGCGGTGGCTTTCGTGAAGAATTTTGCGATACTACTCGGAGGTTCGTCTTCCTGGTCTCCCAGAAAGGCGAACGTCTCCTTGGGTTGGTGCTGCGACGCAGCGTTCACGTCATGTTCCCCTGTTTAAGTGACGCGTTGCAGGCCGGGCGCCGCGTCTGAATGCGCCAACGGCCAAGCGCACGACAAAGCGCCTGGCCGCGTCCGTTTCGACAGACCGTCGATTACCACTGGACTTATGCTTGTCTGAGTTCATGCAGCGTCGTGAGCATTCCCCGGGGAACACCTTCTCCTGCGCTGCGCCCCGCATCACGGGCGCCGGCGAAGGAGAACCGACAAGAGGCCCTTTCGTTAATGTCGCTAATAAACCTATGGCGCGGGGATGTCAAGCGGGTTTCTTAAATTAGCCAAAAAAAGGGCGCCGAGGGGGGCGGAAGGGTGGATGGGTGGAAGGGTGGATGGGTGGAAGGACACAGAGGTCACAGAGAAGGAAAGAGAGCACAGAGCGAATTTCATTCGGCTGCGGCCGGCTTGCCGGCCGCAGGCAGGCAGTTCTCTGTGGTCTCTGCTCCTCTCGGTGCTCTCGGTGTCCTTGAAGTGTATGTTCGTTGGGTTGCGGGCTCACGCCCGCCCAAAGCGCGAGAAGCTGTTTACGGATAAGTCCGACAGTCTCCTAGGAACCTGTCGGCAGAAGGCGCCGGCCAGATCCAACGCCCAAGCCCGACAGGTTCCTAGCGACCGCCCCAGCCGAGCTTGCGGTCCAGGACCGAGTAGCCGTCGTAGTCGGGGAGGTGGATCACCGGCACATCCCGGGGGCTGCGCCGCACTTCGATGCGCTCGCCCTGCGTCAGGGTGAAGTCGTCCTGGCCATCCACGGAAGCCACCAGCGGGGCGGCGGTCTTGGCCACGCGGATCGCCACCATCGTGGAGTCCGGAACCACCAGGGGGCGGGAGCTGAGCGTGTGCGGGCAGATCACGGCCACCACCAGAGCCGCGGTGCCGGGCATGACGATCGGGCCGCCGGCCGAAAGCGCATAGGCCGTGCTCCCTGTGGGGGTCGAGATAATGATGCCGTCGCAGATGTAGGTGGTCACGAAGACGCCGTCCAGCGACAGCTCCAGCCGGACGGCGCGGCCGGAGGCGCCGCGGCTGACGACCAGGTCGTTCAGCGCATCCATGGTCGTGACGCGATCTCCGCCGGCGCGCTCGATGACGCTCGTCAGCGCGGCGCGCCGGCTGACGGTGAACCGCCCTTCGCGCAGGCAGACCAGCGCTTCCTCGATGCGCGTGGCCTCGACGCTCGTCAGGTACCCGAGATCTCCGAGGTTCAGCCCCATCAGGGGCACGCCGCTGCCTTGCAGGCGGTGCGCGGTGTTGAGCATGGTGCCGTCGCCGCCCAGCACCACCACGGCATCCACGCGGCCGGGGAAGGCCTCCACGGCGCAGATCTCGCCGCCACCTGCCACGGCCACGGTCTCGGCGCTGGCCAGCAGCTCGATTTGCAACTCCCGGGCAAGCCGCACCAGGGTGCGCACCATGGCCGGGGCTGTCGGTTTGTCGTGGTTGACGATGAGGCCGATGCGTTTCATGGGTACAGTATTCAGAATTCAGGATTCAGAATCCAGCAGGAATCCTAGGAGACTGTCGGAATTAGGCCTCGGATCGGTCCAGGGCCTTCTACCGACAGTCTCCTAGTTGTGCAACCCGCTGCCCGCGGGTTGCGAAAACTCAAATACAGACAGAAGATTGTGCCGGCTGCGTTTTTGGTCGCGGATTACACTGTTATCCGGCGTCTGGCGGTTGCGTCCCCTAAACTAGCAGCTTTGTCGGCACAAAACTTGTGTTGGGACAGCGCTAAATCCGACAAGCTGCTAGCGTGCTGACCTCGTCCCCCTTTTTCCGCCAGTGCGCCAGGAACTCGATGTTCCCCTCCGGTCCGGGCAGCGGGGAGGGGACTACCCCGAGCCACGTCAGCCCCGCGTGCCCCTCGCCAAACGCCCGGATGGCGGCCACGACCGCCTGCCGCACCGCCGGGTCACGCACCACGCCCCCCGGCGCCTGCTCGCGGCCGGCCTCAAACTGCGGCTTGATCAGGGAGACCAGCTCCGACCCGGGTGCCAGCACCTCCATCATGGGCTGCAAAATCAAGCGCAGCGAGATAAAGGCCACGTCCACAACCGCAAACCGGGGCTGGAACGGCAGGTCGGCCGCAGTCAGGCGGCGCGCGTTGAACCCTTCGATCACGGTCACGCGCGGGTCCTGGCGCATCTTCCAGTGCAGCTGGTCATGCCCGACGTCCAGGGCCACCACCCGCGCCGCGCCATGCTGCAGCAGGCAGTCGGTGAAGCCGCCGGTGGAGGCGCCCACGTCGAGGCAGTCCTTGCCCGTGACATCCAGGCGGAATGCGCTGAACGCGCCTTCGAGCTTGTCGCCGCCGCGGCTGACAAACCGCGGCCGTGCCTCGACCTCGACCACCGCATCATCGGGAAACTTGTGCCCGGCCTTGGTGGCCGGGTGGCCGTTGACGCGCACCAGCCCGGCCAGGATCAGGCGCTGCGCCTGCTCCTTGCTCTCGGCCCCCCCCCGCGCCACCACCAGGTTGTCCAGACGATCCTTCACGCCGGACATCATAGTATCGTCGCCGGCTTTCCGGAAGGGAGATCCGCGGATCGCGCGACTTCGTCGCGCGATTCTGGAGGACGGAGACATGAGGGCAAAAGGCGAAAACGCAGGGTTACAAGCGAACGGATTGGCATGTAGGCGAGGAGCGCACAAGGAAAATCGTAACTACTCAGCGAAACCACCGCCGGCCGTTGGCCGGCGGATCAAACGGCAAAGAAACTGGAGTTACAGGGGAGGTGGCCTCAGTAGGTCAGGCATTCCTGCCTGACCCTCACGGGGGGCAAGGTCAGGCAGGAATGCCTGACCTATCTTGGCAGGCTGCTGTAGACTGCGGCGGACGATTATTTTGCATTTTCTCCTCGTGCACCGTTCTCGTCGCCGTAATCGTCCACCGATTGAAGGACAGCTGTGCCAGATGGCTGGCTGAAGGTGCAGGTGGCCCGGGCGCTCCGCGCACGGGCAAGTGCAGGCGGTGTGCCAGACCGGAACCTGCCCGTGCGCGGAGCGCCCGGGCCACCCTTTTTGCGCTCGACTCCGACGCCCGTTTTCGCATGCATCTTTCGGCGTCGGGGGCGGAATCGGTATCGGGGTCGAATGGAGAAAGAACCGCGCACGGAACGGCCGCCCCCTGCCGCTAACCGGCTACGTTGTGGGTCAAAAGGACAAGGTACGTGCGCCCCTCATTTTGCACCCACCTGACAGGGTACTTGGACGTAAACTGCGTCGACAAACTTAGTTCGTTCCGTCTAAACATGCGATGCATTTGCGTCGCATCTTTGTCGCGAGCTTTGTCGCGAGCTTTGTCGACAAAGCTCGCGACAAAGCT
>JBAWXQ010000268.1:0-3722 GCA_037144015.1 bacterium
GTGACAGGACGCGCCTGGTTGTCGTATGCTGCTGCTTCGGTCCGGGTGCCGGGGCGTGGCGCCTGCCGCGGAGAACGTGCAGCTGATGAAAGCGATCCAGGAGCAGCCGCTGACGTGTTGTCCGGACTACCCCGAGCGCGTGGCGCGCTGGGAGGCATGGTGGACGTTCGCGTCTGACCGACCGCTGGCGTGCGTGAGCGTCGGCACGAACAAGAACATCCGCTGGGACAAGGCTTTCGACTTGCTCGAGCAGCCGGAACAATGGCTGGCTGTCCGCCGCGCGCAGCTCGAGAACACGCACTGGGCGGGCGACGAGGTTCCCAGCATCCGCGTGGACATCGGCCCCGTAGCCATCGCCGCCTTCGCGGGCGCGCCGCTGCATTTCTCGGCGGCCGAAAACACGTCCTGGCAGCACCCCATCATCCGGAGCTGGGACCCGCTGCCGCCGCTGCGGCTCGACCCGGACAACCGCTGGTATCGCGCCGTGATGAAGCTGCTGGAGGTGACCGCCGCGGACGCGGCCGGCAACTACGCGGTGATGATGCCCGACTACAGCGGCGCCGTGGATGCGCTCGCCAATCTGCGCGGCTCCGAGGATCTGCTGCTGGATCTGTACGACCACCGCGCCGCGGTCATCCGCGCGGCAGATGCGCTCGTGGATGTCTGGGAGGGCGCCTACCGGCGCACCAACGAAATCCTCGCAGCCAGCGGGGCCGCCATGACGACCTGGGTTGGCCCCGGCTCGCGCGTGCCGTACACCGTGCCGACCTGCGACTTCAACTACATGATCGGCCCGCAGGACTTCATCGAGACCTGCCTCCCGTCGCTGCGCGAGCAGGCCCGCCGCGCCGGGCGCTGCGCGCTGCACGTGGACGGACCCGGCGCCGCCAACCACGCGGAAGCCATTGCCAGCGCGCCGGAGATCACCGCCGTGCAGTACACCCCCGGCGCAGCCACGCCCTCGGCGCTGGAGCGGATTCACCTGTTCAAGCGCTGGCAGGCGGCAGGCAAGCCGGTGGTTGTCTGCTGCCCCAAGGAGGAAGTGCCGGAGATCGTGCGTCAGCTCGATCCACGCGGCTTGCTGATCTGGCCATCCGGCGTCAGCTCCCCGTCCGAGGCGGATGAGATGGCGAAGTATATCCAGACGCACGGCCGGCGGTAGGCGGGTGGATGGTGGCAGGTGGAGGGTGGAGGGTGGATGGTGGAGGAGTTCCTTCGCGCCACGGGGTGGCGCTCCCACAGTTTTTTAAAACCTGTCAAATCTGTGGGAGCGCGGCCCCGCCCGCGCGATGCCTGTCGTTTTCTCAAGTTTTTGCGCGTGGTTGCTGGAAAGGGAATCGACGCCTCGGCGGTCGGTCAGATACCGCCGCTACAGCATGTGCGTCGCCGGTGCGCCGGAACGTTGGGGATTGGTTCTGCGGATCGGCGGGCGAGGGCACCCGCCGCCACGGCCTGGAAGGCGGAACAGTTTGTGATCAGCAGTGGCATGTGTCAGCAAGAGAATCCGGGCGGCAGGCGCAACAGCCTGTCCGCGGGTTCCGGCTGGACGTGGAACGTTCGCGTTCTGGTTCCCATCCTCTGCCTGTCTCTCTCCGGCGTTGCATTTGCCCGCGACGCCGAGTGGCTTGATCCCCAGGGGCGGCTCGTGCGCGTGCCGATTGACAATGGCTGGATCGACTGCAAGTCGGAGCTGGCCGTGGTCGGCAGCAACTGGAACCGCGTGGCCTATCTCAGCGCCGCCGACAAGCTGCAGTCCGTGATCGGGCCGTCCGGCGCGGTGTGGCGCGCGGAGCTGCGGCCGAATGAGGCCGTGGCCTGCCGCGTGACGCAGGTGGCGCAGACCCTCTCCAACGGCGTGCGGTTCACCGTCTCCGTTTTCACCGACCGCACCAATGACTGCACCGGACTCTACTTCATCCTGCATGTTCCGGCGGGGCGCTTCGCCGGCGGCCGCTACGTGGGGCCCGCCGGATCCTGCCGGCTGCCCGAGGCGCGCGCCGTCCCCTATCTGCTGGGATACGTTCCCGGCGGGGAGCTGGAGCTTCGCAGCGCGCGCGACGCCGGAGCCATCCGCCTGGATGCGCCCACCAATGCCGCGATCGTGGTGCAGGACAACCGCCGCTGGAGCGATGAATTCGCCGTGCTGGTGCCGCTGCATGCCGGCGCGCTGCCCGCCGGCCAGACCCTTTCCGTGACGCTGCAGATTACAGGCGCCGGCCGGGACCGCGTGCCGCTGGCGGAAGTGCAGGTCGACACCGCCCGCACCGCGTACCGGTTTGAGGGATTTGGCGGAAACTACTGCTACGGGCTGCAAGGCTTGCTCGCCCGCACGGCGTTCGCCACGCTGCGCCCCGCCTGGGCGCGCGTGCAGATGCGCCTGGATGAGCTGAAGCGCCCGCCCGGCGGCGCAGACCCGGCCGCTGATTTCCTGCGCCAGCTTGCGGCGGCCGACGCGCCGGACTCGGAGCTTCGCCAGGCGCTGGAGTTCCAGTCGCTGCTGGCCACCAACCAGACGCCGCTCTTCATGGCCCTGTGGCGCGCACCCGCGTGGATGTACGCGGATGGCGAGGCGCGCGAGTCCGGCAATGTCGTCAAGCCTGCGGAGTGGCCGCGCCTGGCCGCGGCCGCCGGCGCCTACCTGCGCTATGCCCGCGACCGCTACCGCGTGGAGCCGGAAACCTTTTCCCTCAACGAGCCGGATTACGGCGCCTGCATCGGGGTCCCGCCGGACGTGTATCCCCTGGTCATGCGCCTGCTGGCAGAGGAGCTGCTGCGCCAGGGGGTGCGCACGCGGCTGGCGCTCGGCGACGTGGCAAACCCGCGGGAGGGCGCCCGCGCCTATCTCAAACCGGCGCTGGCCGACCCGGCTGCGCTGCGGCAGGTGTCCTGGGTGTCGTTCCACTCGTGGGGCGGCGCGGCGGATGATGAATACGCGGAGTGGGCCGCGCTCGCCGACCGGCTGCGCCTGCCGCTGGTCGTGGCCGAGGCGGGCGTGGACCCGGACTGGAAGCGCGCGCCGGTGTTCCGGCACGACTACGCCATGCAGGAAATGGCCATGTATTTTTCGCTGCTGGCCCATGCGCGGCCGCAGGCCGTGCTGCTCTGGGAGCACAGCGACGACTACCCCGTGCTGGCCCGCGACGCGGACAGCCGCTTCGTGACCACGGCGCGCTGGGGGATGCAGCGGCAGTGGATTGCGTACACGCCGCGAGGCAGCCTGGCCGCGTGGTGCGACGTGCTGACCGGCGACCGCCTGCAGGCCAGCGCGTTTGTGCATGGCGCGGACGGCGCCGGGCTGACCGTGCACCTGGGCAACCGCCTGGGCGCGCGCATCTGCCGCATCGGCAGACTGCCGCCCGGGCTGAAGACGCTGCGCGTGGTGCAGACAGCCCGGGATGAGCACGCGCGCGACCTCGGCGAGGTGCGCCCGCAGGACGGCGAACTGCGGCTGGAGCTTCCGGCCGAGTCCCTCACCACGCTGACCACGCTGCCGGCAACGCGCTGACCCCGTTGCGGGGAATAAGTTGGCGACTGTAGCGCGTAAGGGGTCACACGTTGGCTGGCGTCAGCAAAGTGGCAGCGGCGTCTCGCCGCTGGCGGCTTGGATGCAGCGGCGAGACGCCGCTGCCACCTTGCTGCCAACGTGTGACTGACCCCCCCGTTGCGCCCCCCAAATCCTCGCCTAAGACCGACCCCTTCGCTTGTAAACATGCCTTTCGCCT
>JBAWXQ010000269.1:0-3702 GCA_037144015.1 bacterium
GGCGTGATCGACAAGACCTCCATGATCTTCGGCCAGATGAACGAGCCGCCGGGCGCGCGCGCCCGCGTGGCGCTCTCGGCCCTGACCGTGGCCGAGCACTTCCGCGACGAGATGAAGCAGGACGTGCTGCTCTTCATCGACAACATCTTCCGCTTCACGCAGGCCGGCTCCGAAGTGTCCGCGCTGCTGGGGCGCATCCCCTCGGCCGCCGGCTACCAGCCGACCCTCGGGACGGACATGGGCGAGCTGCAGGAGCGCATCACCTCCACGCGCAACGGCTCCATCACCTCGGTCCAGGCCGTGTACGTCCCGGCCGACGACTACACCGACCCGGCGCCGGCCACAACCTTTGCCCACCTGGATGCAACCACCGAGCTTTCCCGCTCCATCGTGGAACAGGGAATCTACCCGGCCGTGGATCCGCTGACGTCTTCCTCGACGCTGCTGACGCCCGAGGCGCTCGGCGAGGAGCACGTGCAGGTCGCCCGCGGCGTGCAGGAGGTGCTGCAGCGCTACAAGGAGCTGAAGGACATCATCGCCATCCTCGGCATGGATGAGCTTTCCGAGCAGGACAAGCTGACCGTGGCCCGCGCGCGCAAGGTCCAGCGCCTGCTTTCGCAGCCGTTCCACGTGGCCGAGGCCTTCACCGGCATGAAGGGCGTCTATGTGCCGCTGGACGAAACCATCCGCTCGTTCCGCGAAGTGCTCGAAGGGCGCCACGACGAACTCCCCGAGCAGGCGTTCTCCATGGTCGGGGCGATCGGCGACGTGGTCGCCAAGGCCAAGGCGATGGAGCGCAACGCATGACACCGTTCCCCTTCTCCCTCCTGACCCCGGCCGGCGCGCTGATGAGTGGCGAAGCCGTTTTTGTCGGCGTGCGCTCAGCCGGGGGCGCCCTCGGCGTGCTGGCCCGGCACGCGCCGATGGCCGCTGCCTGCCCTCCCGGCGTGGTGCGGGTGCAGCGCGCGGAGGGCTGGAGCTACTATGCCACCAGCGCTGCGGTCCTCACCACGGACGGGCGCAAGGTGGTTGTGCTGGCCGGCCGCGCCGAGCAGGCGAACGACGAAACCAGCGCCCTCCGCACCGCCCGGGACTGGCAGCAGGCGGAGGCCGACGAGCAGCCTGGTCGGACGTAGCCTTGTGGAGGCACAAACCGTCTGCCGACCAGGCTGCTAGTTGAGCCAGCCGCTGCCAGCGGGTCAGACGGGTCACATCCACTTCCACCGTCTCGACATCCTTCAGGTAATTCCTCCGCTTCTTTCTGTCGTCTTGCGATTCATCGTGTCTCAGCGCTCTCACTCTTCAATCTTTAATACCCTACGGCATTACGTTGAAAATACGCTCGACGCCGTTGGCCTGCAGGTGGGCCGCCATGGCGATATTGATCGCCAGGAAAATCATACTTCCCACTGCAGGGTGATTCAGCCGCTCGTTCAAACCGGCCCAGGCGCTTTGCGCGTTGGCCGGCCTCATGTCCGGCTCAAATCCGAAACTCAGATACAAGGCTATGGCGCCGGCCCGTTCCGTTGCGGTGTACAGGCAACTGCAGTCGTGCCACGCCGCGAGGCGGTTCAAGGCGTGGGTCATCATCGCCTTGCCAAGCCCTTTACCCTGACAGGACGGGCGCACCGCCACCCAGTGGATCCGGCCAACATCGCGGCCATGAAAATCGCGGATATACCAGGCGCTGATCGTCCCCACCGCAAGTCCCCGTGAATCCGTCACGATAAAGCACCGGCGTGGCACGGCGCCAAGGTCGTCGCCGAACTCGTCCCGAAACAACCGGTCCGTGATCGTCTGGTTGGGCTCGACATCACGCCAAATGTCAGTCCACAAACCAATATCGTCCACCGTCATGGGGCGGATGCCATAGCCTGCCGGCATGGGCACTTGCGGGATGTCGCGCATGTGCGGCCGGATCATGATCACCGTCGTTCCGCTCAGTTCCTTGGACTGCGGCGGCAGCGCCAGGCCTTGCCGGGCCCGGAACATCGCCCGGGCCGTCCAGTACGGCATCAACCGGCGCCGGTCACGGCTGACAACGCCAAACGGCGCGGTCGCCAACCCATTGAAGAACCGGCCGCCCGGCCAGGGATGATCCGCCCAGCACCAGATCGTGGCGCCGCAAACGTACGGCGCGTCGAACGTGGCAAACTCCGTTTCGATCGAGCGCGCGTGTTCGTCTTCGCCGAACGCATGGCCGAAGGTTCCGGCGAACGAGCTGTAACCGAACTCGGCAATCAGGATCGGTTTGGACGGATACTTGCCGTGCAACCCGGCGATCCGCTCTCGCTGCCGCGCCGCGGCGCGCGCCAGTCCGAAGCTCCCGGGCTGATGCCCGCGCGCCTCGAAGTCCATGGCGGGATAGGAGTTGATGCAGACGACGTCGTCTTCCACGAATTGCGCATGACCATCCTCCCAGCGGTTCATCACGTGCACACACAGCCGTGAGGGATCGAGCGTCCGCGCCAAGCGGATCAGCGCCTGATTGCCTTCCGCCACGCCGGGCTCCCCTTCGGGGGTCTCGTTACTCACCGACCAGAAGATGACGCTGGCATGGTTGAAGTCGCGCTCGATCATCTGCTCCAACTGCCGCGAGGCGGTTGTCACACGCGCGGCCTGGGTGCGGCGCCCCTCTTCGCTGTTGTTCCAGAAATAGAGCGGAATTTCCGAGAGAACCAGCAAACCAAGACGGTCGCAAAGATCCAGTTCAGCCGGATGGTGCGGGTAATGGCACAGGCGGACAAAATTGGCGCCGGCCTCCTTCATCCGCTCCAGATCCTGCCGCGTCGTTACGAGATCCGTCGCCATCGCCGTTTGCGGCGAGTCCTCATGCCGGTTGAAGCCGGCCAGGAAGATCCGTTCGCCATTGAGCAGCAGCCCCTCCGGGGTCGCTTCGATGTGCCTGAACCCGAAGGTCGCGGCCACCTCGTCCGTCACCTCGCCGCCAGCCGACAAGCGGAGTACGGCCTGGTACAACACCGGGGACGACGGCGACCAGGCCCGGGCCCCCGCGAGCGCACCCGTCAGCGTCACCTCATCCGAGGCGCCCGCCGCCAGCGTACCGGGTGCTGCCTGCAACTGCAGGCACCGCGTTCCGTCAGCATCCTGGATGGCCACCTCAAGTCCCGTGCCGGCCGCCGTGACACCGGCGTTGCGGATCCGCGCCTGAACGGCCAGCGTACCGCCCTGCGCATCCGGCTTCGCGTGGATCCGGACGCGTTCGACATACACAAGCGGGGTTGAATAGAGGGACACCTCGCGAATGATGCCACCGTAGCCGCGCCAGCCGACATGCATACCGGGCACATCCCCCTCGTGGTGGGCGTTGTCCACCGCGACAGCCAGCAGGTTCGGGCGATCCCGGCAGATCTTGCCGCCGACCTCAAACTCAAACGGCAGAAAGCCGTCCTGGTGTTCCCCCAGACACTCCCCGTTGAGCCAGACCTTCGCCCGGTAGTTCACGGCCTCAAACCGCAGGACCAACCGTTGGCCGTGCCACGCGTCGGGAACGGCAAACGTCCGTCGATACCAAACCACGCCTTCATAGTAATCGATACCCGCGCAACCTGCCTCAAAACAGGACGGCACCGCCACCTCCCGCCACAGCGGGAAGTCCCGGTCAGCCCGCCAAAAGCCCAGCGCCTCGCCGTCCCCATGCGGGTCAGGGCAACACCGCCACAGGCCGTCGAGTTCCATCGT
>JBAWXQ010000270.1:0-3690 GCA_037144015.1 bacterium
CACCTGGTGACCCACCGGTTCCGGCTGGAGGATACGGCGGCGGGGTACGCGGCGCTGGAGAAACGGCCGGCAGGGTTGATCAAGGCCGTGGTGATGGCGTAGGGTGGGGCATAGTGTTCAGATCAGGGTAATGCCTCAGTCACGCGGGGGTAGCGGCTCGCCACAGGCTCGCCCTCCAGTCGGTGGTGCAATGCCTTGTGGTTCAATGCGTTACGATCCATGGAGGGCGAGCCTGCGGCGAGCCGAAGAGAATGGGTTGAGCCCGGAAAGAGCCACGTCAGGGACTTCTGCAAGAGGCTCAAGTTGTTGAAAATAACCACGGAAGATCAAACATGAGCGAACTGACGATTGAGAGATTCACGATCCCCGGCGCCAATCTGGGGCCGGCCACACCCCTCGTCCCACTCTGGTACGACACTGCCGACCTGGCCATCCCCCGCAGGCCCATCGGCCTGAGCGAGGAAGACGTCAAGCACCAGGGCTATGGCTACCACCACGGCTGCCTGCCCTATTTCGTTCAGGACACGTATGACCGCGCGCGCACGCCGCGTGGCTTCAAAGCGGCCGTGCTGGAGAATGAGAACCTGCGGGCGACCTTCCTGCTCGAACTTGGCGGCCGGCTCTGGTCGCTCTACGACAAGCGCTCCCGGCGCGAACTGCTCCTCGCCAATCCCGTCTTCCAGCCCGCCAACCTCGGGCTGCGGAACGCCTGGATCAGCGGCGGCGTGGAGTGGAACTTCTGCTGGATCGGCCACACGCCCTTCACCTGCGACCCACTCTTTGCCGCGCGCACCCAACTCGACGACGGCACGCCCGTCCTGCGGTTGTGGGAGTACGAACGCGTCCGCGGCATGGCGTTCCAGATCGACGCCTGGCTGCCGGACGGCTCGCCGGTGCTTCTGGTCCGCGTCCGGCTGGCCAATCTCGACGATCGCACGGTGCCGGTCTACTGGTGGAGCAACATGGCGGTCCCGGAGCGCAAGGATGTGCGCGTGATGGTTCCCGCCGCGGCCTCCCACCAGTGGGCGCCCGAAGCCTGTCTCGAGCGCCATGACTATCCGATACACCAGGGCCGCGACTACAGCTACCCCGCCAACGCCCCGAATTCGGGCGATCGCTTCTTCCGCATCGAATCGCCCCAGTACCCCTGGATTGCTTCTGTGGACGGCAACGGCCGCGGCTTCTTCCAGTCCTCGACCCGGCGCCTGATCGGGCGCAAACTCTGGGTCTTCGGCCAGAACGCCGGCGGCCGACGCTGGCAGGATGCCCTCTCCATCCCGGGGAACCCGTATATCGAAATCCAGGCGGGCCTGGCGCGCACGCAGACCGAGAGCCTGCCGCTGCCGCCCAGGACCGAGTGGGAATGGCTTGAGGCCTACGGGGCCATCGACGGGGCCAACCCCGGGATCGTCCACGGCGCCGCCTGGACCGCCGCCTGGCAGGAGACCCAGCGTGTCGTCGACACCAACGTCACCGTGGACGCGCTCGATCGGTTGCTGGCCGCCACCGGCGCGATGGCCCGGCAACCGCCGCGGGAGTTCATCCAGAAGGCATCCGGCTGGGGGGCTCTGGAGAACCGCCGCCGCGCGAGGGATAACCAGGGCCCCTGCGCCCCCGCGTCGCTGCCCTTCCCGGACGATACCCTGGGACCGGAGCAGGCCCCCTGGCTGGAGCTTCTCGAAACGGGCGTGCTCCCCGAGACGGCGCCGAACGTCGCGCCCGCCTCCTGGATGATCCAGGACGAGTGGAGGGCGCGGCTGGAGGAATCCATCCGGGCCGGAAAAAGTGATCACTGGCTGGCCTGGCTGCACCTGGGCATCATGCATCTGGGCGGGGCGTGGGACTTCGACAAGGCCCGGGACGCCTGGGAAAAGTCCGTTGCCCGCAAGCCCAACGCCTGGGCCTACCGCATGCTCGGCGCCCTGGCCGCTCACCGGAAGCAGTACGCCGATGCCGCCGCCGTCTACCCCCGGGCGCTCGAACTGGCCCCGGACAACCTGCGCCTGGTCATCGAATGTGGCCACTGCCTCGTCGAGGCGGGCTGCGCCCGCCAGTGGCTCGCAATTGTCTCCACACTGCCGGCCGGCATCCGCGGGCATGGCCACATCAAAATATTCGAGGCCATGGCCGCCATCGCGATTGACGACCTCGACCGCGCGGGCCGCATCCTGCGCGAGCCGTTCGAGCTTGCCGAAGTGCGCGAAGGCGAGACGATCAGCGTCAAGGCCTGGTTCGCCTACCAGGAGAAACTGATTGCCCGCGACGAAGGCATCCCCATTGACGAGAAACTGCGGGAACGGGTCCGCAAGGAATGCCCGCCGCCGGCGCACCTCGACTTCCGGCTGTAGAGGAGCCAATGACAGGAATAGGGGCAAAACTGAGAACAGAAGAGCCTCTTGCAGAAGTCCCTGATATGGCTCTTTCCGGGCTCAACCCATTCTCTTCGGCTCGCCACAGGCTCGCCCTCCAGTCGGTGGATCAATGCGTTACGCTCAATGGAGGGCGAGCCTGTGGCGAGCCGCGAGAATAGGAAGCGCCCCGCAGGGCGCCAAGAAGGACTTCTGCAAGAAGCGCAGAAACTAATAATCCGCGAAGGTTCACATGAACAAGTCATGCAACATGTACACTAGCCAGCCGGGCGGACCAACGCTGCGGGTTGGGGACGATGGGCGGTTCTCCTATCTCGATGCCGCCGGAACCAGCGGATGGGTCAACCTCGGCTTCCAGGCCACCATCCAGGGAACGGTGTGCGCGGCGACGCCCCGGAAGGTGGAGCGGGTCAAGGAGGACGGGTTCGATTTGCTCCTCGACTACGGACCGTTTCCCGTGGAGGAGCAGGTCCGCATCCGCCGACTGCGGGTGGAGCCCGAAGAATCGTTGGCCTTACATGGAGGGCGAGCCTGCGGCGAGCCGGGGTATGGACAAGCCGGCTCGGCACAGCCTCGCCCTCCAGAAGAGCCGTCGGACCCACTTGGAGGGCGAGCCTGCGGCGAGCCGATGCGGCCCGCGGCGGGGCAGTTGGCCGTCACGCTGCCGAGGCGCGCCTCGCGGGTGTTCCAGGTGCGGCGGACTGGAGCGGATCGCGCGTGAAACACCTCCCCCCCGAACATCCTTGTCATCCCGACCTGGAGGGCGAGCCTGCGGCGAGCCGTGGCTCCAGAGGAACCGGTGGCCTGGCAAGACGGCTCGGCACAGCCTCTCCCTCCAGGACGATTGACGCTACGATGCGGAACGGGATCGTGAACAACGGATTACCACAGCGGAAGAGGCCGGTTCATCCGCCGCCCCTCGAGCGACATAACGAACCGGTGATTCTGTTCGTGACGCTGGCAACGCGGCCGAGGGGGGCGTTCCTGGCGAATGCCGTCGTGCGAACGGCATTCATTGACGCGTGCGCCGACGCCGACACCTGGAGTGTGGGGCGGTATGTAATTATGCCGGACCACATCCACCTCTTCTGCGCGCCGGCGAAGTGGCCGGCGCCAGGAATCAAGCGCTGGAGCGGATATGTGAAGGAACGGATCACGAAGCGGTTGAAGGCGATTCTGGCAGGGGGCTCGCCGGTGGGGGACGGCTCGGCGGGGGACGGCTCGGCACAGCCTCGCCCTCCAAGTGGCGGAATTAGGGACGCCTTGCCTGGACTAATGGAGGGCGAGCCTGTGGCGAGCCGTCCGGACCCGAGCCGTCTTC
>JBAWXQ010000271.1:0-3662 GCA_037144015.1 bacterium
CGGGAATAAGCCACGGCGCCGAGGACCACGCGCCGGCGGTACCGGGGGCGCACTGGACGGACAAGGTCGGGCGGCATGTGGCGCTGGCGGTGGCGGCGCTGCCGGACAGCGTGCTGCGGGCCTGGCTGCTGGACGGCCAGACCATTGGCGGGGTGGAGATCTACCGGACGCTGAAGGCCGGCGCGGGTTTGCGCGCCGGCGGAAAGGAACAGGCGGCCGCATGAAAGCGATACCTAATCTGAACATCCTGGACTGTGACGCGGCGGAGTACAGCAACCTGCCGGTGGACTGCAAGCGGCAGCACCTGCAATGGAAGCAGGAGTTTGAGACCGTGGCAGGTGGCACGGGCAACCTGGGCGAGCGGTTGCGCCAGGCGGCCGAGCGCATGGGGTGCAGCGCGAAGACGGCGCGGCGCAAGTGGGACTGCGCTCTGCGCTGCGGATGGCGTGGCGTGATCGACCGGCGCAAGGAGGTACTGGCTGCCCAGGCCACGGTTCCGGTGGAGCTGTGGGAGTTCTTCCGGGCGCTGTGCGAGACAGAGCAGCGGAACTGTCAGCAAGCCTGGAACAAGATCGTGACCATGTGGCGGGCCGGGATGGCAATACCGGGCTATGCGGTTGCGCCTCCGGCTGGCGTGAGCGGCCTGCCGGACGGTTGGAGTTACGCCAACGCCATGCGGCATGCGCCGAGCAAGTACGAGCTGACGGTGTCGCGGCACGGTCCGGCCGCGGCGGCGGCGAACCGGCCGTTGGTGATGACCACGCGGGTGGGGTTGCCGGTGGGCAAGATCTACATGTTCGACGACGTGTGGCACGACGTGCTGGTGAACTTCGTCGGCGTTAGCCGGGAGGCGATTCGGCCGCTGGAGATGTGCTGCCTGGACGTGGCGAGCGCCAGCAAGGTGGCCTATGGCATGATCCCGCGCGTGAAGCGCGAGGACGGCACCAACACGTTGCTGAGCGAGCGCGAGATGCGGCTGCTGGTGGTGTCGGTGCTACTCAACCAGGGATACCGGGCCGACGGCACGCTGCTCACGGTGGAGCACGGCACGGCGGCGATCCGGATGGGCAGCGACTTCGCCACAGCACTGGACGCCATCACGGGCGGGGCCGTGCGGGTGGTACGTGGCGGAATCCAGGATGCCAGCGTGGTGCTGGGTGGGTGGCCGGGACCGAAGCGCGGCGACTTCAAGATGAAGGCGGCGCTGGAGAGTATCCACGGCCTGAGCCACAACGCCCTGGGCCTGGTTCCTGGCCAGACCGGCAGCAACAGCCGGGAAAACAAGCCGGAGAAGCTGAGCGGGATCATCGCCTACAACAACAAACTGCTGCGGCAGGTGGAAGAGATCCCGCAGGAGCGCGTGGCGGACCTGATCCAGCGGCTGAGTTTCCCGCTGCTGCACTGGCACGACTACCGGCAGGTAGTTGACGACGTCTACCGGATGCTCGACGCCAGGACGCAGCACGATCTGGAAGGCTGGGAGGGTAACGGCTGGACCACGCAGGAGTACCGGCTGGAGGCGAGCGAGCAGAAGTGGCTGCCGGCAGCCGGCCTGCAGAGTCTGAGCGTGGAGCGGCGCGACCGGGTGCTGGACCTGATCCACCGGCCGGGCCTCATGCGGGTGCGTCGGCTTTCCCCTGGGGAAGTGTGGCGGTCCGGCTGCCGGGAGTTGGAGAAGCTGCGCCACGAGCACGTGCCGCTGCTGTTGGGGCCGGATCTGGCCGAGGTTAAGCAGATGGACAAGCACCACTGCTTCGTGGTGCAGGGGCACGAATACGGCGGAGGCGATGCGCTGCGATTCCCGGCGGCGCGGGTGCGCAATGCCCTGGGGCACGATGTGGTGCTGGACCAGCGCAAGGACTACAAGGTCTTCGCCAATCCGTTCGACACCAGCACGCTGTTTATCTGCGACATGGACCTGCGCTACATCGGGACGGCGCGGCGCCAGGTCGGGGTGTCGCGGGCGGACATCGACGCCATCCACAAGGCTATTGGCCAGGCAGCACACTCGCGCATGGCGCTGGACGCGCCGGTGCGGGCGCGGCATGCGGCCGAGGCCTCGGATCGCGCGGCGATGATCGAGCACAATGAGGATGTTTTTGGCGCGATCACGGGGGGCGTGATGCCAAAGGCAGACGGCGAGCCGTCGCGGGTGCGGCGGATCACGCAGGCAGACGACGCGGCCATGGGGGACATGGCCGAGATCGCGGCGCCGGTCGGCGCCGGCCGGTGCGGTGGGGTTGATATTGACGAGGTTCTATAAAAGGGAGGTGGCGTGTTATGAGCAAAGAGACAAACGACGAGGCGGTGGTGGTGAAGGCTGTGGCAGGTGAGGTCCAGGCGCGCGCGAGCTGGCCGTTCGGCGGCGACCACGTGATGGCCGCCACGAAGGAGTTGCCAGAACGGCAGCGGGATCTGGTCCGCTGGCTGTTCTTCCGCTCGATTGAGGAAGGTGTCTCGCTGAAGGACGCGGCCGACGCGATCCATTACAGCAACACCGTCCTGTGGCGCGTGATGAAGGGCGAGTACGAGGGCGACGTGTCCGCGGTCTGCGACGCGATCGATGGTTATAAGCGCATCTGCGACCAGCGCGACGGGATCGCGCGCCAGGCGTTTGTCGAGACCGACACGGCAAAGCGCATCTGGAAGATCTGCGACGCGGCCGTAACGTACCAGTCGATCGCCATGATCTTCGGCGACAGCCAGACCGGAAAGACCTGGGCGCTGCAGGAATACGCGCGGCGGCACAACCACGGGGCCACGAAATACATCCGCATGCCTGCTGCAGCCGGCGTGCAGATGGTTATGCGCGCCTTTGCAGAGGCCTGCGGCCTGAGCCACAAGTGTAGTTACGAGGCCATGCGGGAGCGCATCCAGCGCGCCATAGACCAGAACACACTGGTGATCGTTGACGAGGTACACCAGGCCTTCAACACCTACCAGCGGCACGCGCGCGTGGCGGTCCTGGAAGTGATCCGTGAGATCCACGACCGGACAGGCTGCGGCATGGTTCTCTGCGGCACGAACGTGGCGCGGGAAGAGATCGAGCGCGGCCAGCATAAGCTCCTCCTGGAGCAGTTGCGCCGGCGCGGTATCTTCCGCCTGCAGCTTCCCCAGGTGGCACCCTGGGCGGACCGGATTGCTATCTCAACAGCCTATGGCCTGCCGGATCCGGAGGGTTCGGCGCGCGAGACCGTGGACGAGATCGTCCACTCCAGCGGCCTGCGCGCCTACGTGTCCTATCTTCAGGCCGCCACGAAGATGGCCGCCAAGCGCAAGCAGCCCCTAGCCTGGCGCCACGTCCAGGACGCCTACGACACGGTCAAAAAATACAGCAAGTTCGAATAGGAGTCGCCGCGTGAGACTGTATTTGTCAGCGCCCATGACGGGCAAGAAAGACTTCAACCGGCCAGCCATGCTGGCCGTCGAGGCGGAATTAAAGCGCGCCGGGTTCGACGTGGTGAATCCGGCGCGCTTGCCGTCTGGCAAGGCCTGGCAATGGTACATGCATCGAGCGCTACGAGATGTGCCAACTTGTGCCGGGGTGGCTCAAATGGAAGGGTGGAGCCGGAGTTGCGGTTGCATGGTCGAGCTACAGATTGCGTATAAATACGACCTATGGGTTAACCCATTTGGCGCGTACATACACCAGGCAAGGTGGT
>JBAWXQ010000272.1:0-3649 GCA_037144015.1 bacterium
GGCGTCCATGCGCGCCAGCTCCTGCTTCGCCAGAAACACCTTCTGATCCGTCGGATATTCGGCGATCAGTTTGCGGTAGTACTGCCGCGCCCGGGCGAAGTCGCCGACATCGAACTCTGCGATCACAGCGATCGACCAGTAAGGCCAGGACAGATCGGACGACGGGTTGAGCCTGTCGATCTCCTGGGTCTGCAACTCCTGCAGGGCGGCCTCCAGCCGCTTCGGGTGTTGTCTCAGAACATCGCAGGCATGGCCGATCAGCCGGTAGGCGGCATTGCGCCACGGGCTCTCCGGATGGGTGCGCAGGAAGCGTTCCAGCGTGGCCAGCACCGCCTGCGCATCCTGCTCCAGCGAGGTCTCGAGTAATGCGGCCTGCTGAAACAGCAGCGCCTCTTCGCCGGCCGGATGATGGGGAAATCGATCCGTTACTTCCTGATAGCCGCGCAGCAGCTCCTCGCGTGCAACCTCCCTGCCCGGAGGCCGTGTGGCTTTCATCCGCGCCAGCGCCAGCCAGCTCCACGCCGCCAGGTCGTTCGTGGGCGCCGACGCAATGACGGCACGGTAAAGCTGCGCCGCACGCTCCGCGTTTTCTCCGGGGCGCCGCAGATCCCACGTTACCGCCGCGCCATACAGCGCGGCCAGATGCGCCGTGCTGCCTTCCGCCGCCTGCCGCAACGTCTGCTCAAAATTCTTCTGCGCCAGGTCGAATTCGCCCAGCCGATAGTTGTTCCAGCCTGCGTCGAGGAGAACTGCAGGTGAGATGCGCTCGTGCGATCCATGGCAGCCGAAGAGAAACAGACAGAGTCCGAACCCCCAGATCCGTGCGACATAACCGTGACTCAACGTCATCATGGGAACTATAGCCCGTGCGTCTTTCCGTAACCAGTTTTATCTCTTTTCACATTTCGCACGCTGCACTTGTTCGATCCACGCGCGCAGTTCCGCCACAGGCATCGCCGCCGCCCCTGCCGGCGCCGGCAGCGCGAACCACGTCTCACGCATCCGGGCCTGTGCACCGGGCGCGAGTTCGTGCAGCGGGCTCAGGTGCTCCAGTTCAACAAACTCCTGCCGCGCATAAACCTCCAGGCTCGACTCGCCCGGCGGAAACGTCGCGCCCGGTTCGGGCGGGAAGGACAAAATGAAAACCATGTCGTCCAATACATAGGCGGCCCACCCGCCCGAAGTATTCGCGTAGAGTTTCGAGGTCTCACCGCTGTGTTGCATTTCCAAGATACCCTTCACGCGGTTCCACCTCCCCGTACCCGGCTGCCCACCCCACCAGAAACGGTCCGCCTCCGCGACCGGCACCAGAAGCCGCCCGCCGGGCCTCAACTGGATCACGCTCCAGATGCCCCACCGCACAGGCTGGGCGCTGGTGTCCGTCATGGTGTACTCAAGTTGTGCGCAGGGCGCCCCCTCGGGCAGGCGGATTACACGGTCGAACCGGACGCCATGGCGCGACCCGTCCCGCCCCCTCAGCGCCAGCGCACCCGGCTCCAGGATTGAGACCTCGCACGGGCCGGCATCGAGAACCGGACAGGGCGGCCAGAAATCCCAGACCGAATGCCATGCCGATTGTGGCGCCACCCAAAGCTTGGCCCCGCCAAAGGCCTGGTTTCCCAGCACGAGATCCGCCGGTTTCCCCAGGAGCCCAAGGTCCTGCCAAAAAATATTCGTCCGCCCCGCAACGCCGAACTCCAGCACGCGCGCCACCGCCGGAACCGCGGTCAGCGTCACCCGTCCGTTCGCGAGACGATAGGCGTTCGTCCAGCCCTCGTAGTTTGCGACTGCCCGCGTCGAGGGATTCAACTCGCCGCCCCGGGAAAAAGCCGGGGCGGGTCTCTGCGCGACGCAGGAAGCCATCGCGCCGGCCAGCAAAGCCAGGACGCATCCCGCCCATGCCCACCCGCGCCGTCCACGCCGCCCGTTCGCCACCGCCGGACTCCGTTCACGCGCCGCCCTTGCCTGCCGTCTGGCAACGGCTTGCTCGTCGTGTGCATGGCGTGCGTCATTCACCATGGGCTTATATTCTAGCAGCTTGTCGGACTTAGCGCTGTACCTTCACAAACTTTGTGCCGACCGGAAGTGGGCCACGCCTACAACCCAATCAACTTGAACAGGAGGCAACAGAGATAACAGAGGAATTCTTACTCTGTTGCCTCCTGTTCAAAACAACTTTCTATTTGTTGCGGTTCCCAGTCTATTTTGCGCGACGCCTTAGTTAGTTCGGAGACATTCCAGGCCCCCCGCGTCGATGCCACAGGCCAATCCCTGGCGACCATCGGCGCTCTTCATGCGCTTCCTTCTGCCACCTTGCCACCCGAAAATTGATGCCCCTTTCAAGATCCCGGGCAGGGCGAACCGGGCACGCAAACGACAGATTAGGTCTTCCCTTCCGCGCCCTGCCGGGCTACCGTATAAGCTCATTTCCGGTCAACCTGCTCGTTTGTGCGTGTATGTTGGAGCATCCAAGTGGAAGCACACAGAGGCCACAGAGGAAGAACGCAAAATGCGCGCCTTCGTTCAGTCGACAGTTTGCGTGATTGCCCTCGTCGCCACCCGTGCCTGCGGCGCGGCAGGAGGAACGGAACCGCGGAGCGAACGTATGAAACCATTCTGGGAAACCGATGTCATGCAGGACGAGAGCGTGCTGTTCCTGAAGGGCGAGGCAGACGCGCTGCCGCAGGCACGCCTGCTGTTCCAGCCGCAAAAGATCAGCCGGATCCGATCCTCGGCGCACGATGTCATCTATGCCGAGGGCACGGACTACGCCTATGACGCCCGACAGGACCGGCTGGTGCTGCCGAAAGGCTCACGGATTCCCTGGCGCACGGTGAAGGATCTGACGCCGCCGCTCCACTCGCAGCCGTTCGGGCTAGGTGCGGCGGAACGGCTCGGGAGACATCCTGTACGGCGGCGGACACGAATATGCCGACATGCAGGTCGAGGTCACCTACGCGCACGGCGACCGCTGGCTGGGGCCGAAACCGAAAGCGGCCGTCCAGGCGCTCCCGGAGACCTTTGCCAAATTGTCAGCCGGCAAGCCCCTGACCGTGGCACTCTTTGGCGACAGCATCTCGACGGGCTGCAATTCGTCGAAGGCCATGAACACGGCGCCGCAGTTGCCCGGTTACGGGGAGCGCCTCGTGGCCATGCTGGAGTCGGCATCGGGCAGCCAGGTCGTCTTCCACAACCTTTCCGTGGGCGGAATGACTTCGACCTGGGGTGTGCAGAACAGCAAGGGCGTGGCCGATCGCAAGCCCGACCTCTGCATCCTGGCCTGGGGCATGAACGACCAGAACGCGCCGGGGCTGGCGCCCGCTGCCTTTGCCGGGAACCTGAAACAGCAGATGGCGTCGGTCAAGGCGGCCAACCCGAAGGCGGAGTTTATTCTTGTTTCCGGAATGCTGCCGAACGAGGAGTGGCAGCTTGTGATCCCGGGACGCCTCGCGGCGTATCGCGAGGCGATGCGGAGCCTCTGCACCAACGGCGTGGCGCTTGCGGATGTCACCGGCGTCTGGGAGCAGTTGCTGAAGCGCAAAACCTACCTGGACATCACCGGCAACGGCGTCAACCACCCCAACGATTTCGGGCACGATCTCTACGCGCAGGTGATCGGCGCCCTGCTGCTGAAATAGATAGTTCCGTC
>JBAWXQ010000273.1:0-3647 GCA_037144015.1 bacterium
CAGAGACCATCCCCTCATCGGTCCTTGGGTGCCATCACGTGACTGTCACTTGGAAACGGACTGGATTCTGATCTACACTGCGGCTGCAGACTCTCTGCGACTCGAGAGAACGGGAACGCACAGCGACCTCTTTAAATGATAACGACGGCCAAGCGATGCGCCAGCGGCCAGTCGCTGAAAAGTAGAAGCGCTTGGATCAGTGGCCGCTGGTAATCGCTCACGTTCAACCACGGCATGCGCTCGGCTGGCATTTCCCGCCGGCGTCTCGCAGCCTCCTTCGGCGCCCTTTCGCGACTTTCGCGGTGGAAACGGTCACCGCTCACGGATCACCGGCCGCCGGCTCCTCCAGCCACGCCTCGGTCACCCGCAGCACTTCCTGCTCCCAATCCATTCCGTAGTAGCTATGGCCGGCGTGCGGGATCACGTGGCAGATGTGCGGCATAGAGGCGGTGCGGCAGTACGCGGTGTAGGCCCGGGAGGAACCCGGCGTGTCGGGGTCTGATCCGCCAAAAACAAACAGGATGCTGCCGCGGAACGCCCGGAACACGCGGAGCGTCTCGTCCTCGGCGCGCGCCTCCGCGGGCGTGCGGACCTCCGCCTGCACGAGGGCCCGGCCGACCATGCCGGTTCGCACCTGCCCGCGCAGGAGCTTGCCCCAGGTTTCGCGCTGCAGCAGCTTGCGGGCATAGGTGCGCAGCAGGGCCAGCCGCCGGGGAAGGCCGGCGGTGCCGCCGCGCAGCGATCCCATGGCCTCGGCTGACCAGAGCGCCAGCCGTGCGATGTCCGGCTCCGCCGCCGCGGCGTGGATGGCAATCTTGCAGCCGGAGCAGATGGCCAGCAGGGTGATCGGGCCGGCGTGCGGCGCCTCCGTGCGCAGCCAGGCAATGGCGGCACGCGCGTCGGACGTCATGGTGTCAATGGAGGCACTGCCGGACGCTGCGGCATCGCTGTCGCCGCGGCCGCGATAGTCGAACCGCAGGCAGGTAAAGCCCAGGCGGGCCAGCCGGCGTGCGGCATGCACAAACATGCGGTGCGGCCCGGTGCGGTCCCCGGACCAGCCGTGCAGGAACACGATGCGGCCGCGCGGCCGGTCCGTGGCCGGAAGATGCAGCACGCCGCGAATGCAGCCGTGCGCGCCCGGAATGGCAATTATGCGCTCGGCCCCGTTCGGGGTGGCGCACGAGGAGGAGTCGCCACTCAAAAAAGGCAGCAAATCAAACGCCGAACCGCTGCCCTCTGACGTCTGCCCTCCGCCCTCTGACGTCTGCCCTCTGACGTCTGCCCTCTGCCCTCTGCCCTCTGACGTCTGCCCTCCGCCCTCTGCCCTCTGCCCTTCGATCCACAAGTCGGTGGTCTCGATCAGTTCCCGGGCATCGACAATCCCCACGGTGTTCCAGAACGGCGGCAGGCGCAGGGCGCGGCAGGTGGTGGCAGGCATCAGGCGAAGGCAGGCGTCCGCGGCACGGGTATCGGGGCCGGTGGAAACGATCAGCCCCGGTCCGGCCCAGGGGGCAGGCAGCAGTTCCTGTAATTCCCGGTAGAGACGGCCAGAGATGGGAAATCCGTCGAAATCTACGGTTTGTCCCCTGGCCAGGGAGGCCTCGATGCTCTGCCGTCCCGTGCGCACCTGCCCGTAGGCCATCATTTCATTGACCATGCGCCGCTGCAGCAGCTGGTGCACAAACGCCGGGCCAAGAACGGGTTCCCAGAGCACCAGGGCGTCCGTCCGAGCCGCTTCCGCGGTCTCGGAAGCCAGCCGCAGGGCCAGCATCGCCCCTGCGCGCACGCCCAGCCAGATCTGCGGCACGCCGGGGTGCAGTTGCCGGAGTGCGCAGGAGGCGGCGCGGAGATCGGCTGTCCAGCCGGCAATCGAGAAGTCCTCGAATGAAGCCGGCGCATCGCCGCATCCCCGCGGGTCGAAGCGCAGCACGGCCGCGCCCTGCGCCGCCAGGCGGCGGCCGGTCTCGCAGAGCAGGCGGTTACAAGCCTTGCGTTCCTCCATAAGCGATGGCACAATTAAGACCGTTTGTGTAACCTTTGGTCCGGTCTGAATCAGCGCAGTCAGTGTGCCATGCGCGGCGGTCAGAAAGACGGCGGTATCTGATACGTTGCCGATGGCCATGAGCGAAGAGAGTAGGGACTGGTCGTCCGTGCGTCAACTCCTGCTTCGCCTGGATGGAGGATGGTCTGGATGAACGTTCGTACAAGACTGGCACTGGCGACCGCCATGGCTCTGCTGGCGCTGCTGCTGACGTTCTACATTGGCGGCCGGGTGATTCTTCTCAATGCGTTTCACATGGTTGAGAAGGAGGTTCTGCGGAGCGTCCCGGACCTGATCAAGTCGCTTCAGGGGGAAATGCGCCAGCTCGACGGGGTTGCCTCGATGCTGCTGGACCGCCCCCCCCTGGCCGACGGGCTCCGGTTGCGTCAGGCGGCGCTCGCGGAGAAGGAAATCGACCTCGCCTGGATGTTGCGCGAGGATGTGACGCTGGTGGCGTTTGCGGATCCGACGGGGCGCGTGTTTTCCGCCGTCTACCTGCCGCCGGGCAGCGACGCCACGCGTCCGGTCGGACCTTCGCTGCAGCGGCATCTGCAACCCGGCTCGCCGCTGCTGAACTTCGCCCGGCTGCCGCGGTCCCTGCGTTCCGGGATGGTGGTGCTTGACGAGGGTCCGATGTTGGTGGCGGCGCAGCGTGTGCCCGCCGATCCGGCCCAGCCGGCGGCAGGCGTCGTGGTGGTTGGGCGGGACCTGCATGGCGGGGCGGTCATTCAGCGCCTTGGCGCCTCGCTGCCCGGTTTGCGCCTGGGGCGCAACAAGCGGAGGCCGCTGGAGTTGCGCCCGGTGTCCGAGTCGCACAGCGGCGAGGAAAACTCGCCGGTCCGGTCGCCGGAGGCGATCGTGAGCGAGCGCATCGAGATGAGTCCGTGGCGGGTGGTGGGCATGGATGGCTACGAAGCCCATCTCCCGGTCTACGACATCTACGGCCGGCGGTCGGTGTCGCTGGTCATCACGCTGCCGCGCACATTTTCCTCGCTGGCGGAGACGGCGATCGCCTGGCTGTCGCTGTTCATCGCGCTGATCGGGATTCTGTTCATCGCCCCGCTGCTGATCATGCAGGGGCATGCCGTCCTCAATCCGCTGACCCGCCTGGCGTCGCAGATCGAGGCGCTGCAGTTCCGCGAGCAGGGCGGGCGGCGGCTGGACTGGGCCGGCAGCGATGAGTTCGGCGTGGTGGCGCGCGCCGTGGACAGCATGCTCGACGCCATCGAGCACGAGCACCGGCAGATCGAGGAGAGCGAAAGCCGCGGCCGCGCGCTGCTGGCGGCCAATCCGGACCTGCTGTTCCTTTTTGATCGCAGCGGCTGCATCCTCGACGTGAAGTGTCCGGCCGGGTCGGAGGGTATCCTGTTCATTGCGCCGCACGAGGCCATCGGCCGCAGCCTGAGCGACGTGCGTGTCCTGCCGCCCGACGTCATGGGGCTCCTGATGGAGCGGATCCGGCTTGTTTTCGAGACGGGACAGCTGCAGAGCATGGAGTTCCACATGGTGCGCCCGGATGGGCAGGACTACTGGGGGGAGTGCCGGATCGTCCGGATCGACGACAGCCGCGCGCTGGCGATTGAGCGCAACATGAGCGACCGCCACA
>JBAWXQ010000274.1:0-3636 GCA_037144015.1 bacterium
AAGGGTTCGCAGATTCGCAATACTATCGTTAATTTATGCAATTAAGCACTAGTTAAGCCACCCGCTGCCAGCGGGTGGCGAAGACTCAGTTACAGACAGAAAAATTGTTCCGGCTGCTCTTTTGGTTGCGTATTACACTGTTTTCCGGCGCTTGGCGGTTGCGTCCCCCAAACTAGCAGCTTAGTCGGCACAAAGTTTAACCGTCGCGGGGAATCACTTGACGCCACCGCACTCCAGGTGATTGTATCTCCACATGGACGAAGGTGCCAAACCCGTTGCCGAGCGCCCGATTCTGCGGCGCGTGCGCGGACTTGGCATCTTCGGCTTCTCTCTGACCATTTTCGGCTGCTGGCTGACCGAGTACATGGATCCGCCGTTCAGCATCCACCAGGTTCTGGCCGAGACAGGCTTCATCGCGCTGCTGGGTTTCTTCACGATCCGCCGGACCCTCCACATCTGCGAGCACCTGGAGCGCGCCGCCGGCGAACTGCGCGAAAAAAACCAGCGGCTGCGCGAAAAGACCGTCCTGCTTGAGGCCAACCGCCGGAAATTGCTGGAGCTGGACCACTTAAAATCCGAGTTCGTCTCCATGGTCTCCCATGAGCTCCGCACGCCGCTGACGTCCATCATCGGCTTTGCCCGGACGCTGCGGACGCTGCCGCTCGCCGCTGACCAGAGCAACAAATATCTCGGCATCATCGAGGACGAAGGCAAGCGCCTCGCGGAAATGGTCGAGGAGTACCTGGATGTCTCGAAAATTGAAGCCGGCGCCTTTTCCCTGCACCTGACCTCTGTGGATGTCCTCCGCCTCGTGCAGGAAGTCGTGGATCCGGTCCACCACGCCTCCCGCGTGCGCATCGAAACCCGCCTGGATCCAGCGACCCCATCCCTGACAGGCGACCGGGACCGGCTGAAGCGCGTGCTGCTGAACCTGCTGGCCAACGCGGTCCGCTACACGGCCGAGGGCACGGCCGTCGACGTCTCCACCGCCGCCTCAGGCGACGGCATCTGCTTCAGCGTGCACGACTGCGGGCCGGGCCTGAGCCGGCACGCCCAGGAACGCGTGTTCGAACGCTTTTACCGCGGCTCGGACACCATCACGGAGCGCACGCGCGGCAGCGGCCTGGGGCTGGCGATCGCCAGGTCGATTGTCGAAAAACACGGCGGCCGCATCTGGGTGGAGTCCGAACCCGGCCGCGGCGCCACTTTCCGGTTCTGGATCCCCCTGCAGCCAGCCGTCAAAACACCGGCACCGCCGGCAAAAACCACCGCCCACGCGGCCAGCACCGGAGGCAACGAGACATGACCGAAACCACCAAAAAGAAACGCATCCTTATCGTTGACGACGACCCCCACATCGGCGAACTGCTGTACGTGAACCTCGACGCCGCCGGCTACGAGGCGGACCGTGCCGCAAACGGACGCGAGGCGATCGACCGCATCACGGCCGCGCGTCCGGACCTGGTCATCCTGGATGTGATGATGCCGGAAATGGACGGCTGGGAGCTCTGCAAGTCGATCCGCGACGACCCGGATTGCCGCGACATCCGCATCGTCATGCTGACCGCGCGCGACACGGACCGCGACAAGATGATCGGCAAGGGCGTCTTCGGGGTGGACGCATACCTGACCAAGCCATTCGACCTGGGTGAGTTGTTCACCATCTGCGGGAGCCTGCTCCATGCGTAAATCATCCACCCCGAAGCGCCTGGAACTGACCGGCGCCCTCATTGCGCCGGGACTGACGCTCGGCAAGGCCCACCTGCTCCGCCAGATCAGCCTCGATGCGCTCGAAAAGAACCTGTTTCCGGTCAGCGACACCTCCGCCGAGATCCAGCGCCTGGACCGGGCCTTCCTGCAAACCCGCAGCCAGCTCGAGCAGCTGCGATCGCAGGTGCACGCCGAAAACAGCCGGGACCTCGCCGGCATTCTGGAGGCGCAGTTGGCGCTCCTGGAGGATGCGGCCTTCCTGGAAAAGATCCGCGGCACCATCCGGTCGCAGGCCGTCAACACGGAGTACCTGATCGCCAACGAGATCCGGCGGATCGAAGCGGACTTCCGCAACCTCAAGGACGATGTCATGCGCAGCCGCTTCCTGGACGTCCAGGATGTTCACCACCGCCTCCTGCGGAACCTGCTGGAGATCGAGCATGTGCGCACCAACCCGTTCCGCCGCCTGACCGCGCCGGTGGTGCTGGTCGCGGACCGCATGCTGCCGTCGGATGTCGCGCTGCTGGACCTGGACAAGATCCTGGGAATCGTCATCGAGGAGGGCAGCCGCGTCTCCCACGTGGCGATCATCGCCAAGTCGCTCGGCATCCCGGCCATCACCGAGGTGCCGCATGCCTCCGCGCTGGTCCGCACTGGAGACCCCGTGCTGCTCAACGCCGACACCGGCAAGGCCATCGTGTTCCCGGATGCCGACGACCTCGCCGGGTACGAGAAGGCGCGGAAACAGCGCCCCGCCGCCCCGGCCGCCCGCAGGCAGCCAGGCGAGTCGCCGTGCCAGACCCGCGACGGCCTGCGCGTGACGCTGGATGCGAACGTCGGCTCGCTGCGGGAGGTTGCCGAGGCCCTGGCCGCCGGCGCCAGCGGCATCGGGTTGCTGCGGTCCGAGTTCTTCTACATGTCCTGCACGGAAATGCCGGACGTGGAAGAGGAGACCGCCTTTTACCGCGACGCGCTCCGCATCATGTGCAAGCGCCATGTGACCATCCGCCTGCTGGACATCGGCGCGGACAAGGCGCTCTCCTACCTGCAGCTGCCCAAGGAGGAAGACCCCCAGCTTGGCATCCGCGGCGTGCGGCTGCTGCTGCGCATGCCGGAACTGCTGCGCCAGCACCTGCTCAGCATCCTTCGCGCGTCCGGCAGCGGTCCGGTGCGCCTGCTGCTGCCTTTCATCGCCACGATGAACGACCTCGACCGCATCCTGGCCGTCATCGACGAGCTGTGCCGGAAGGAGCGTATTCCGCGCACTCGCTTCCACGTGGGCATCATGGTTGAAATCCCGGCCGTGGCCTTCGACATCGACCCGTTCCTGTCCCGGGTGGATTTTCTGAGCATCGGCACCAACGACCTGGTGCAGTACATGTTCGCCGCCAGCCGCGAGGACAGCCACCTCGAGGAGTACCGGCTGGCGCACCATCCGGCCATCCTGCGGCTGATCCACGCCGTCGCCGGCGCCGGCAAGGCGCACGGCAAGCCCGTGTCCGTGTGCGGCGAGATGGCCTCCGACCCGGCCATGGCGCTGCTGCTCGTCGGCCTGGGAATTCGCTCGCTGTCGCTCCAGGCCAGCGCCATGCACCTGGTGCGCGCCAGCATCCAGAAGCATGCGCACCCCGCACTCGAGAAGCTGGCCCGAGAGGCGCTGGAGATGGACCGCGCCGATCAGGTGCTGGGGCTGCTGAAGAAGCTGCGATAAACTCCGCTGCCGCGGAATTCATCCCTTTGCCCTGACCAGTGAATGGCGATAGGCGTCAACGTTCTGCTGCAGCCGGTTGAGCAGCCTGGCAGCCGGCAGGGTCGCGGGAAGGGCAAAGTAGACCAGGTTGCGCAGCGGATGCGCCCGCGGTTGCCGGGCTGTCTGCGTATCGTAACACGCCGGGGCGGGGCCGCAAGATCGCCCTCGTCAGATTC
>JBAWXQ010000275.1:0-3516 GCA_037144015.1 bacterium
CTGTCGGCAGAAAGCCCTGGACCGATCCGAGGCCTAAATCCGACAGTCTCCTAGTTGGGTTTTGCGCCTTCGCGCGGATACGCAGTGTAGAGGTGCATCATAAGGTGGGCGTCAGCCCGCAACCCAATCTTTGTCGCGAGCTTTGTCGCGAGCTTTGTCGACAAAGCTCACGATAAAGCTCGCGACAAAGATACGACGCAGAAGTTGCAGGAGGGTGCCATGAAAACACGCTGCCACGTCCGTCTTCTCGTGCCCGGCCTGACCATCCTGGCTGCGGCCCTGTTTCCCGGGTGGATGACCGGGCAGGCGGCTGAGATCTTCGTCGGCACCGAATACATCTACCCCACCACGTTTACGGTTACCGGGCTGACCGGAAACAACGCGGGCCCCGGCGGCTGGGGCGCGCCCGTAACCATGGGTGCGGTCGTGGAGCCCGGCGGTTTTGAAACCCGCATGGTTGGCGCGCATCTCCAGGCAGAAGCCCTGGTAGGGGATTTCTCCACATCGGCCAGGGAAGTGGCAGCCATCGAGCAGCGCGGCCGAAACGGCAACACCGAGCTGATGATTGCCGCAACCACCGGCGACGAGCCAGCCGTTGTGCAGCTCCTCAAAAAGCCATCGGTCAGCGTCAACTCCGCCAACCAGTTTGGCTCGACGGCACTGATGGGGGCGGCGGCAGGCGGCTTCACAAACATCATCGACCAGCTCATCCGGAGAGGGGCGCAGGTCAACGCCAAATCGCGCAAGGGGTCCACGGCACTCATGTTTGCGGCCAGGAACGGCCACACCGACGTCGTGCGCAGGCTGATTGCTGCCGGCGCGGCCGTGGACGCAGCCGATGAGCAGGGACAGACCGCCCTGATGTATGCCGCAGGAGGCGGGCATGTCGCCTCGGTCGCCGCACTGGCAACAGCCGGCGCCAATGTCAACGTGCGCAGCCGCAATGGCGCATCCCCCCTGCAACTGGCATCGTCGGCGCAAAATCAGGACCTGATCGTGCTCCTGACCCGCTGCGGGGCCAAAAACTAGACACGCAACTGATCGGCTCGCTCGCCAGGTGGCCCGGGCGCTCCGCGCACGGGCAGGTTCCTGTATGGCACAACGCTTGCACTTGCCCGTGCGCGGAGCGCCCGGGCCACCTTCTCTGAATTCTGGCTCTTGAATGCCACACATGCCTCTCCAACACATGGCTGGACCCAGAGGATGGCCGGGACGGGCGTGTCATGGTGCGTGCCTGCTTCTCGCCGCTGGCCTGCTGGCGCGTGCCGGAGGCGCCGCCGCGGCCGCTGACCCGGGTGACATCCCTGCCCGGATCGCCGGTCGCGTGGTGTTCGTGCCGGTCTGCCTGAACGGACAGGGCCCGTTCCAGTTCATTGTCGACACCGGCGCCACGGAAACCATTGTCACCCCGGCCACGGCCCGTGCCGCGGGCATCGCCACGATCCCCTACCCCGGGGTTCAGAAAAAGGGGGTTGTCGGGTCGCTGAGCGTCGGCAGAACCTCGGTCACAAACCTGCCGGTCTTCCTGTTCGACCCGCCCCAGGCCATGTCCCTGCGCCTGGATGAAGGGATCAACTACGGCGGCATTCTCGGCTACACATTTCTCAGCCGCATGGTGACAACGATCGACTACAGCCGTTGCGTGGTCCGGTTTCAATCGCCCTTCGGAGTGGCGGAGCCGCGCGCGGCAACCGGCGAATTCGTTATCCCTTTCCGGCTGGTGGATCGCCTGATCCACGTTGCCGGCAAGGTGAACCAGGCCGGGCCCGTGACCTTCCTGCTGGACACCGGGTCGGCGGAAGTTCTGCTGACGCCACCAGTCGCCGAACAGCTGAAGCTGAAAAGCGTGCCGCTGCCGGGCTTTCCCGGCGCACGCCTGGCGACCCTCGACCTGCTCTCCGTGGGGGACGCCACCGTACCGCAGATCCAGGCCATCATCCACCGCCCGCCAGGCGAACGCATAGCCGGTGCCACCTACCAGGGCATCGCGGGATATCCGTTTCTCTCAGGCTTTGTCGTGACTATCCGGTACGATAAGCCCACCATACACCTCGCGCCTTCAAGATAGAACGGACGCAGGTGAATCGGACACGAAGGAAACGAAGGGTTCACGAAGGGCACAAAGCGGGGCATTGGCCTTGCCTTGGGACAGCGAAACCAAAACCGGCATTCATACTACTACACTGTAAAGCCGTATTTTTATTGCACGTTTCCGGGTTGCAGTTACGCTTACCCGCGTGTTTGCTCGCGGCGCAGCCGCGCAGTGGACTAGGAGACTGTCGGCAGAAGGCACTGGACCGATCCGAAACCTGCGTCCGACAGTCTCCTAGTCCACGATCCGCACGGGCGTGCCTTCCGGAACGATCAGGCAGAGTTCCTCGACGTCCGGGTTGCGCATGCGAATACATCCTGCCGTGGCAGACTGCCCGATGTCGGCATCGTTCCAGGTTCCGTGGATGCCATACCCCCGCACCGTCGCCGTGGTTCCGGTGGCCTGCAGTGACATCCAGCGCGTGCCGAGTATGTTCTCCCGGTGCCCATACGGGATTTTGCGGCCATCCGGGTGCCACCAGGCCGGGCGCTCCTGGCGGCTGCGAATCGCGTAGGCACCAGGGGGTGTTTCGCCGCGGCGGCCAGTGCCGACCGCGTACCGCTTGAGAAGATGGTCATTGAGAAACAGGCGCAGCTCGTTGGCGCCACGGTTAACCGTGATGGCGAAGCGGGGGGCGTTTAGCACCCGCACGCGCTGGCCGGGCTGAAGCCGCTCCGGGTTGCGGATGTCGTTTGCCCGGGCCAGCCACTCGGCCGTCACATTGAACTGCCGCGCAATCCGGTCGACCGACTCGCCGCGCTTGACGGTATACTCGGTTTTTTCAGGCATGAGGCGCGGTGTCAGCACCAGGGTCATGCCGATTTCGCCGAGGCGCTGTTCCACAAACGTGGCGGCAGCCCCGAGGTTGCCGCGCTCCAGGAGCTCCAGGTAACGGCGGCGCGCGGCGGCAAGATCGTCGGCCCGAAAGGCAGCCTCGGCATATTCAACCAGGTGCCGCGCCTCGGCATCCACGGATGCCGGCCAGCGGGGTATCCGGTTGGTTCCGTTCGGCAGCACGGCCGGCGCCTGAAAACCGGCAACAGAAGCATCAGGCATCAGCACCGGCTGCGATCGCTTACTCGTGACGGTCTCGTCGAGGCGTGGACGAAACGTCAGCAGCAGGCCGGCAACCACCGCCAGCAGCAGCAGAAGCCCCAGCACCCATGGCCAGCGTGGCAGGTGTTCGGCACGGTCCAGATCGTAATGGACGCCTCTGGGTGTCAGGACGGATTTATGCATAAGAATTGGCGGCATGGAACAACCAGGCAGGGGCAATGTAAGAAAACGCGCGGCCGCAGAGAACGCGGCGCAGGCATCAAGCGGAGTATAAACCAGACATGGCTTGCAAACAAGGGCGGCGGGGGGTCCCACAGCAATTCTCAATATGGCCGTGAACGGCCCTATTGAGAATTGCTGTTTTATTT
>JBAWXQ010000276.1:0-3508 GCA_037144015.1 bacterium
ATCCTCTGGTATCGATCTTCCGCCGGCGCGGACTGGAATCGCGCCCTGCCGATCGGTTGCGGCAGGCTGGGAGCGATGGTGTTCGGCAACGTCGACGCCGAGCGGTTGCAGACCAACGAGGACACGGTGTGGAGCGGCGGTCCGCGCGACCGGATCAACCCCGATGCGCTCCCCAATCTTGCCAACATTCGCCGGCTCATCCTGGATGGCGAGATTGCGGCGGCGGAGCAACTGGCGCAGGATGCCTTTTGCGGCACACCGGACATCATGCGCAGCTACGAACCGCTCTGCGACCTGCTGTTCCAGTTTGACTATGGCGCGCAAGCCGCCGCCGCCGTCACGGAGTATCGACGCGAACTCAGCCTCGACGAGGCTGTCTGTCAGGTCAGGTTCAACAAAGGCGGCGTGATTCATCACCGGGAACACTTCTGCTCCTTCCCGGATCAGGTCCTGGCGGTCCGTCTGACAGCCGACAAACCGGGTTCGATCTCGTTCCGTTTGCGCATGGAGCGCGCCCCGGGCGACCCCAGTGTTCTTCCCGGCTGCCGGTACACGGCCCGTTACGCCGATACCGTGCAGGCGCGCAATGGCGACTCGCTGCTCATGCTCGGCGGTACCGGCGGCCAGAAGCCGGTCTGTTTTGCCGCCGGCACACAGGTGCAGGTCGAGGGCGGCATCGTGCGGAGCCTCGGCGAGACGCTGATCGTCGAGAAGGCGGATGCGCTGACGCTGCTGTTCGGCGCCGCCACCTCCTATCGGGAGGCGGATCCAGCCGCCGCCGTGCGGCAGCGGTTGGATGCCGCCCGGCGCCAGTCATGGAGCTCATTGAAGCGGCGCCATATCGAGGATCATCAGGCGTTGTTCGGGCGTGTCGCCCTCGACATTCGCGATACGCAGGCTCCGGACGTGAAGACTCTGCCGACGGATGAACGCCTGGCGCGCGTGGTGAACGGCGCCTCCGACTCCGGGCTCGCCGCGCTCTATTTCCATTTTGGTCGCTATCTGCTGATTGCCGCCAGTCGTGCCGGGAGCATGGCGACCAATCTGCAGGGGCTCTGGAATCAGGATTATCAGCCCTACTGGGGGAGCAAATACACGATCAACATCAACACCGAGATGAACTACTGGCCGGCGGAGGTGTGCAATCTCTCCGAGTGCCACACGCCGCTCTTCGAGATGTTGGAGCGGATGTTGGCATCGGGGCGGGAGACGGCCCGGCGCATGTATGACTGCCGCGGCTTCGTCTGCCACCATAACACCGATCTCTGGGCGGATACGTCTCCCGTGGATCGGAATATCCAGGCCACTTACTGGCCCCTGGGAGGCGCATGGCTGGCGATCCACATCTGGGAAGGGTATCGGTTTACGCTGGATCAGGAACGTCTGGCTCGCTTCTATGACGTGCTGCATGACTCCAGCCTGTTCTTCAAGGACTTCCTGATCGAGGACAAGCAGGGCTACCTCGTGACCTGTCCGACGTCGTCGCCGGAGAATCGCTATATCATGCCCAACGGCGTGCGGGGGAGTCTTTGCGCCGGCACGGCGATGGATACCGCCATCCTCGACCAATTGTTCCGGGCGACGATTGAGGCGGCGACCATCCTGAAGCGGGATTCGGAGTTCTGCGTTGAGCTTGAAGCCCTGCGCCAACGCCTGCTGCCGTTGAAGGTCGGGCGGCATGGCCAGATCCAGGAATGGCCGGAAGACTACGAGGAGGCGGAGCCCGGGCATCGGCATTATTCGCAGTTGTACGCCCTGTGCCCAGGCGACCAGATCTCCGCGTTGCGGACGCCCGAACTCGCGGCCGCCGCGCGCGTCTCCGTCAACCGCCGTCTCTCGCATGGCGGCGGCAACACCGGCTGGAGCCGTGCCTGGACGATCAACTTCTTTGCCCGCTTGCATGACGGCGAGAAGGCGTGGGAGCATACCAGGGCCCTGCTGGTGCAATCCACGTTCTCCAATCTCATGGACAACTGTCACGCCTCCGCGGACTGTACGCCTCCCTACAATATCGACGGCAATTTCGGCGGCACGGCTGGCATTGCGGAGATGCTGCTGCAAAGCCATGATGGCGCGATTCACCTGTTGCCGGCGTTGCCGGCAACCTGGGCCGGCGGATCGGTGCGCGGCCTGCGCGCGCGCGGCGGGTTCGAGGTTGGCATGGAGTGGGCAGACGGGCATCTCGTGTCCGCGTTCGTGCGCGCCTTGGCCGGACAACCGTGCCGCATCCGGACAACCCGGGCGGAAGAGTTGCTGGTGGGTTCGTCCGATGATGGGCCGTTCATCCCGCTTCCCGCCGCCGCGCCGAACGAGTGGGTGCTCCCTGAAGGGAGCGAATCAGTCTGGCATCTGAGGTGTCACTCATGACTCCACGCGAACGAGTTCTTGCCGCCATCGAACACCGCCAACCGGACCGGGTTCCGGCGGATCTCGGCGCCACGCCAAGTTCGGGGATTTCCGCCATTGCCTACGGAAACCTGAAGAGGCATTTGGGGATCACAACCGGGCATACCCGCCTCTACGACGTTGTCCAGCAATTGGCCCAACCCGAGGAGTCCGTGCTGGACCGCCTCGGGGCCGATGTGCTGGACATCGGGCGCATGTTCAATACGCAGGACAAGGACTGGTATGACGTCCAGCTCGCGGACGGACAACCGGCGCAGTATCCACAGTGGTTTCATCCGGAACTCCAGCCGGATGGTTCGCACATCGCGCGCCATCGTGATGGCACGGACATCGCCCACATGCCGGCCGGCGGCACCTTCTATGACCAGTCTTGTTTTCCCTATCTGGACGGCTATCCCGATGATTTCTCCGGGTTGGATCAGGCGATGGGGAAGGTTCTCTGGGCTGCGCTGGCGCATAGCCCCTGGGACCATGCAGGGGACCCCGGTTTCTGGACGACGCTGCGCGAACGTGCCGTCGCCCTGCGGGCTTCCTCGGACCGCGCGCTGATGATTGTCTGCGGTTGCAACCTGTTCGAGTGGGGAACGTTCCTGCGGCGCATGGATCAGTTTCTGATGGACATCTACACCGAACCGGATGCCGTCCGGAAACTGCTCGACGCGCTGATGGAACGGCACCTGGCGACATTGGAAAAAGTCTGCGTGGCGGTGGGCGATGTCTGCGATATTCTGCGGTTCGGGGATGACCTGGGGATGGACAGCGGACCTTTCATGTCGCCGGAAATCTACCGGCGGTTGTTCAAGCCGCGGCACGCTCAATTATGTGCCTATGTGCGCCGGCACAGCCGCATGAAAACCTTCCTGCATTCCTGCGGGTCCATCTATCCACTCCTGCCCGACCTCATCGAGGCCGGCTACGAGGTGATCAACCCGGTACAGACCACCTGCCGCGACATGGATCCCGATAAGCTCAAGCGCGAGTTCGGCCGGGACATCTGCTTCTGGGGCGGGGGGTGTGACACGCGGACCATCCTCAATCGCGCAACTCCGGCGCAGGTCCGGGCGCATGTGCTGGAACGGATGCAGATTCTGTCCCCCGGTGG
>JBAWXQ010000277.1:0-3491 GCA_037144015.1 bacterium
GGGCGGCCTTCGGGGCGGCCTTCGGGGCGATTCGAATGGCCGCTATGATCCGGATTCGAGGGTGTCTGCTGGTTCTCTTCGCTCATGTTGTACTCTCCGCCCATTCTGCCATCAGCCGGGCCGCCTCGCGGCGCAGCGTCTGCAAGTCTCCGTCATTCCAAACCACGTGGCTGGCGCGGCGCACCTTTTCGGCTACCGGCATTTGTGCAGCCACCCGCGCGCGCGCCGCATCTTCGGACAGCCCGCGTGTTCGCAGGCGCCGCAGCTGCTCCGCCTCCGTGCAGGCGACGCAAACCACGGCATCCCACGCTCCATCCCATCCGGCCTCAAACAGCAGGGGGACGACCGCGACCTTGTGGCCCTCACCCGGAGCCGCCAGCCAGCGTGCCAATTCTGCCCGAACCAGCGGGTGCACGATGCGGTTCAGGCGCAGCCGGGAAGGGTCATCGGCAAACACCACCTGCCCCAGGCGCCGGCGGTCAATGCCGCCATCCGGCGCCCGCACCTCCGGCCCGAAAGCCTCCACAATCGGCTTCACGGCCGCACCGCCGGGAGATTCCAAGACGTGCACCAGCGCATCCGCATCCAGCACGTCGCACCCAAAATCCGCAAGAAATCCAGCCATCGCGCTCTTGCCGCAGGCGATTCCTCCCGTTAGGGCAATCCGTTTCATCTCAACAACGGGACGATCTGGAACTCGCCTGCCGCGCGGCTGTGCCGCGAACAAACGATGGGGTAACTTTTGCAAGGCGGACTACGCCCATAAACCAAACGGTGTCGGGGTCAAAAATTTGATCCTCATCGCAAAAAGACCCGCAAGCGGAGTCGCGCGCTACGAAAATGTCCATGTCGCGCGGTCCGTCTGGAACGGGTACGGCAAGGTCACGAAGGCCGATTCGTTCGAGCGGCGGGCGGCCTTACGGTGTGGCCGGCTTCACTGCGTCGTTCACCTTTTTGCCGCTCAGGATCGGCTCCATGCTGGTCTTCACAGACCTGCCGGCCGGGTCCACCAGCCGGGCAGTCACAAAAATCAGGAGGTTGCGCTTCTCGGACTGCTCCGCCTTGCTGCGGAAGAGGTGCCCGACGTACGGCAGGTCACCCAGGAACGGGATCTTGTCCTCCGTGGCAACGCGGTTCTCTGTGATCATTCCGCCCATCACCACGGTGGCGCCGTTGTAGATCGAGACGCTGGTCGAGACCGAGCGCACCTTGAAGAACGGCTGTTCCATGGGCAGCTCGATGTACTGCGGAGGCGTACCGCTGTTCGGAACGGGGATGCGCGAGCCGTAGTTCTTCCAGATGGGCTCCGAGACCACCTGCGGATTCATCGTGAGGTTGATCATCTGCCCCTCGGCGCTCACCTCCGGAACCACCTGCAGGATCACGCCGACCTCGCGCGTCTGGAATCCGCCCGGCTCAACCACGGCGCCGGTGGTGGTCGTGGTGGTGGTGTTGCCGCCGGTGTTGTTCTGCAGGCCGGTCACCGTGAACTGGGTCGGGTAGATGTACTCGGTGATCACCTTGATCACCGCTTCCTGGCCGGCCTTGGTCACCACCTTGGGTGCAGAGAGCAGGTCGGTGTTGGAGCGCTGGCTCAGCATGTGGAGAACCGCGGAAACGTCAAACTGGTCGAACACGCCACGCACGTTCAGGACGCTGTCGGCCGCGGATACCGATGAACCGAGCGCGCCGCCGGCCAGGTACCGCAGCCCCTGGGACACATCGTAGGGGTTGTTTTCGTACGTCGTGGGGTTGATCTCCACGGTTCCGGCGCCCAGCTGCCCGCCGCCGTTCAAGGGCGAATTGTGGCTGATCAGGTTGTTCTGGTACCACTGCAGACCCAGCGAATCCAGGTCGGTCTGCGACACCTCGACAAACCGCGCCTCGATTTCGATCTGGCGCGGCGTGACGTTCATCTCCTCGAGGACTTTCTCGAAGATCGCCAGGTTGTCGGTGGTGTTGACCACGCGCAGCTTGCCGATGATGGAGAGGTAGGAAATCGAGGACCCGACCGGCCACTGCACGCCGAGCTCGCCAAAGAGCTTCTTGAGGTCCTGCTGCGGGCCGAGCGTCTCGGCCGTGATCGTGGCATCGGCCCCGCCCAGGCCGCCGCCGCGGGCGGAATTCAGGTCGCGGGCCACGCCGGTGGCGCGCTCGATCACATTCGGCATGACGGTGTAGGAGCGGGTTTCCATGTTCTCGTCCGTCACGTTCAGCGGCATGACAATCACGACATTGCCGCGGATGCGGAACTTGAAGTTGGCCACTTCGGTGACGATCTTGAGCGCATCCCAGAGGGAGACGAAGCGGGCGGAGAAGGTGATGGGCGCGGTGCCTCCGGCCATGGGCGCGGCTGCGTCCGTGGCAAACGGATCGGCGGAAGGCGCGGCTGCCGCGGGCGCGGCCACGGTGACGCCACGCAGCACGAAATTGACGCCGCGCTTCTCGGGCGGCAGCGACGGGTCGTCGTATTCGCGGCTGGAATTCTCGAAAAACGCGATCACGTCGGAAATGTTGGCGTTGCGGAAGTTGATCTCCGGGATCACAATGCCGCGCATCTTCTGCTCGATCGACTGCTCCAGGGTGATGCCGCCCGGCAACAGCACCTTGCCGGAGGACTGTCCGACATTCGGCTCCTTGATGTCCACGGTGTCGAGAGCATAGCGCCGGGGGCTCCAGCTGGCCTTGACATCGCGAACCATGCGGGAGCGGGTGGCTTCAAACTCCTCGTTGGAAACGTCGTAGGTGCGGTCGCCGAGCTTCCGGAGCATTTCCATGGCCTCGGTGTTATAGGGGTGGTCGCGGAGGATGACCTCCAGCTCCTGGCGGCTACGGTCGTACTCGCCAACAATATAGTGCTGCCGGGCGAGGCGCAGGTGCCGCAGGGTGTCGTCGCGATCCTCCTTGTAGGTGGCCTCATGCATGCGGGCCATTTCCTTGGGCGGCGCGACCTTGGGCGGGTTCTCTATCTCCTTCTGGATCTCCGCGGCCAGCTTGGCTGCATCGGCATGCCCCTTTTCGCTCGCCTGGCGCGCGATTTGCAGCGCCTTCTCACGGTCGCCCTTCTTCCACATGAGCTGGGCATTGCGGTAGAGCGCCTCGCGGATGCCGATCCGGGCCTCATCGCGTGCGGCGCGGGTCTCGGGATTATCCGGGATGTAGGTGTCGGCCATGACAAACTGCTTCCGGGCCTCCTCGAAATCGCCGCCGCGCATGGCCTTGCGTCCGGCCGCAAGACTGGCCAGGCCATACTCGCGCAGCGCGCTCTTGCGCAGGCGCTCCAGCGTCACAACCTCGGACACCAGCGCATCGCGCGCGGAATCAACCGGCACGGCTACAGGGGCGGCAACGGACGCGGCTGCAGGGGCCTCTGCGGCGGGTGCGGCGGCGGGGGCTTCTGCGGCAGGGGCCTCTGCGGCAGGAGCGGCCACGGGGGCGGCTGCAGGGGCTTCTGCGGCAGGCGCGGCGACAGGTGCGGCCACGGGTGCGGC
>JBAWXQ010000278.1:0-3477 GCA_037144015.1 bacterium
ACAAGGCCGGCGCTCATATACGCACCTCGGCCACGGCTGGATGCAGGTAGATTGGCGCGGGTTCAGCCCGGGCCGAGGCGGGGTCGGCCAGGAGCAGCCGGCCGACACCGGCAGCGGTCGGCATGCACACACCTGCCACAAGCTGCGCTGCAGGCAGAACATCAGACAGGCGTGTGCCGATGCGATCCCAGTCGGGACTGATCACAACAGCGCCGGGTGGCAGGTGTTGCGGCAGGTCAGCCCACGGGGTCAGCGTGAAGTCGGCGGCGTCGTGGGCGGGTGGGGTTGTGGCAAAAGTTTCCCGGTCCGCGCACACGGGTGGAAGGTTCCCGCAGGATTTCTTCCTGCTGCCAACCACGAGGCGGGGCCCCTCCAACGCATACACGGCGCACCAGAGGCGCTCGCGCCGGGCATCGCCGACCACGGCCATGGGCGTCTGCAATCCGCGGGCCGCGCGTGCGGTGAGAAGATCGAAGGCCAGCGCCGCTGCGCTGCTGACCCCTGTCAGCGGCTTTCCTCCCGGCAGCGCCATCCCCTGCAGCGCGGCCACGGCGGCGCGCGTGCCGGAGAAGGAGCCCGGCCCGAGCCCGGCGGCAAACCGATCGACCTCTGCCAGTGAAACATGGTTCTTCGCGAGCGCGTCGCCGAGGCGCGCCAGCCAGCCCGGCGCGCGCGATGGCTCCTCGTCCGATATCGTTTCCAGCAGGCAGTCGGCATCCCGGAACAGCGCCCAGCCCGGGCGGCAAGTAGAGCGCTCGATGACCAGCGTCAGCAGGGGCGGCGTCGGGTGTGCGGCAGTACTCATCTGTTGGTGCGGATGGTAGCGGCATAAAGGTCCGGCCGACAAGCGCGAATCCGTGGTTGCCCAGGCCGGGGCGCAGGGCAGAGTTGACGGGGAAGCCTGCGGGCGCAACTGCCGCGCGCCGCTGTGCGGCGCGGCCTGCCGCGGGACATGCGCCCTCCACGCGGGTTCCCGCCGCATCTACTGCAACACCGCGTTGTCGATGAGCCGCGTGTTGCCGGCCATGGCGGCAAGGGCGATCACGACGCCAGGGCGCAACGTTGCGGCGGGCTCCAGCGTGTCGCCATCCACGGCCGCGACATAGTCCACGCGCAGGCCATACTGGCCTGTGAGCGTGTCGCGCAGGCGCAGGCAGATGGCCGCGGCATCGGTCTCGCCGGCCGCGCAGGCTTCCTGCGCCAGGTGCAGTGCGCGGCTGAGGCCCAGCGCGCGGTTGCGCTCGTCGGCGGCGAGCAGGCGGTTGCGCGAGCTCATGGCCAGCCCGTCTGCCTCGCGCAGGGTGGGGGCGACCACGATTTCAACCGGGAAGTTCAGGTCGCGCACCATGCGGCGGATGATGGCCGCCTGCTGGAAGTCCTTCTGGCCGAAGACAGCCACATGCGGCAGGGTCAGGTTGAAGAGCTTGGCCACAATCGTGCAGACGCCGCGAAAGTGTCCGGGCCGCGAGGCGCCGCACAGGCCGCCGCCGAGCCGTTCCTCGACCACGTACACGCTGTGATCCGCGGGGTACAGGGCGGCGGCCTGCGGCAGGAAAACGGCCTGCACGCCGGCGGCGCGGCAGAGATCCAGGTCACGCTCGACGGTGCGCGGATAGCGGCTGAAATCCTCGTTGGGGCCGAACTGCGTGGGGTTCACGAAGATCGTCACCACCACCTGGTCTGCGCGCGCCTGCGCCTGTTTCACCAGGGAAAGGTGCCCTTCGTGGAGACACCCCATGGTGGGAACGCAGCCGATGCGGCAGCCGCCGGCCCGCTGTTCCAGCGCCCAGCATTGCATGTCGGAGGGTGTTTTGAGGAGGTGCATGGATAGGTGGCAGGCGTTAGATCTTTTGTTATCGCATGCGATGCATATGCGTCGCATCTTGCAGACGCAAATGGAAGGACACCGAGGCCGCAGAGAAAGAAAGCGAGCACAGAGCAAATTTCATGCTGTGGCGGCCGGCTCGCCGGCCGAGGACAGGCATTTCTCTGTGTTCTCTGTTGTTCTCTGTGTTCTCAGTGTCCTTGACGTGTTCATTCGTTGGGTTGCGGGCGTCCGCCCTTGCGCTTTTACGGTCACTATTCCACACTCACCTTCTCTGCCTGCACCACGGGTGTGATCTCGCTCTTCAGCCACCAGGCCGGGCCTTCGATGGTCACCCGGGTTCCGGCAGGCAGGGTGGCAAGCAGCGGGGCGGGTGCCAGCACCTGACAGAAGGTGACGATGCCGCCGGAGCGGTCCGGTCCGGACATGCGGCAGGTGACGTTGGACGCCAGGGTTGTGCCTGGAACGCTCGCCCGCACGGCGCCCGTGATCCGCACCCGGCGCCCCTGCAGCGGAGATGCCGCAAGCGGCAGGTAGACCAGTTCGACCGGGAGAGGGGTGCGAAAGACGGTGTTGGACTCCCGTGGTGCCGGCAGCAGCACGTGCACGGCCGCGGCGGCTTCCGCCGCGTCGTTGGTGGTGCTGCCCGTGGCCTGGGTGTCGGCCAGGGCGGAGAGGAGTCCTGTGGCCAGGGCAGGGGAGAGGTTCAGGATGTCCGGCACGACGGAAGTCGGCGCCACGGCAATGGCGGTGCGGCTGACCCAGAGAGGGAAGCTTTCCGGCGGCTTGATCTTCAGCCAGTCTCCCAGCCGGCCGCGCGATTCTACGGGGATGTCGTGGTCCAGGCTGCCAACCACCCGGAAGTTGAGGCCGGGGCCGGAGCGGAGCTGGGTCTTATCGCGGATGATGGTGCCCTTGCGCACCAGTTCGGCATAGACCCAGACGCTGACATCGTCGGGCGGTATGACCGGCAGCCAGTTGCCCTCCAGCGGGCCGCGCACGATCAGTTCCTGCCCCTTGGCGACCACGCAGGCAACTTCAACATTGTCGGCGTTCTGGTATCGCAGGTTGGTGTGTTCAGCCGTGACGCGCACGCGGGTCTCGGCTGCGGCCAAAGTGGTCGCCAGCAGGACCGGCAGCAAAATGGATGGCATGCCGCGCATGGTCGACCGGATGTTCGCCGCGACGCGCGAAAATTACGCGTCGGCCTTGGTTTTCCGCAGGCCAAGCCCGCGGTCGCCCTCTTTCCACTGGCCGCGTTTCTTCAGGAGTTCCACGCGCTCGAAGCGTTTCAGAACATTGCGCTTGGCGGCGATTTTGTTGCCGCTCTTGAGGCTCGAATGCTGGCTCATGTCTCTCTCCCGCGGCCGGCTCCAATCGGAGCGCCCTCTGCGCCATTGCCGTCCGCATCTTCCCGGACGGCCGAGGCCGTTCCGAAATGAATGTCAGAGATTAGCAAAAAAAAAGGCGCTTTCAAACCACAAACGGCAGGACCCGGAATCCGGGTTCTCGCTCTCGGGCCTTCCGGATGACTTTTTCGAGTGTGACTTTGCATGTTATCACATATTCGGATATGTGAGAAATATTTACAGCGACCTTAAAATTTTTAAATATAGCTAGGTTTGTTGGATATATTAACTTTTCTCACATAT
>JBAWXQ010000279.1:0-3408 GCA_037144015.1 bacterium
GCTGAGCCGTCTTCTCTTCATGCCGCGCCGAAAATGCCCTAATGAAAATTGCTGCCACAAAATACCCTGACTCCTCATCTCGCAAAACGCGGCAGGCCGCGTCCATGGGCGACGATCATCTCGTCCATCAGCTTCCAGATCTGCGGCAGCGTGAGCGAGGCGGAGGTGTTCGGGTCGAGCATGGCCGCGTGGTAGAGGTGCTCCTTCTTCTCCTCGAGGATCGCGCGGACAGTGAGGTCCTGCACATTGATGTTGGTGCGCATCAGGGCCGCGAGCTGCGGCGGCAGGTCGCCGACCCGAGTGGGATGCACGCCGGTCCCGTCCACCGCGCACGGCACCTCGACGCAGGCGTCGCCGGGCAGATTCGAGATCAGCGACCCGCCGGGGTTCGGCACATTGCCATTGAAGAGATACGGCCGATTCGTGGCTTTGGCCAGGATGATCCGCGAGGCGTACTCGGCGCTGACCGGTTCATCGGGGCGGATGAAGGGCTCCCGGGTCTTCGCCTTGCGCTTGTATTCCTTGAAGATCGCGGCGAGGTCGTTGCAGGTCTTCAGGTAGATGAGCGGCCGCAACATCGGCGAGCAGCGCTTGATCTCCGAGTCGCTCTTCATGTACCAGGGGAGATACTCGGCCATGTGGCCGCTCGTCTCGGTGAGGAAGTAGCCCAGCCGCTGGAAGAGGTCGAGCCGCACCGGCTCGAGGTCCCACAGGGGCTTGAAGCCTGCGGCCTTCCGGACCAGCGGGTACAGGTCCTTCCCGTTTTCGCGCAGCGTCAGGATGGCCGCCATGTGATTGATGCCGGCGCAGAGCGTCTCGACCTTCTCGTCCATGACGCACTGGTGGTAGAAGTCACCGAGCTGGGGCACGCCGGTCTCGGTCGGATCCCAGCCCTTCATGAGCGCGGAGCGCTCCTTCGCGCTCATCTCGGCCAGGCGCGCGAGCATGATGACCCGGCCGCGGGTGTAGCGGACGCCATGGCAGAGGCCGACGGCGCGGATCTTCGTGGCGCGAGCGATGCCCATGCAGTGCGTGGCCATCGGGTTCACGTAGTTCAGGAGCAGGGCCTGGGGGCAGACCTCCTCCATGTCGCGGCACATGTCGAGCACGACCGGCAGGGACCGCAGCGTGCGGAAGATGCCGCCGATCCCGAGCGTGTCGCCGATGGTCTGCCTGAGGCCATGGCGCATCGGGATTTCGAGATCCTTTTTCGTGGCCGCGAACCCGCCGACGCCGATCGTGTTGATGACCACATCCGCGCCCGCGAGGGCGGCCTTGCGGTTCGTGGTGGCCTTGATCGCGGCACTGGCCCCGCGCGTGGCGTTGATCGAGCGCGCCAGGGCCTCGGCCACGGCCAGACGCTCGGGATCCGTGTCCATCAGGCTGAAGCTGACGTTCTTGAGTTCGTCAAAATACAGGATGTCCGAGATGACGTTCTTCGAGAACACCATCGAACCTGCTCCGATGATCGCGATCTTCATGTGCGGGTCTCCTTGTTTGTTGCGGTAAGAATCTCGTGCACCAGGCTGCCGGGGCCGGTGCCTGACTTTACGTCCTGCCCCTTCATCGCCAGCGGCAGGATCCAGATCGACAGGCCGTCCTGGTAATCGTGGCCGTGGCCGGTAAATCCGTCGACGCCGTGCATGTTGCAGGGCCAGCCCCAGGGCATGGCGTTGGCCTTGCGGAAGAGCGCCTCCAGCATCCGGTCGGTGCCCCACCAGCCGTCCTTGCCCACCTTGCGATACTCGCACATCGCCGTGACGATGAAGTCGAAGATCGGGAATGGGTCGCGCGGGAAATCGCAACGCTGATTCAGGTTGGAATACACCTGTTCGCCTTTCGGCGAAGCCGCCAGGGTCAACCCGTATTCAGAGAGGTTGCTGTTCAGGCGCAGGATCGACTTCAGGGCGGAATCGACCCGCTCCTCCGGCATCGGACTCTCCAGGCCCAGGTACGCGGCGGCCCAGGTGCCGCAGACCTGCGCGCAGAGGCAGGTGTCGTCCTTGTGACCGGTCGCCGGATCGGCGCAGAGCCGGTAGTACTCGCCGTTCCAGAGGATCTCCTCCAGCCGTTTGCGCCCGCGCTCGACGCGCGAGCGGCATCTGTCCGCCGTCTCGGTGTCGCCGACCTTCCGGGCCATCTTCTCCAGCGCCAGGCAGGCCATCAGCGACATGGGGCCGTTGTAGCCGGAGGTGCCGCGCTGCGGCCACTGGTCCCAGCCCACATTCGCCGGCCAGTTCTCGCCCGGCAACGCATGCGGATGCTCATTGATCAACCCGTCCGAGTCCGTGTCCAGAAACTCCATGTACGTCAGCGCCGCGCGGGCCGAGGGGTAGAAGTCCTTCAGGAATGCATCGTCATCCGTCCGGAGCCAGTGGCGACAAATGGTGTCGATGTACACGCTCGTGGTGCTGGGATGCTGGCACTGGTAGTTCGGGGCCCGCGCCCCGAATCCAAAACTGAGCCCGAAAGGCAGTTCGCCCGTACTCAACTGGAAATGCCGGAACGCGTTCAGCGTCGTGCGCTCCAGTTCCGGGAAGAAGAACAGCATGGGGAAATGCGTGGAATGACAGACCAGCGTCTCGCTGATGGGGCAGGTCGTGTAGCTCTCGTTGACCAGAAACAGCCCCTCCGGCCCGTACCAGTCGTCCGGCCGCCATTTGGCGATCCAGTGCGCGTTCTTGCACAGGCAGTAGCAGGAGTTGACCAGCGCCTCGCGCATGGCCGGCGAGTACTCCTCGTGCGCGTAGATGGCGCCCTGCCAGGCGATGATGCGCTTGAGCCAGGTTTCGTGCTGCGCCATGGCGTGACGGGCCACGGCGGCGGCATCGGCGAAGCGCTCCACATACTTCAGCTTTTCGCCCCGGTTGCCGGCGTCGCGGATGTAGGGCTGCCACCACGCGAGGATGAAGCGCGTGCGGGCCGAGGCTCCGGGCGCCAGCTTGACCCGGAACGAGGCCGAAAGCCCCTTCTCGTCCGTCGCCGCCGCGCCCCCCTCCACCGCCACGGCGAACTCATGCTCGATCGGGCGCTGACCCATCATCGGAATGGCTTTCACCATCGGATGGCGGACCACGCTCCCCTGCCATTTCCCTTCGCTGAACGCACGGCTGCCTGTCGCCTTGTGCGGCGGCGCGGGCGGCGTGAAGAAGATCTCCGCGTCCAGCGGCTTGTCCCCGGTGTTCGCCAGCCTCACTTCGAACACGATCGCCGGCGTGTTCGACTCCGTCGCATCACCCGGCAGGAACGGACCGAACGCGCGGATTTCGATCGCCAGCGGCGCCTTGATCTCGAACTGGGCATCCACGATCGGGTAGTGCCCGAAGTAGCGCAAATCCCACAGGTCGCCGGTCGATTCGGCATAGCGGCCAGCCCCGGATTCCCCATCCGGCGTGCTCCGCATCGCCA
>JBAWXQ010000280.1:0-3375 GCA_037144015.1 bacterium
ACGTTGGTGGACTTATGAAATCATGGAAGCACATGTAGTTCGTGTAGGGTTCGTTTGGTGGGCAAACCTGCATGATCTACAAGCCTACCTGGCGCCAGCCATCCCCGGCCCCCAAAAATCCGCGAAAATCCGCGGTATCCGTAGCAAAAAAAGTCCCCAACCTCTGTGTCCTTCCTCTCCCCTTTCTCCCCTTCGTGTCCGCTTCACCTGTGGCCATACTGTTTCTTACTTTTCCCTGCACGAGGGGCAACCGGGAACGGTCTTACACCGGCCACGGCCCAAACAGCCGCTCGGCATTCTGGTTGGTCAGGTCCGCGAGCGTTTCCAGCGGCACGCCGCGCAGCGTGGCCAGCTGCTCGGCCACGTGCACCACAAAGGCCGGCTCGTTGCGCTCCCCGCGCCGCGGCACAGGCGCGAGAAAGGGCGAGTCGGTCTCGATCAGCAGGCGGTCGGCGGGCACGAGGCGCGCCACGCCGCGCAGCATGTCCGCATTGCGGAACGTGAGAATGCCGCTGAAGCTCAGGTAGAGGCCGCGGTCCAGCAGGGCGCGGGCGAAGTCCGGCCCGCCGGTATAGCAGTGCACCACGCCCAACGCGCCGCTGCCGCGGCGCGTTTTGGAGCTGGCTGTGTCCAGCACGTGCAGGGTGTCGTCGTCGGCTTCGCGCGAGTGAATGATGACGGGGAGGTCGCGAGCATCCGCCAGGCGCAGCATCGCCGCGAAGAGCGCGCACTGCGCCGTCCGGGTGTCCGGGTGGTAGTGGAAGTCCAGCCCGATCTCGCCGATGGCCGCCAGGGCAAGGTCTCGGGGAAGTGCGTCAGTGAGCCGGTGCGTCAGTGCGTCAGTGAGCCGGTGCGTCCGTGCGTCAGTAGAATCGCAAGAGGGCGCAGCGGTGTGCACGGACGCACTGACACACTGACGCACTGATGCGCTTTCCCACTGTCCCGCCTGATCCCGATCCCACCCCAGCGCGAGGCGCACCTGTTGCGGAAAGGCACGGGCGGCGGCAAGGGCCGCGGCGTTGAGTTCGGCGCTGCCGCCCACGGCCAGGAGGCGGGTGACGTTCGCCGCCAGCGCGCGCTGCACGCTGGCCGCGGTGGCGGCGGACGAGGCGTCGAAGTGGACGTGGGTGTCGGTGAAAAAGGGCATGGCAGACTGGCCGGAAAATGGTTTGTGCCTCCACAAGCCTAGCAGCCTGTCGGATTTAGCCTTGTATAGACACAAACCGTCTGCCGACCAGGCTGCTAGTTTTGGAAACCCGCCGCCAAGCGACAGATCTGCGTGCAAGTAGATGCCAAAGGTCTGGCAAAACAGCTAACTTTCTGGTTTTGGTGCCGTGGGCCTGTCCGTTTACGGCGGGTTTCCCGACTAGGAGACTGTCGGCATGGGGCGGGGCGCAACCAAAAGGCTAAATCCGACAGTCTCCTAGGACCGACCCGGGTGCTAGCAGCTTGTCGGATTTAGCGTTGTACTATTACAAGCTTTGTGCCGACCAAGCTGCTAGTTTGGGGGACGCAACGGTCAAGCGCCGGAAAACAGTGTAATACGCAACCAAAAGAGCCGCCGGAACAATCTTTCTGTCTGTAATTGAGTTTTCGCAACCCGCGGGCAGCGGGTTGCGCAACTAGGAACCTGTCGGCAGAAGGTGACGGATCGATCCAAAGCCTAAATCCGACAGGTTCCTAGGGCGCGCCCGGCGTCCACTGCTCGGACTTCCGCCGGGTGGAAGGCAGGATGGGCGTCACGGCCGGCTGCGGGTGCGCAGGCGCGCGTGACGCGGGCTGCGGCTTCCGGACCTCGCGGGGCACCGGGGCCTCCGGCACCGTGTCCGGCCATTCCGGCGCGTGGCCGGCATGCGGCGCAGCCCGCTCCGGCTCCTCCGGCGTGTGCGCGGCAGGTTCCGGGTGCGGCGCCGGTTTCCCGGCCGGAGAATCCTGTGCCGGCGCAGCATGACGCGCCGCGCCATCCGCGTGGCGGCCGCCGCGGTGCTCCGCAGGCGGCGGCTTCAGCATCTCCTCGTCCGGGTGCGTGCACTTGAGCGGTTCGCCGATGAACTTCTCGATGTCGGGGATGATGAACGACTCGTTCTCATCGGCGAAGGAGATGGCGGTTCCGGCGTTGCCGGCGCGGCCGGTGCGGCCGATGCGGTGGACGTAGTCCTCGGGCTCGTACGGGAAGTCGTAGTTCACCACGAAGCCGATGTCGTCGACATGGATCCCGCGGCCGGCCACGTCCGTGGCGACCACCACGCGCACCTTGCCGGAGCGGAAGTCCTCCAGCGCGCGCAGGCGGCGGCTCTGCTGCACGTCGCCGGAGAGCATTTCGCAGGCAATGCCGTGGCGGCGCAGCTTCTCGGAAACGTACTCGGTGTTGTTGCGGCGGTTGCAGAAGACCAGCACGCGGCGGTCGGCGTGGAGGCGCAGCAGGTTGTAGAGGACGGTGAATTTCTCGCGGGCGGCCACCACCAGGACCTGCTGCGTGATCGTGGACACGGCCACGTGGTCCGCTTCGATCTCGATCCGCACGGGGGCGGTCATCCACTGCGCCGCCAGGCGCATGACCTCGTCGTCGAGCGTGGCGCTGTAGAGCATGGTGCAGCGGCGGTCTGCCGGCGGCAGGCGGCTGACAATGCGGCGGACATCCGGGATGAACCCCATGTCCAGCATGCGGTCGGCCTCGTCGATGACCAGCGTATCCACCTGGGAGAGATCAATCACCCGGCTCTGGACATAGTCGAGCAGGCGGCCGGGGGTGGCCACGAGCAGGTCCACGGGGCCGGCGGTGAGTTCGCGGCGCTGGCGGTCGTGGTCCATGCCGCCATAGACCGCGAGGTAGCGCAGGCCGCAGTACTTGCCCACGCTGTCCGCGTCGCGGCAGATCTGGATGACCAGTTCACGGGTCGGGGCGATGACCAGTGCGCGCGGCGTGGCGACCTTGGACGGGCGTCCGGCCGGGTGGCGCAGGTAGCGTGTGAGCAGGGCGATCAGGAAGGCAGCAGTCTTGCCGGTGCCAGTCTGCGCGCGGCCGGCCACGTTCTTTCCGGCAAGCGCATGGGCCAGACTTTGCGCCTGGATGGGCGTGCAAAACTGGAAACCCAGGTCGGCAATGGCGTGCATGACCTCGGGCGGGAGGTCGAAATCCTGGAAGCGCGTCTTACCCTCTTCCGCCGGCACCTGGAACGATTCCGGCTGCCAGGCGGCATGCGCGGCGCGGCGGCGCTCGGTCTCCGCGTCGGCGACCAGACCACCGGGGCGAACCTGATCCTGCGGCGTATGTCCCTGCTCCGGGCGCCCCGTGGCGCTGGGGCCGCGCCCGGGCGGGCCGCGGCGGTCGTCGCGGCGGTCGTCGCGTCGCGGCGCATCCCGACGGTCCGGGCG
>JBAWXQ010000281.1:0-3364 GCA_037144015.1 bacterium
CATTCGACACCACCACCCGTTGGGGTCACTTGAGTCAATCAGCCAGCCAGTTAGACTTTTGGTTACGACCCGCCCCGTGCCGACAGTCTCCTAGTTGAGCAACCCGCTGCCAGCGGGTTACGAAGACTCGATTACAGGCAGAATAATTGTTCCGTTGCTCTTTTTGATACCGTATTGCACTGTTGTCCAGCGCTTGGCGGTTGCGTCCCCCAAACTAGCAGCCTGGTCGGCAGACGATTTGTGTCTCCACAAGGCTAAGTCCGACAGGCTGCTAGAACCGGGTCCGTGCGGTAACGACCAGGTTCCGGCCGGGCTCATTCACGCCGGAGCCGTGGATGCGGTAGTCCTCGTTGAAGATGTTCTCCAGCGCCACGGTGAGGCGGAGATACTCCGTGATCTGCGCGCCGGTGCGCAGATGGCATGCGGCGTATCCCGGCGTGCCGCCCGGCGGAATGCGCTGGGTGTCGCGCGTGTCGTCCACGGAGAGCTTGTCCGACTTGTCGGCCATGTTCGCGGCCGCCTCGCACCAGTATTTGCCGCTTTCCGTCTGCCAGCGGACCGCCGCCGTAGCCGAGGGCGGCATCACGCGCGAAAGGTAGCCGCGCTCCTTTGCCGCCGTGGTGGTCGGGTAGGCGTCGACCCGGCCGTCCATCCACGACCCGGCGACGCGCGCGGACCATTGGGGGGTGAATGCGTACTGCGCCGTCAGTTCCGCGCCCTGCACGTAGCCGGAGCCGGCGTTACGCTTGGTGACCTCCCGCAGGCTGCCGATCATCTCGCCGGTTGGCGCACGGACGATCATGTCATCGATCATCGTGTAGTAACAGGCGGCCTGGGCAGAAATGGGGCCGCACTTTGTCTTGATTCCGATCTCGCCGGAAACGAACTTCTCCGGGTCGAGGTTCGGGCTGGGGACCTCCAGCTCGCCGCTGCGGGCCACGTCGAGGCGCGTCAGGTCCGAAAGGTTGGGGGCGCGGAACCCCTGGGCCACGCTGGCGAAGACGACGTGTTCGCGATTGGCGGTCAGCGGGCAGAGCAGGCGCAGAGAGCCCACCACCGCCTCCCAGTCGTTCGCCAGGGAGGTCGCCAGCTTGGTCACCGGATCCTGGAAGCGGTCGGCGGCCACGCTCGTGAGGGTGTAGCGCGCGCCGGGGATTACGTCGAGCCAGCCGTGGCAGAGTTTGATCGTGTCCTGCACATAGAGGCCGAGCGTGTCATAGGTGGCATCATCCGCCACCGGCCCCTGGATGCCGACGCTGCTGAGCGAACCATCGGGGCGGTACTTGCGGTTGTAGGAGTCCACCCCGTCGCGGTAGTACTCGGCCCCGTACACCCAGTTGCCGAAACGGGTGTCGGACTCCAGTTGCAGCGCAGCGCCCCGGGTGGAGACATCGAACCCCTGCCGCACGCGGTCGGCCGTAGGGCTTCCCGGCACGGTGTACTGATCCTCCTGCTGGACCTGCTGTGAGAGCGTGACGGTCACCCGGTTCACGGGGCCGTCGAGGTTGACGGTGCGAAATTTGGCGTAGGAGAGGTCGCGCTGCTGGTCGAAGGAGTGGATGAGGTCCGTGCCGTGACTGAGTCCCTGCCAGTCGATGCCGTAGATCGTGCGGTGGGTGCGCCAGGCGTCGTCCTGGGTTACGGTCTGATGGGCGAGCGTGAGGGTCGTGTCGGGGTTGAAGAAAATGTCCAGGCGCGCGTCCCAATCCTGCTCGCCGTAGCCGGTGTGGCGCTGCCGCCCTACGGTGTCGCCGCCGATGAGGTCGCCGAAATCCTTGTACGAGTAGCCGCCGACAAAACCGACGCGCGGGTCGGGCCGGCCGCCAACCTGCACGCGGCCGATGGTGGAGCGCTCGGCCGTGGCGCCGCGGTAGAAGACCTCCGGCGTCCAGGCCGGTGCCCCGTTCCAGGGGGGAGGTGCGAGCGGAAGGGCATTGAGCGTGCCGCCGATCGCATCGCTGCCGTACAGGACCGAACCTGGCCCCATGACCAGTTCGGTGCGGTCGATCGAAAGCGGGTCCACGGTGTTCCAGTACTGGTTCGGCCCGTCCCGGAACACGGAGTTGTTCAGGCGGACGCCATCGATCAGGCAAAGCGTCCGGAACCCCGTGAACCCCCGCAGGAACGGCGACCCCTGGCCGCAGGCGGTTTTCTGAAGCATCACCGATGGTGTGCCGGCCAGCAGGTCCGGCAGCGTGCGGTCGGAGGCAGCGGCAGCATCTTCCTGCCGGCTGAACACGTAGACCGTGCCGGGCTCATCCGGAAGGGGACGGGATGCGCGCGAGGCGGTGATGACCACGTCCGGCAGCCGCTGCAGGACGGCCGGCGCCTGGTTCGTGGCCGCCTGGGCCCGGCTGGAAAAGGGCATGGCGGCCAGCAGAAGCCCTGCCACAACAGCCGGCCACGAAAAGAGTCTGCGCATTTCGCCATCTCCAAGCAGAGCAAGTTCCGTGATTATAAACGCCTCGATCCAAAAAAGGTTCACGACAGGTGCCGCAGGGTGGGTCCCCGTTCTGCGAGAATTTGGGGCGTAACGGGTCAGTGACGGGGTGGCCGCATTCGGGTTGAGTAAGCAGGAGTAGGTCGGGCATTCCTGCCCGACCAGGTCGGCCAGGAATGGCCGACCTACTTCTGAATCCATCAGCCACCCCGTCACTGACCCATTACATTAGGGTGGTATCTGCCCCGTTGACACAAAAGCATAAATATGCTTATCTATATTTATGCGCACGACCGTGGACATACCCGACGCCCTTTACCGCCAGGTCAAGGCCCGCAGCAGCCAGGAAGGGCTCGCGGTCCGGGAAGTGACGGTGGCGCTGTACCTGCAGTGGATCGAAGGGCGCACGCATCTGGCGCATGAAGCAGCGAGTCCTGCGGGAACCGGGCACACGGAGGAGGTGGATTCCTGGCTGCTCCGCATGCGAAAGCTCGGCGACGGCATCCGGCGCGGCTCGAAGGATCCCCGCTCCTGCACGTCCATCCTTGCGGCGGATCGGCGATGAAAGTAACCCTCGACGCCAATGTCTGGCTGGCGGCGGCGGATGCCGAAGAGCCGGCGCATGCCGCCTGTGTGGCGTGCCTGCGACAGGTGCTGCTGCAGAAGGCGCGGCTGGAGCATCCGTGGCTGCTGCTGGTGGAAGTTTCCGCCACGGTGGCCCGCAAGACGCATAAGCCGGCGATGGCCGCCGAGGCCGTGGCGGTTGTGCAGGCTGTGCCCGGCCACATCTGGCATGCTTTGGATGCCACGCTCGCCCGGCGCGCCGGACACCTTGCTGCGCAGCTGGCACTGCGTGGCGCGGATGCGATCTACGTGGCCGTGGCACAGGAGTCGGGCGCGGTTCTGCTGACGTGTGACGAGGAA
>JBAWXQ010000282.1:0-3360 GCA_037144015.1 bacterium
GTTCCCTCTCTTTGCCCACCCTCCACCTTCCACCCTCCACCCTCCACCCTCCACCTTCCACCCTCCACCTTCCACCCTCCACCTTCCGGTTTACGGCGTGGTGCCGAGGCGCTGCAATACGGTAATCCGGGTCTTTCCGCCAGGTGCGTCCCCGGCCGTGGCGCTGAAGGCGCAGATCCGGCTGCCCTGGGCATAGAGAGTCAGCCCCGGCGTGGCGGCCAGCGGCGGCATGCGCGCCCACCCGGCGCCGGACAGCACCGCGTCCATGCGTCCGGACGCGGCCTCGGGCGCATCCGCCGTGGTGGCCACGGCCAGCGTGGTGCGGGTCTGGACGTTTTCGGCGGAGAAGAGCAGCGCGGCCTCCGGGTAGGCCAGGCCACCCGGCCACTCAGCCGGGGCGTCCTTGGTCTTCCGATGCGCATCAGCCGTCTGCTCGATCAGGATGGCGACACAGTTGCGCGGTCCGCTGCCGGGCAGCAGCAGCAGTGTGGCGGACTGGCCGCCCGCGACATGCGTGGCCATGGTTTTCCCGGGCCCCAGTTCCGGCATGGGGAGCGCCTTGCGCAGGTCCGGCGCCAGCTGGGAGGCGGCGGTGTCAAACCCATAGACCACAAGTTTGCCGGGATGGCCGTTGATCTTTACCTCCGCGCGGTGTAACTGGATGCCGCCGAGCTGCTCCAGCGCCTGTGCGCCACGCCCCAGGCGCATGAACACCTCGGCAGGTAGAACCGTCGGCCAGGCAAGCGCCAGAAGCAGGCCCATCGCAACAGCAGGATGGCACACTTTTTGCATAATCCATTCGAGCCTTCGAGCGCTAAGCCCAAGGCGGGGGTCAGTCCGCAACCCAACAATTCCCGACTAGGAGACTGTCGGCAGGGGGCGGGTCGCAACCAAAAGTCTAAATCCGACAGTCTCCTAGGACACCGAGAGCACAGAGAAGATCGAGACCACAGAGGAATTTTTTTTCGCAGTCGGCTTCCCGGCCCAGGCAACCAGAAATTGACTCAGTGCTCTCATATGATCTCGGTGCCCTCTGTGTCCTTGCCGTTGCATAAATAAAGATGCGACGCAAATGCATCGCATGTTACGACGGAACGATCTAATAGAGCCCGTTCATGATCGGCATCCAGCAGTCTTCCTGCACGGTCACAGAGGCGCTGCCATAAAAAAGATCCTGCGCAATTTGCGAGACCGGCACAGCCGTGGTCTGGCGGATGCCGATGAACCCCAGCGCCATCAGGGGCACCGGGCTCTGGTGCAGCGCCTCCAGGGAGGACGGGCGCGCGAGGCGGCTGAAGGCGTCCCAGTCGGTCGCGGCGTTGACGCTGCCATTGGCGATGTCGCCGATCACGTCGGGCGAGCCGCAGGTGGCGCGGTCATCCGCCGTGAAGCGCTGGCCGTCCGCGCCCGGCTGCCAGGTCTCGATGTAGCGCGGCGTGTCCTCCAGGGTGCGGGGGGACATGGCGATGAAGCCGCAACCGAGGATATCCGATTCGCTGCGGCCGCCGCGGATGCAGGAGTCAATGCCGGTGTGCGCATCCGCGACATCCAAGAACTGCACGGCGCCGGCCAGCAGGATCAGGATCATGATCATCCCCATCATCAGCTCGATCATGGCCTGTCCGGAGCGGGCGTGGCGTGTTGGATATGGGGCAGTCATGGCGTTTGTGCTTCCGGGTCGCGCTGCGGGGCTGTCACGGCACGGGGTACAGATCGACGACCTGCGAACCGCAGATTGACGAATGTCCAGTGCCGATTTTTGAAGTTAAAGCCGTATTCCGGAACCACTCCTTCATGATCCAGACCTCTTTCATCGTCAATCTGCGGTTCGCTCCATCCGCATTCCTGCTTCTCTGCTGACCTCTGACCTCTGACCTCTGACCTCTGACCTCTGACCTCTGTCTAGTGCCCCCTGCGCGTTCCGCCGCCGCGTCCGCCGCCGCCGCCGCCGCCCGAAGGCAGGGTGCAGCGGTAGCTGTTGACGGCGAGCCAGTCGATTCCCTCCTGCCGGAAGGCCGGGGCCTCCCAGGTCACGAGCTGCAGGCAGTACCAGCAGCCATTGTTGAGCGGGCCGGAGGCGATGTAAAGAGGCAGGTGCTCGTCGATGTGGCGCCGCCACTCCAGGTCGAAGGTGCCGTTGCCGGAGCCGGAGCAGGCGTCCACCGGGATCAGCCGCACGTCGGTGAAGCCCGGCAGGACCAGGCCGTAGGTGCTGGGGACGATGCGGGCGCCTTCCGGGCCGACGGTTCCGAACGCCTTGGCAGCCGCGGTCCAGAGGACTTCGTCGCGGTTCGTGCTGCCGCCGCTCAGCCCGGGCGTCATGCGGTCCACCGCGGCATAGACGCGGAACATGGCGTCTGCGCCGGCATAGTCGTACTCGGGGCGCAGCGGCCCGGCCAGGGGGAACGGATTGTCGCCGTCGGTGGCCATCTGCGACCAGGGTCCCCAGTGGGAGTCGCTGTACACGTACCATGTCTCGACCCGGTTGGTCATGTCGGCGTCATGGAAGCCGGCCATGTCCACGCCGGCACGTCCGGCCTCGTCGCGCAGGCTGTTGGCAGAGATGATCGCGCCGAGGGTGGTTGTGCGCGGCATCAGCCAGAGCGGCAGGAACTCGCAGTTGTAGACCACCTGCGGGGTGGGGGGCGGCAGCGGCGGCCAGCCGTGGTAGTCGGTGTAGTCGCGGAGCAGGGTGGGGTGGTTGAGAAAGAACCAGCACCAGGTTTTCCCGGCCACGGCGGCATAGAAGGCCCGGTCGTGGAGGATGTGTCCGCCGGCGATGTCGCTGTAAAAGTACGTGTTGTCAGGGCCGGCCGCGATGCCGTCCGCGGCCAGTTCCTCGAGCAGGAGGGCATAGTCCTCCCAGGCATGTTCATAGGGCGGGGCGAAGATCGGCACGCCGTCAACGCTGTCGTTGTAGTGGCGGACATCCTGGGCGTGCTGCAGCACGATCTGGGTGAAGGCGTCCTCGGCGTACATGCCGTTGTTCTTGGCTGCCACCTGCGCGGCGGCAAATCCCACCAGCGGAGCGGTGAACAGCACGCGCGCCTGGATGTTGGTGATGGCGTCCACAGCGGCCGCGTCGTTGGCGGAGAGGGCCAGCGCATGCAGGAGGTTCAGCTCGCCGACGAGGTTGATGCCGATCCCCTGCCAGCGCGCGCCGGCCAGGGCGGCGGCGTCGCCCGCGTTCTGGCTGCGGGTCTTGGTGGTGATGATGCGGTGGATGTCGACATTCCAGAGCAGCACAAACGCCAGCGCCGTGAGCAGCAGCAGCAGGAAGACCGCCACCTGGCCGCGGCGGCGGGAGGGCGCAACGATGTTTTGGGGGGCCAGGTGCATGTGGTCAGGTCGTTCCGGCCG
>JBAWXQ010000283.1:0-3312 GCA_037144015.1 bacterium
GCACGGCCGCGTTCGCCTGTACATGAACTCATTTCTGTCGTTCGGATTAGATCGTCCCGGTGTAACATGCGATGCACTTGCGTCACATCTTTGTCGCGAGCTTTGTCGACAAAGCTCGCGACAAAGATTGGGTTGCGGGCTGAAGCCCGCCTTAGGTTGAGAACCAACGCGTTACACGGATCGTGAGGTTTGCCAATGGTTTCGTTGCAACAGCGCGTAACGTGTTTACCTCCAAACCCTTCAGCCTTCAGCCTACTTCCCTTTTCAGGCTGAATACCTGATACTTGAAGGCAACGATGAAAATCCATTTTCAACATCCTGCGCTGCGCCTCGCCCTGGGCCTCTGCCTGGTCTTGGCGCACGCGGCATTTGCGGCCGGCGTGTACTACGTGGACGAAACGGCGCGGGGGCCCTATGAGGACGGTCTATCCTGGTCCAGCGCCTATCGGTCCCTGGCCAAGGCGCTGGCAGCGCGGACCGGCGAGTTCCGGGTGGCTGCCGGGGTGTACACCTCGTCCGGTGCGGACGGCATCGAACTCGGCACCAACGTGCTTCATGGCGGCTATCCCAATGGCGGCGGCGAGCGCGATGAGATCGCGAACCCCTCGATCCTGGACGGCGGCGGCGCGGCGCGCATCTTGAAGAAAACGACGCCGGGCCGGGCCACGCTCGATGGCTTCACGCTGCAGCACGGCCAACACGCACAAGGCGGCGGGGCGCTGTATGCCAGCACCGGTTCGCTCGCGATCGCCCATTGTCTGTTCACCGGCAACGCCGCCCCATTCGGGGGCGCCGTGTGGTGCTCCGGGGATGAGACCAGCACGTTCTCGAACTGCATGTTCACGCGCAACTCCGCCGACACCGCCGACAACGGCCAGAACAACGGCGGCGCCTGCGCCTTTACCGGCCGCTCCACGAATCGCTTCGAGGCCTGCGTGTTCTTCGCCAACACGTCGAAGGACTGCGGCGGCGCCCTGGCCGGCTCGGGCTTGTTCCAGCTTGTCCGCTGCGCCTTCACGAACAACGGCGCGGGCCAGTCCGGCGGGGCGCTTCACGGGGCGATAGCGACCATGACGGACTGCTCGTTTGCCGGCAACTACGATGATGAAATCGGCGTCGCGCCAGTCGGCGGCAAGGGCGATAAGAACCGCGGCTGGCGCCGGATCTGCGGCGAGGGGGACGTGGATGTCATTCTGGACACCAGCCGCGGCGGTGCGGGTCGCTTCCGTCTGACGGGAGGTCGCGTCGAGGTGCCGTCGCTGGCCATCGGTTCCCGCCGGGACGCCAAGGGGGCCGGGCACTTGATTCAGTCCGGCGGAACCGTGCGGGTCGCTGGGCAACTGGATATTGGCAGTATGGGCACGGGGGTGTACGAGGTTGTTGGCAGCGCCGGAACCATCGCCGTCGACGGTGTACTCTCCGTACATCCGAAAGGCACGCTTGCGCTGCGTCCGGATGGGAAGGCGCTCACGCGGTTCCGCGTCGGCGGTGCGGTCACATTCGCTCCGGGCGCGCGACTCTCCGTGGAGTTCCTTGCGGAGCCGCGGATCGGCGATGTGATTACGGTGATCGAGAACGCTTCTCCCCATGCGGTCCGCGGCGTCTTTACGGATGCACGGAGTGGCGCCGTGTTGAAGCAGGGCGCGGAGTTCCTTGCCCGGTGCGGCCAGGGGGACGTCCGGTTGCGAATCTCGTACGGGGATCTCGTACGTAAACCCAAGGCGGCAGCCGAAGGAGATATGGATGTCACGCTCAAGGTCATTTCGGTGCCGGCCGCGCCGGATCTGGATTCAGCTCTGGGCGCCGGCGGCATCACAGGCACCAGCGCCTGGCTGCGGGCGTCGCTTGTGTCGACCGGCGATTCCGCCTCAACCGTGTGGTGCGCCTGGGGTCCGAGCGACGGCGCCACAGGCGTTTGGGCCAATGTTCGGTCGCTGGGCGTCAACACCGCCCCGCCGCCGGTAGCCTGCTCCAACCGGGTGACCGGCCTGATTACAAATGGGCTGTACTACTACGCCTTTGCGGCCTCCAATCGCAACAGCACGGTGTGGTCGGCATCCCAGCGCTTCAATACGCGCTCCCGCCCCGCCGTGCGTTTCGGCGCCGCCGCCGCGCAAACAGCGGCCCGGAAGGCCTCGCACAACGGCGTGCTGACCGACGGATCGCAGGCCGCAGTCACGCTCTTCTGGGGCCTGTCAGACGGCGGCACGACGCCGTCCGCCTGGTCTTACACCAACAAGTTGGGCCTGCGGGAGGAAGGGCCGTTTGCCGCGCTGGCCGGGGGACTGACGCCAGGCGCGGGCTACACCTGCCGCTTCCACGCTCGCAACGAGTACGGTGAAGTCTGGACGGAGGCCAAGACGTTCACCGCCAGGGATACTCCGGGACCGGGCCGGACCTGGAGCGGGATGGGTGGCGCCGATGACCGCTGGACCACGGACGCCAACTGGGAGGGCGGCGCGATGCCGGGGAAGCCGGCAACTTCAGCGATTGTCTTCAACGACAGCGACGCCGGCCGCACAAATCGGCTGGACGAGGACTGGACGTTGAAAGCCGGCCTGACGGTGAACAACACCGCCGGCGGTCATGCCATGGATCTGGGCCGCCACACGCTGACGCTGAACGGGGGCGAATTGAGGGTGGGCTACGGCGTCAACGACTCGGCCGCGACGTTCACGAACGGGAACCTGAAACTCGGCACGACAAACGCCGTGGGCCTCATCGTCGGCTATGGTGGCTGGTCGGCCACGCTGACCATCGGCAGCGATTTCAGCTCCAGTCTCAGCACGGTCATAATCGGCGCTGCGAACCATATCACCTGTGGAAGTGGCACACTGGATCTGCGCAATGCGGCGTTGAGCCAGAGCACCACCTTCGCGTGCGACAGCCTGAGCATCGGGCGGAATGGGGCCGGAAGCACGCCGGGCGCCGGCAATTTGTACCTTAACGATGTCGGGGGCCGGATTGCGGCGCTGCGAGCGCAGTCCCTTGGTTTCTATAACGGAACGCTGACACTCAACGCGGGCGCCAGCGTCATGATCGGAAGCCGCACCAATCGCGGCGCGCTGGTGGTGGGGTGCGGCGTACCTGCCACGGCCACGCTGACTCCGACCGGCGCCTTCTCCGCCTATCTCACGACGCTCACAGTCGGGGAGGCGAACTATACCGCGCCGGCCAGTGGCACGCTGGACCTGCGTAAGACCACGCTGCAGGCGCTGGATGTCAGCGGTCTGGTGACAATCGGCAGCAGTTGCTTCTCGTATATTCCCGGCGTGGGCCGGGTCTATCTGCCGGCCGGCAAAGCGTATTTCG
>JBAWXQ010000284.1:0-3288 GCA_037144015.1 bacterium
CCCAGCCTCCCCACTTGAAGCGTTCCGCGGTCGCCCGCGCCGTTGCCCAGAATGACGTTTGCGCCTGTGTTGAGCTCGAGCGTACCTCGCCCGAAATGGAGGTTCTTGACCTGCAACGTCTGGATTAGGCCGCCTTTGTCGTTAAGGTAGGCATGGCCGGTACCACGTCTGGCCTCATCAGCAGAACCGCCTATAATAAGCGTGCCGACGACGAAGGCGTTTTGCGTCGGCTTCGTGTTTCGCAGGTCAAGTGTGCCGGTCGCGCCAGCTGTGCCGCCGCCGGTCGCGCCGATGGTGACCGTTTTGCCGGCAAAGTATCCCGTGAAGGCGCCGGTCGGGGCGAATATGGCAGTCGAGCCACTGGTACCATCTCCACTACCAGAATTGTAACCAACTTCCATATCCACGGGGACCAGATTGGAGCCGATGGTCACCGCGGCGTTGGTCTTCATCTGGAGTTCGCCATTGTAAAAGTCGAAATTGCCGCCGACCTCCAGGGCCGTGATTACTCCGCCGGCGTCATTCAGGTAAACATAGCCGAAGGAGGTACTGGCCCAGGTTTGATAGCCGATCTTGAAACTGCCGGCAACGGAGAAGGTGTTTTGTGCGGGAGTCGAGCCGCGCAGGTCCAGAATGCCTTTGTTCCAACCGCCAGGGTCGGTATTCTGGCCCACTAATACATTGCCGAGCTTGAACGAAACCGCGCTGTTGATTGTCAGTCTGCCTGTCGTGCCGTTGGCGGTTGCGAGGTTGATGTTTGCAGCCGTGGCGCCACCGATTGCGAGCGTGCCGTTCTGGAACGTGGCGTTGCCGTGGCTCGTGGCGGGACCGATGGTCAACGTCCCCCCGTTCAGCGTCAGCGTGTGCCCGCCCAGATCCATCGTGTGCGGGCTGACCGTGTTGTTCGCCACGGTCAGTCCGTTGGTTAGCGTCCAGTCCTCGTCCACACGATTCGTGCGGCCGGCGTCGGTGTCGTTGAAGACAATCGCCGAAGTTGCCGGCTTCCCCGGCATCGCGCCGCCCTCCCAGTTGGCGTCCGTGGTCCAGCGGTCATCGGCGCCACCCATCCCGCTCCAGGTCCGGCCCGGTCCCGGAGTATCCCTGGCCGCGAACGTCTTGGCCTCCGTCCAGGCTTCGCCGTACTCGTTGCGGGCCTGGAAGCGGCAGGTGTAGTCCGCGCCTGGCGTCAGTCCCCCGGCCAGCGCGGTAAACGGGCCTTCCTCCCGCAAGCCCAGGCTGTTCTTGCAGGCCCAGCCCGACGGCGTCGTGCCGCCGTCCGACGGGCCCCAGAAGGCCGTGACCTCGGCCTGCGAGCCGTCGGCCAGAACGCCGTGCAGCACCGCCTTGTTACGCGCCGTTCGCGCGGCGGCGGAGCCAAAACCTACGGCGGGGCGGGAGAGCGTCTTGAAGCAGTGAGATGCCGACCACACCGTGCTGTTGCGATTGGAGGCCGCAAAGGCGTAGTAGTACAGCCCATTTGTAATCAGGCCGGTCACCCGGTTGGAGCAGGCTACCGGCGGCGGGGCGGTGTTGACGCCCAGCGACCGAACATTGGCCCAAACGCCTGTGGCGCCGTCGCTCGGACCCCAGGCGCACCACACGGTTGAGGCGGAATCGCCGGTCGACACAAGCGACGCCCGCAGCCAGGCGCTGGTGCCCGTGATGCCGCCAGCGCCCAGGGCTGAATCCAGATCCGGCGCGGCCGGCACCGAAATGACCTTGAGCGTGACATTCTGATCTCCTTTGGCTGCCGCCTTGGGGTTCCCGTACGAGATCCGCAGGCGGACGTTCCCCTTGCCGCACCGGGCAAGGAACTCCGCGCCCTGCTTCAACACGGCGCCACTCCGTGCATCCGTAAAGACGCCACGGACCGCATGGGGAGAAGCATTCTCGATCACCGTGATCGCGTCGCCAATCCGCGGCTCCGCGAGGAAGTCCACGGCGAGCCGCGCGCCCGGAGCGAATGTGACCGCACCGCCGACGCGGAACAGCGTGAGCGCCTTCCCGTCCGGACGCAGCGCGACCGTGCCTTTCGCGCCAACAGACATGGTTCCGCCGACGTCGATGACCCCGGCGCTGCCGATGACTTCGTACACCCCTGTGGCCGCACCGCCGATTTGCAAGCCTCCAGCGATCCGCACGGTTCCGCCCGACTGGGAAAGGTGCCCCGCCCCAGCGCCGCCGCCGGAACCGATGGCCAGCGACGGCACCTCGACGCGACCGTCGGTCAGACGGAAGCGACCCGCACCGCCGCGGCTGGTGTCCAGAATGACATCCACGTCCCCCTCGCCGCAGATCCGGCGCCAGCCGCGGTTCTTATCGCCCTTGCCGCCGACTGGCGCGACGCCGATTTCATCATCGTAGTTGCCGGCAAACGAGCAGTCCGTCATGGTCGCTATCGCCCCGTGAAGCGCCCCGCCGGACTGGCCCGCGCCGTTGTTCGTGAAGGCGCAGCGGACAAGCTGGAACAAGCCCGCACCGGCCAGGGCGCCGCCGCAGTCCTTCGACGTGTTGGCGAAGAACACGCAGTCCTCGAAACGATTCGTGGAGCGGCCGGTGAAGGCGCAGGCGCCGCCGTTGTTCAGGCCGTTGCCGGCGGTGTCGGCGGAGTTGCGCGTGAACGCGCAGTTCGAGAATGTGCTGGCCTCATCCCCGGAGCACCACACGGCGCCCGCGAATGGGGCGGCGTTGCCGGTGAAAAGGCAATGGGCGAGCGCGAGCGAACCGGTGCTGGCATACAGCGCCCCACCGCCTTGCGCGTGTTGGCCGTGCTGCAGCGTAAAGCCGTCGAGCGCGGCCCGGCCCGGCGTCATCTTCTTCACGATCCGCGCCGTGCCGCCGCCGTCCAGGATCGAGGGGTTCGCGATCTCATCGCGCTCGCCGCCGCCGTTGGGATAGCCGCCATGAAGCACGTTGGTGCCGAGTTCGATGCCGTCCGCACCAGGCGAGGTGTACACCCCGGCAGCCACCCGGAACTCGCCGGTCCGCTCCGCCAGTGCTTTTGCCACTGTCCGATAGGCGCTGAACCAGGACAAGCCATCCTCAGGCCCCCGCGCCGTTTCGTCCACGTAGTACACGCCGGCCGCAAATGCCGCGTGCGCCAGCGCCAGGCAGAGGCCCAGGGCGAGGCGCAGCGCAGGATGATGGAAAGGACCTTTCATCGTTGCCATCAAGTGTCTAGTATACAGAAGTCAGTGTCCCGTCCTGACTTCCGTTTGACACTTATTGTTGGTTATTACTGACATAAGGCGGGGTTCAGCCCGCAACCCAATCTTTGTCGCGAGCTTT
>JBAWXQ010000285.1:0-3285 GCA_037144015.1 bacterium
ACAGCACTTCCTTCGTGTTCGCCAGCGACACGATCAGCGGATGATATCCCCACACGCCTTTGTACGAGATGTCCATCCCGCCTTTGCACTCCCCCAGCGTCGGTGCCATGGTTCCGTCCGCATCGATCAAGGCTTCTTCCATCCAACCTTGTTTCTGGCAACTCCAGACGCGTTCCCGCGCCGCGTTGATCGTCTCCATCAGAATCACGATGTCTTCCTCGCCGAACCGCCGTGTAAAATCTCCGGCGGTTGTCGGGTCCGGAATACGGCTGGCTCCCAACGCATCGAGAAACGCCGCATCCTGCCGCAGCAACTCCAAGTCCTCCAACCGCTGACCGCCCGCCAAGATATTGTACGCCATACTCAACACGTGGTCCGACTCATGGTACGGCAGATGCACCTTCAATAACGATAAGCGCTCGTCGATACCCTTCACCAGCCCGATACGTTGCGACAACAGGTGGAACGCCCCCATCCCGCCTGCCCCGATGCCTTGCGTCTTCGCGCTCATCTCGTAGTGGATGTTACGACCCGCCAACACCGGCCGGCCGCGATCGGTCATCGGCCCCGCCAATCGGCGTTCGATTCGGCTCTTGCGTGCCCGTAGAATCTTCGGATAAAGTCTCACTTGAAATGCCCCTTTTGTTGACCTTGCGAACCTTTGATAAGTCGCATTATAGCCAATAAATGTGGGCATTTCTACTACTTTTGCTCACCGCGCACCGAAACACTCGCTTGAACTAGGGCTAGGAGACTGTCGGACTTAGGCCTCGGATCGGTCCAGTGCCTTCTGCCGACAGTCTCCTCGTTTGACGTAACGTTATGGATAACCGGCATGCCGACACCCTGCAACCGCTGCTCCTGGCAGCGTGCGGCGGAGCGCTTGTGCTGGGGCTCTTCCTGACATGCGCATCGCTGGCCGTGCCGGCAGGAGTGACCGCGCCGCCGCACCCGGACTCGCTGCAGTTCATGCAGTATGCGCGCGCCATCGCCGAGGGGCACCCGTACCGGTACGTGGCGGGTGACGCCCCCTCCACCGGCAGCACAAGCCATCTCTATCCGCTGCTGCTCGCGATTCCGTACGCGCTGGGAGCCCATGGCGAGGCGCTGGGCGCCTGCAGCCTCGCGCTGCAGGCCGCCTGCTTCCTGGCCCTTGTCGTGCTGGCCGGGCTGGCGGCGCGCCGGCTGGCGCCGGGTGCGGCGCCGCTCGCGGCGTGGCTGACGGCAGTATGCGGACCGCTGGTGTTTACCTGCCTGCAGCAGTCGGACATGGGTGTCTTTGCCGTGCTGGCGCTTGGGTTTTTCGCGGCACTGCTGCACAGGCGTCACGTGCTGGCCGGCGCGCTGCTCACGCTGGCCGTATGGTGCCGTCCCGAAGGGATGCTCATGGCCGCATCCGTGCTCCTCTGCGGCCTGCTTGCCACACGCGAAACCGGCCGCCGGATCTACCTCCGGCTGGGCTCGTGGGGCGTCATCCAGGCAGCCGCCGTGCTGATCCTCAACCATGCGCTCACCGGACGCCTCGCCTTTGACTCGATCGCGTGCAAGGGGTACTTCCACCAGCAGCCGTTTCTCGGCGCGGCGCGGCTAACCGCAGGCAGCCTGGCCTCGCTGTTCCAGGGCTTTACGCTCAACCTTTCTTCGACCGGACGCGAGCTGTACGCTGTTCCGCTGGCAGCCGGCCTCTGCATGCTGATTGGGCTGGCGCTGCGCGTGGCGGGGCCTCCGATCCGCGCCGCGACACCGACACGATGGTGGCTCCTGACCTGGCTGGGCGGAATGACGCTGACCGCCATGGGCGGTTGGCAGGGCTACGCACACGACCGCCACCTGGCGTGGATGTTCCCTTTCCTCGCAATCTTTGCCGCCGCAGGCTTGCAGGACCTCGCATCAGCCTGGCCACGGCCGCGTGTCTGGCTCCTGGCCGGGATTGGGCTGGCCGGTTACCAGGCTGTCCTGCTGCCGTACTTTGCGTCCGAGCATGCCGAGGTGGCGCAGCGCACGGCAGCGCATTCGCGTTTCATCGCCAGCATGCACACCGCGCTCCCGCCGGAAAAACGCATCGGGCTGATGAACTATCCAGGCGCCGCCTGGGACATGCCCGGCCGGCATGTGACACACGTGGGCGGCTACGTCTCGCCCGCGTTTGTCACGGCGGATGCGTTCGCGTCGAACATCGAGATCCTGCGGCATCGCCGCGACCTGCGCTTTGACTACTGGCTGCTCGTGCCGGACGAGATGCGGCTGCCGCTGGTTGCACCACTCCTCGGTTCATGCGTGGCGCAGGAGCAGCCCTGTTTTCCCAAGGCCGCCGGCATGGTGCTGCACGCGGCGGACTGGTCCACGCTGTCGGCACCGATCGAGCCGCTTTCCCCCGGCGCCGTGCAGGCGGTCCGCGGCCTCAACCGCACGGACCGGCTGGACGTCGGCTATGGCGCGGACGAGGCCAGCCACGGCTACCGGTTGCGCGGCGAACCGCCGCAGACGCGGCTGCGCGCCAGCGTGACCACGCGGACAATTGCGGGACAGCCGGTCACGGAGGCCGCGCGCGCCGTTCTCGGCTCCGAAACCTTCCACATTCGCGCCACGCCGGGACAACCGGTGCGGATTGTGCTGCGGACAGCCTCGCGCCTGTCCGCGGACGTGCGCTGCTTTGACGAGACCTTTGCAGGCCACGACCTGGCATTCGAGGCGGCAAGCCGCGTCGCGGTGTCCGTGGACGACGGGGAGCCCCTGCTGTACGTCCTGCCGCTGGGCACCAACGATGCAGCCTGGTCCGAGGCGGTGCTCGACCTGCCTGCGGCCGCGATCCGCCGGCCAGACCCCGCGATCACAGTCGCCGGCGAGCACATCGCAGCCTGCTACTGGTTCTACCAGCCGGCGAGCGGCAACTGAAATACCGCCGTTGGGGGTCTGGACACATCCGCCGCCTGTGCTACTCTTTTGCGCATAGGGACAGACAGTTCATCCTCCGGAAAACCCGCTCACCCGGCCGGACCGTCACCCGCCCGAAATGAATCCTGCAGCCCAAACCTGTCCCGACCCGCTCGCACCGCTGGCCGCCTGCCGGCTCTGCCCGCGCGCCTGCGGCGTGGACCGCCTGGCCGGCCGTCGCGGCTACTGCGGTGCGGGCGTGCCGCCGCGCGTCTTCCGCCACGGCCCGCACTTTGGCGAGGAGCCGCCCTTGAGCGGCACGTGCGGCTCCGGCACGGTCTTTTTTTCCCACTGCACCCTGCGCTGCCTCTACTGTCAGAACTATCCGTGGAGCTCCCAGGCACAGGGAGA
>JBAWXQ010000286.1:0-3268 GCA_037144015.1 bacterium
GGATCATGTTAGAATTGCGCCTAAATCCGTGAACTTATTCTTGCGCGGACCCTTACCTCTGCGGCCTCTGTGTCCGCATCATCGCCCGCCGCCCCTATGGCTTCAACTGCACCCAATCGTTCGTGGTCAGTCCCCTGGCCACCCAAACGCCAGTTGTGCCCACGCCGGCACCCCCGAAGAGCCACTGACCGACAAACGCCGGCGTGTTCGTGGACGCCACGGTGTTCACTGTCCCATTGGTCGCCACCCGCACCCCGTTCGTACTCACGACCGAGCGCCACGCCTCGCGCGTCACCGTGTCCGGGTCCGCCGCAACAGCAAACCCCGCACCCGCCATCACCCACACCCAAATTCCCAGAACTGCCTTTTTCATATCTCTCCCCCCAAAAAGAAACCCTCTGTGCCCTCATCTCACCTCAGCGGCCTCTGTGTCCGCATCACCTGCGCCCCGCCCACTACTCGGAAACCGTCACGTTCCCGATCGCGACCGGCCGCACGAGCACCAACTGCCCATCCACGCCGACCTGCTCCGCGATCCCGATCCCGCGGTACGTGCCGGCCGCCGCCGGCAGCGTGCGCACCTTCCCCTTGTCGGCCGCGGTCGCCACGTCGGCCAGGACCATCACGTCGCCGGGGTTGCAGGTCCCCTTGAGCGTGATCCGGACATTCCGGTCGGCCTGCATCGGCCGTACGGAAACCAACTTCGCGTCCGCGGCGCCCTCGATCAGGACGTACGGCACGTGATCGCTGTTGGCGTCCGGCAACTTCACTTCCGCGACGCCGGTGTCGTGCGTCAACTTCACCAGGCGCGCTTCCTTGCCGGCCAGGTCCTCACCGGCCAGCAAGCGGAAATCCCCAACTCTCGTGTTGCTCTGACTCATGACTGTCTCCCTCTGCGCCCCTGCGCACCATCCCACACTGTTCGCCGGTCACCGGTTACTGACCGCTGATCTCCCGCTCCGCCCGACTGAATGCGGCCGAGAAGGGCACCCGCTGCGCCCGGCTGATCTCGTGTGCGCGGTTGCGGATCTTCGCCGCCCGGTCATCGGCCGCACCCGCCGCCTGCGCCGAACCTGCCGCAGGGCCCGCCCCGCCGCCGCCGACCGCCGTCGGCGCCATCGGGCGCGCCACGGCCCGGTTGTGCAGCGGGCGGCGCGTGCTCGCACCGTCATTGCCCGCGGCGAGCCCCTGTTTCGCCCGCGCCAATTCCGTCAGGGCGGTCGTCGCCATCTCGCGGTTGGTCAGCAACTGCCCGCGCCAGAATTCGCGCGTCTCGTCACTCACCACCGCGTCGAAATCCGCCATGCAGCGGTTCACGACCTCGTCTTCCAGGGCGATCACTTCGCCCAAAAGCACTTCATTCTTGGCCTTTTCGAACCGCAAGGAGTTCGTCAGCCGTTCAACCTCCGCTGCCGTCCCGGCCGCGGCATCGGCCGCAGCGTCCACTTTCCCGTCTGCCTTCTCACTCATGTTTGCTCCTCCGGAAACAATCGCGTCCCCTATATAACAACAGGAATCAACATCCCCGCGTTACGACCTACCGCAAACCGCAACCCGCGCGCCGCGCCCGCGACGCCAGGAACCGGTAGGGCGGGGTGGCAGGAACCGTCTGCCCCTTCTTCCTCGGCACCGGTCGCTTGACCGGCAATTGCGGCGTTCCACGGGAGGGCGGGACATAGGGCAGCGGCAACGGCTGCCCCGGTTTCACCGGGTAGGTCGGTTGCACGGTACGACCCGGCGCTGCACCGCCGACCGGATTCCGATACTGCCCCGTGGATTCGTCGAAGTTCTTACTCCCGCCGATGTAGATCCCCTGATCCACTTGCGGCGCGATATTCGGGTCGTCGATCGAATCCTGCAGGAACGTCAGTTCTTCCGGTGTGAAGTCGGATCCGGTCTTCGCCTTGGCCTGAAGCGCCTTGGCAAACTTCCGGACCTCGTCCGGCGTCATGCTCGAGTACCCCTTCGAAAGCAAGGAAATGACCGCGGACCTACCACTGCCTGCACCCGCCCCAACGCCGCCATCGGCCCCACCACGCGCCCCGGCCTTCGCCTGCCGCACCGCCAAAGATGCCGCCCGTGCCGCATCCGTCCAACCGATGTTTGCCAGCGCATCCGACGCCGTTTCACGTTTGCTGTTCTGCACGACCGCCTTCTCCTTCCCGCCCAGCCCGTCGCCCGCGCCACGGTCATTCATCTCGCGCACGAAACGCTTCTCGGTGTCGGTCAGCGCCGAACCGTTCTGGATCCGCCTGCCAACACGCGCCGTCATGTACGTGACCTCTTCCGGGGACATCCCGTCCAAACCCTTCGCTTCGAAGATGGCGGCGTAATCCTTGCTGGCCTTCTCCATGGACGCCTGCTGACGCTCCCGCAACCGCGCGTCGCGCGTTGCGGCCCCGCCCTGAGCTCGTCGAAGGGCTTTGGCCCGGCGCACCTCCAGCGAGGCTGTGCGGGCCTCGTTTGTCCAGCCGGTGTTGCACAGGGCCGGTGTCGTCAGATTCGGGGCTGGAACACCACTACGGTTCTCGATCACATCGTCCTTCCGAACCGGCACGTCTTTCAGGTCGCCGCCCGCAGGATCACCGGTCGGATCGAGGCGGCACTTGCAGTTGCCCTGGCAACAAAGGACCGCCGCGCCCGGCTTCACCCCGGCCGCGTCCCACTCCGCCATGGTGTGCACCTGACCGGCGACCGCGGTACAGGACGGGCAGTGCCGCCCTTCCGGCGTTTCCCCCAGCACCCACTTGAACCGCGGCGCGCCGGCAGCGGTCGCACTATTCGAAAGCGGCTGCATCCCCTTGAGATTCGGGTCGTTGGTCACCGCGGCATTCAGCAACCGCACCGGCCGGACCCGCCCATTTCCCAGGTCCACGCAGTCAGAACGGGACCAGACCGGCGACAGGAAACGGTAACGCCCGCCCTTGACCGCCTCCTCGCCGACATCCGACCAACGGATCTTCGCGAAGAGCCCGCCGTCGCGGTTCTCGAGCGCCGTGATCCACCCGGCCGCTTCCGAACGCTTTTCGCCATCCAGGGAGAAGTGGTCGAAGTCCACCAGCAATCCCGCGAAATTGGAATCTTTCGCCTCATCCGCGAACCTGTTCACCATCGCCGCGCAAGCTTCCGGGTCCACCACCTGGACAAGGCCGGCCTGCGCATGGGCGAACTCGCCCAACGGTGCGACTTGATACCACCCGTCGGTCGGCATCTGAAATCCGTCACGGTTCAGGAGCAGTGTGTTCATTGTTTCCGCAAATACCGGCCA
>JBAWXQ010000287.1:0-3250 GCA_037144015.1 bacterium
CGGGTGGCGCTCGAACACGACGACCTTGTTGCCGGGGGAGCGGCCGGACCAGCGCTGGTCGTTGCGCAGGCTGACGCCTTCGGCCAGCACGTCCAGCGTCCGGCCGACGCACGCTTCGTTCAAGCGCTGTCCGCGCACGTCCTGGTCTTCCAGCAGCACCTGGTTGCGCCGCATCTTTTCCGCGGCTGGCACGTCGTCGTTCATGGCAGCCGCCGGGGTGCCGGGGCGGGGCGAGTATTTGAAAATGTAGGTGTTGTCAAACGCGGCGGTCTCCGCCAGGCGGCGCGTGGCCTCGAAATCCTCCTCTGTTTCCGTGGGAAATCCGACGATGACATCCGAGGTGAGTGAAAAATCCGGCATGGCCTCGCGCAGGTGTGCCACAGCGTCCAGGTATTGTGCGGCGGTGTAGCCGCGGCGCATCAGGTCGAGGATGCGGTCGGAACCGGACTGCACGGGCAGGTGCAGGTGCGGGCAGATGCGGGGGATGTCGCGCATGGCGCGCACCAGTTCGTCGGTGCAGCCGGACGGATGTCCGGAGGTGAAGCGGATGCGGCGGATGCCGGGGATGGCGCTGACCGCCTCCAGCAGGCGCGGCAGGTCTTCGCGGAAGCTTCCGGTGGCCGGTGCTTCCCAGACCGGATTGGAGCGGCCGTAGCGCATGACGCTCTGCCCCAGCAGCGTCACCTCCCGCACGCCGCCGGCGGCCAGCTGGCGCACTTCGGCGAGGATTTCCGGGGCCGGCCGGCTGTACTCGGCGCCGCGCACGTCCGGAACCACGCAGTAGGCGCAGCGGCGGTTGCACCCCAGCAGGATGGTCACAAAGGCGCTGACCGCGCCGGGCAGGTGTGCGTCCGGTACGCGGGGCGTGATGGCCGGATCGTCCAGCAGCACGATGCCGCGCTCGCCTGCGGCCAGCCGGGGGAGAAGTGCGGGCAGGGCCTGCTGCTGGCGCGTGCCGAGCACGAAGTCGAGCAGCGGAAGGCGCTGGAGCAGGGCGGCGCCGCGGCGCTGCGCCATGCACCCCATCACGCCCACGATGCGCTGCGGGGCCGTGCGCTTGGTGGCGCAGAGCAGCCCGAGCTTGCCGACGGCCTTGTCCTCGGCCTTGCCGCGCACACTGCAGGTGTTGACGATGATGAGGTCCGCGTCCGCCTCGTCGATGGCCGGCAGGTGGCCGGCCGCCTCGAGGCCGGCGGCCACGGCCTCGGCATCGCGCACATTCATCTGGCAGCCGTAGGTGTGCAGCAGATACTTCAAGGCGCGCTGTCTTTCCTGCCGCCCACGGCATCGCCCACGGTGTCGACAATGCGTTCGATCACGCCGTGATATTCCCAGACCGGCTTCTCGACGGAGCCCCGGACGTGGAACTCCAGCAGCAGCTTGGAGAAGGGGAAGGTCACGACATTGATGATCTGGCCCAGCCAGGTCCGGCGCTTGAAGACGCTGGACCTGACATTGAAGTCAAGCTGGTCGGCCGGAAAACTGTAGCTGCCGTTGCCGCTGATGCTGAAGATGTCGCCCTCGACCAGCAGGCTTTCGGAGCGGAGCAGGCCGTTGGAGATGGCAAACGGCATGCGTGCCTCGGACTGGCTGACCAGGAATTCGATGCCGGGGACATTGCGCGCCATGTAGTCGGTCAGCCCGGCAAACAGCGGGATGCGCCCCAGCACGCCGGCTGCGATCCGGACATCGCCGCTGCCGGTGAGGTACCGGTCGTGGTTGGCGCCGAAGCTGCTGGCCAGATCGAGCTGGGCGCTGGCTTTGCCGGTGGGGCGGTTGGTGAAGCCCAGCTGCGCGGCAAACGTCTCGACATCCAGGTGGTCGACCTGAAGCGACGTGCGGTAGGTGTTTTGGGTGGTGTCGCCGGACGGGATCACCAGGTTGAGGGTGCCGCTGACGTCGCCGCCGGCGGCTGTGGCGCGTATGTTTCGCAGCAGGTAGGTGTTGGTGACCATGCTGAACTCGCACTGCAGGTTCTGCAGCGGGATGCGGCGCACGGTGGCGGTCGGGGCCAGCAGGGTGCCGGTGAAGGCGACGCCGTCGATGTTGCCATCCAGGGGGACGCGTCCGGCGGCGGTCAGCCGCGGGGGCGTGGCGAAGGTGATGCCGTACTTCTCCGGGCTGATGTTCACGCGGATGAGGCGCAGCAGCGGATCGACCGGCATGTCCGACTGCGCGATGAAGTCGACGTTGGAGGCGAGGGTGTCGATCATCAGGCTTCCCGAGAGCTTGCCGTCCGGGCGCTCGCACACCAGCGGCTGAATGGCAATGCGGGTCAGGTCGTTGGAGCCATCGGCCACGATCACGGTGTTGGCGCGGGTGATGGGGACGCCGCTGTAGGTGCAGTCGGCCACGGCCAGGGTCAGGCGCAGTTCGTAGCGCGGCTCGGCCGGCGCCACGCGGAAGCGCGCCTCGACTTCAACCGGCTTGGAGTTGAACACAAACCGCTGCGCCACATCCAGGACGCCGTTGGCCTCCAGCAGGCGCAGGAGCGGCGTGATGCGGTCCGGGAGCAGGCGTCCGGCGAGCTGCCCTTCGATCAGGCCGGTGGCGGGATCGTACCGGAGCGTGCCGGTGGCCTCCTCGGGAAAGTGGTCGCCGGGCCACTCAATCTTGATGTTCTCGACGAGGACGGCGCCCTTCTCCTGGCGGATGCACCCCTGGAGCCGCTTGAAGCGCATGCCGAGGAACGAGGCGTCCACGAGGTCAAACCGCATGGGCGGAAGCTGGAGAATCGCATGGGTAGTGCTGGCGGTGCTGCCGGCCGGACGCTGCGGCGGCATCGCGAGGTTGATCCGGTGCGCGACCACGGAGTCGATCCACTCCCGCGGCGGCCGGTCGGGGCGGAAGCTGCCGGAGAGGCGGAGCTCGTCGGCGGTGAACCATTCCGGCGCCACAACCCCCTTGGGGAGCAGGCGGACCTTCTTGAGCACCAGCCCCTGCCGCAGGCCGAAGGAAGCGGTGCGCGCATCCAGCGCATCGGTTTCGGAGCTCAGCCGGGTCAGCAGCCGTCCCAGGGTTTCGCGCGGCACCGGCCGCTCGGCCACATAGAAATAGCAGAACACGCCGATGGTGATCAGCCCCACCGTCCAGACGATGGCGCGGAAGGCGCCAAAGACAAACCCGAAGATGCGCTTCAAGAACCGCAAGATGCTGCTGCCTTTCCCGTGCTCCGTCGGCGACTGCAGTCGGGTGCAGCCTGTCACTAGAACAGCCGGGATTATAGACGGGACCGGGCGGGTTGTCACCC
>JBAWXQ010000288.1:0-3204 GCA_037144015.1 bacterium
ACGATACAATATATCGCCTGTCAACGCAAGTAAGCACTAGCAGCCTGGTCGGCAGACAGTTTGTGCCTCCGCAAAGCTAATTCCGACCAGGCTGCTAGCGCCATTCCGCGCCCAGCACGCAGAGCCCCCAGACGGCGGCAGTTTCGGCGCGCAGCACCTGAGGTCCGAGAGAGACCGGAATGGCGCCGCTGGCGACGAGCCGTTCCAACTCTCCGGGCGTGAGGTCGCCTTCCGGTCCCACAAACCAGCCGGCCGTGGCCGGCGGCGCGCCGCCGGCGCGCCACCCGGCCAGCACCTGCCGCACCGGCTGTGCCTCCGGAACCAGTGCGGCCACGAAGACCGGCGCGCAGGCGCGCACCAGCGGGCCGACGTCCGCGAGCCGCGTGGGGGCATCGATGACTGGCAGCCACGTGGCGCCGCTTTGGCGCGCGGCTTCGATGGCCACGCGCATCCAGCGCCCGGTCTTTCCTCCGGCATCGTCCTCGTCCAGCCGCACGATGGTCCGGTCCGAGATCACGGGCACAATGCGGCTGACGCCGAGTTCCACGCTCTTTTCGATCGTCCAGTCCATGCGCTTCGCCTTGCTGATGCAGGCAAAGAGCACGAGTTGGCAGGCGGGTGGTGGGTGGCAGGTGGGGGGCGCCAGCAACTCCAGTCGCAACGCATGCTTGCCAGCCGCAGCCACCCGCGCGGCGGCGGTGAGGCCACGGCCGTCAAACAGCTCCACGGCCTCGCCATCGCGGACGCGCAGCACGGCTTGCAAATGCCGCGCCTCTTCGCGCGCCAGCGTCAGGGAGGGCGACTGGATCCTGGAGGTTTCGATGTAGTGACGGTGCATGGGGAGCGCATCCTGAGAAAATAGGTGCCGGTAATCGGTGATCGGTAATCAGTGATCGGTGACCAGTGGGGCGAAGAGACCTACGGCGTTTGTTTGGCAACCGGTCACGGATGACGGATAACGGGTCACTTACGACGGGGCCGGGCGTTCAACTTACGCCTTCGCCGTCCGCCGCAGCACATCCCGTCTGGAAAAGAATTCTTCGGCAGTCTTGTGGACACGGGCGGCTTCGGGGTAGTTGCCGGCTTCGGCGGTGGCGGCGAAATCCTCAAGCAGTTTGCGCTGCTTGCCGGAGATGCGGGTGGGGACTTCCAGCACCACGCGCACGTGCAGATCGCCGTGGCCGTGGCCTTCGAGGCTGGGCACGCCCTTGTCGCGCAGGCGGAAGACCTTGCCGTTGGGCGTGCCGGGGGGGAGCTTGATCTTGGCGAAGCCGTCCGGCGTCGGAATCTCGATTTCGCCGCCGAGCGCGGCAATGATGGGGGAAACCGGCATGCTGCAGAGCAGGTCGTCGCCCTGCCGCTCGAAGAGCTCATGTTCGCGCACGTGGATCACAACATACAGGTCGCCGGGCGGCCCGCTGCGGCCGCCGCCCTCGCCCTTGCCGGTCAGCCGCAGCCGCGAGCCGGTTTCGACGCCGCGCGGGATGCGCAGCGCCAGGCGGCGGCGCGCGCGGATGCGGCCGGAGCCGTTGCACTTGCTGCAGGGGTGGCGGATCATGGTGCCTTCGCCATTGCAGACCGGGCACGCCTGGCGGATCTGGAAGAACCCGCCGCCGGAAACGATGAAGCCGCGGCCGCCGCACTGCCGGCAGGCTTCGCGCCCGGAGCCGGATGCCGCGCCGGAGCCGCGGCAGATGTCGCACTCCTCGGTGACCGGCAGCTCGACCTCGCGCTCCGAGCCGAAGACGGCCTCCTCCAGGTCGATCTCGATGTCGAAGCGCAGGTCGTCGCCGCGCTGCGGTCCGCTGCGCGAACGGCGGCGCGATCCGGCGCCGGCGTACTCGCCGAAGCCCCCTTCGCCGTTGAGGATGCTTCCCAGGATGTCCTGCAGGTCGGACATGTGGGTGAAGTCGCGGTTAAACTCGAAGCCGCCGGGGCCGAAGGTGGACTTCAGACCTTCGTGGCCGTACTGGTCGAATTGCTGCCGCTTCTTGTCGTCGCTCAGCACCTCGTATGCTTCGGACAGCTCCTTAAATTTCTCGGCCGCTTCCGGATTGTTGGCGTTGCGGTCCGGATGGTACTGCATGGCCAGCTTGCGGTAGGACTTCTTGATCTCTTCGGCTGTGGCGCTCCGGCTGACGCCGAGGACCTCGTAGTAGTCGCGTTTGGTTGGCATGGCGGTTCTTGGGGGGAGGTGACGGGGGTTGGTGCCTTTCCAGGCAACATACACTTTTTTGCGTGTTTCTTGAAGCATTCAACAAGTTGAAGGACACAGAGGCCACAGAGAGAAAATGAGAGCACAGAGAGAAACTCATGCTGCTGCGGCCGGCTCGCGGGCGCCGTCAGGCATTTCTCGGTGGTCTCTGTTCCTCTCTGTGCTCTCGGTGTCCTTGATTTGTGATTCCATTGGGTTGCGGGGTGACGCCCGCCTTACGTGGCTTCCGGCTTCGCCGCCGCTGCATCGCAGACCGGAGCTTCCGGTGCTGCCGGGCCGCTGGAGATGACCACCTGTGCCGGCCGGAGCAGCCGTCCGCCGAGCAGGTAGCCGCCGCGCAGCTGGTGCAGCACGTGATGCGCAGGCACGTCGGCGCTGGCCAGCTCGGAGACGGCTTCGTGGCGGGCCGGATCGAACCGTTCGTTGAGTGACGCGAAGGGCTTCAGGTCAAACCTGGCCAGGGCGGACTTGAACTGGTCCGCAACCATCTGCACGCCGGCGGCCAGCGGGTCGGCCTTGTTCGTGGCGCTGGCCAGCGCAAGCTCCAGGTGGTCGAGCACCGGGAGCAGCTCCTCCATGAGCGCCTCGGTGGCGCGGCGCGCGTAATCCTCGCGCTCGCGTGTCTGGCGCTTGCGGAAATTATCGAAGTCCGCCATCAGGCGCAGATGCTTGTCCTTGCATGCGGCCAGCTCGGCCTCGGCCGGTGCCGGATCGGCCGGCTTGGGATCAGGAGGCCGGGGCGGCGGCGCGTCCTTTCGGCTTGGCTCAGGCGCGGCGTCGGAAGCGGCTGCGGCTTCCGGGACAGGTGCAGGGGGCGGCGTGGCTGGCGCCGGCTGGGCGGCTCCGGCGTGCCCGGGGTGTTCGTGATGTTTCTTCCGGTTCATGGTTCGCAAGGGCTTTCTGTGGCAGGGGGAGAGGCAGGTCCGTTCTGACAGGGGCACATATTAGATTCTCGACGGGTGCGGCGTCAATGTGACCCTTCGGAAGAT
>JBAWXQ010000289.1:0-3178 GCA_037144015.1 bacterium
GTCTACGCTTCGACGAACTGCTTTGTCGACTGTCGATAGGGCGATCCTGCCCAGCGCGGCCCCGCCGTTCATGCTTGCGCCCGCGGCGTGAATCGGACATATTACACGGGCTTTACGCGTACACGTTTTGATCAGGGAGGTTCACATGGGCTCAGGCAGAACACTCAACAAGAAGCCGATCAGTCGTCCGAAGAAGAGCGAGGGCGACCGCCGCCGCCGGCAGAAGGTGCAGAAGGCACGCCTGGCCAAGCTGGGCATGGACGCCAAGGTGGTGTCCAAAATGGAGCCGCTGGTGGTGCGCACGATGCTGACGCACCCGAAGAAGGTCATGGCCGCGCTGCAGGCCGCCAAGGACAAGAAGGCCGCCGGGAAGTAACCGCCGCACCTAGCAGCCTGTCGGATTTAGGTTTTGCATCTGCACACAGTTCGTGCCGACCAGGCTGCTAGTTTTTGGCTGTGGCCTTTTCTCGAGCCCGCACACAGATAGTCCTGGCGCTTTTTGATCAAAAGTAGACGATTTATTTTGACATAACATGTTGCGCTGTAATATATTAAGCGCTATTAGCTCACGCTTTGTTTGGTGGATAGGGACACGCCGATGCCACGCGGCTCGGGTAAGGCCCAGATGCCGCCGTCGATGACGTTGAGTTTGCTGATCTACAACTACGCCGTCGGGCGTATGCGTTCGCGGCAAATTGAAAAAGCGACGTATGAAGATGTCGCGTCGCGTGATATCTGCGGCGACAACGCGTTGCCATGGCGACTTCGCTCTTCAAGCCGCTTAATAACTAGCAAAATTGGTGTTTCTCGATTTTCGCCGCGCCTCAAAACGTCATTCGACGTCATGACTGCCTTCCGAATTCAATTTTTTGCGCAGCGCTATCGCCCGTTAGCGGGCTTCCCCAAACTAGCAGCTTGGTCGGCACACCGGAACAATCTTTCTGCCTATAATCGAGTTTTCGCAACCCGCGGGCAGCGGGTTGCTCAACTAGGAGACTGTCGGCAGAAGGCCCTGGACCGATCCGAGGCCTAATACCGACAGTCTCCTAGGGCTGAATTCGCAGCCGCAGTAGTTCTGCCGGTAGAGCCCGCACGCCGCGGCGATCTCCGTGCTGCGCCGGAAGCCGTCGCGCTTCTTGAAGTCCACGGCCAGGAAGCGCACGGGATCGAGTGCGCGGCCGATCTCGAAAATCGCGGCGGAGCGCTTGTGCGGGCTGATCGTGAGGCTGGTGGCAAAGGCATCAAACCCCTGCGCCGCGGCAAGGGCCTGCACGCGGGCGAGGGCGTAGCGGAAGCAGCGCAGGCAGCGCTCGCCCCCCTCGGGCTCCTCCTCGAGCCCCGTCATGGCTGCCAGCCAGGCGGCATGGTCGGGCGGATCGACGATCAGCGGCGCCTGCACATGCACGGCCAGTTTCCGTGCGGCTTCCAGGCGTCGGTCATGCTCGTCCGCCGGCGCCAGGTTGGCGTTCGAGAAGCAGAGCGTCACCGTGTAGCCCAGGCGCCGCAGCTCCGCAACGGCGTGGCTGGCGCAGGGGCCGCAGCAGGTATGAAGCAGAGCGCGCATGTGCAAGTATCAGATAGTAGATCGTTCCGGCGGAACATGCGATGCATTTGCGCCGTATCTTGCAAAAGCTAATGTAAGGACACAGAGGCCGCAGAGAAAGATAGAGAGGACAGAGAGAATTTCATGCGGCTGCGGCCGGCTCGCCGGCCGCAGTCAGGCCTTTCTCTGTGGTCTCTGCTCCTCTCTGTGCTCTCGGTGTCCTTGAAGTGTACGTCCGTTGGGTTGCGGGCTGTCGCCCGTCTTGTGCTTCGCTACAATTCGTCCAGCGCCAGCAGGGCAAAGGCGGTTTCGGCGATCGGGTGGCTGGCCCAGTCGGCCGGCGCCGCCTCCGCACGCCAGAAGCCGTTGCCCTGCTGTTGCGGGTCGATCTTCTGCGTGGCGACCAGGGTGCGCGCCAGGTCGTGGCGCCAGTCCACCACGCGCCCCTGTCCGTCGGCCAGCGTGCCGCCGCCGGCGCGGTTGATGAAGTGCGCCAGGGCCCAGTGCTGGCGGGCCGTGCCGAATGCGGGGTCGAGCGGGATCCCCTGCCCGGACCAGCAGGAGGCGAGCCGCGCCAGGGTGCGGGTCGCAGCGGGCAGCGGGGCGGCAGCCCCGGGACACGGCATGAAGCGTACGCAGTCCGCCAGGATCCGGGTGGCGGGCGGGGCGCTGGTTGCGGCCGCAGGATACAGGAGCGCACAGGCATTGGCTCCGGCGGCCTCACGGATCAGCATGGGGGTGAAGAGGGCGTACCCGCTGGTGGTGGAATGGCGGAGGAAGCTTTCGGGAAAGCCGGCGGTGCGGTGCGGGTCGGCGGGCGCGCCTGCCTGGAGGGCGATTTCTCGCCACGCGGCCTCCTCCAGGTTGTCGGCGGCGGCAAGGGCGTTGGTGGCGGCAGGGGAGAGCAGCCAGCCTGCGGCCTTGCTGACCGCGGCCCGGTTGTCCGGTGAGGCATCGTGCGCCAGCGCCAGCGCGGCCACGGCGGTCAGCCGGACCGGGGCATTGGAGCCCCAGCTGCCGTCGGCGTTGCGCATCGCCATCAGCCAGGCGCGGCCGCGGTCCACGGCGGCATTGATCTCGTGCTGCAGCGAGACGGAGACCGGGCCGCTGGTGCGCGCCCCCTGCGTCCTCAGCGCAAGGGTGTCCGCGGCAGGCGTTGCGCCCGTGGCAGGTGCGGCGGCGCAAACGGGAAGCACCGCCGCCAGCGAGATGGCGGCGAAAACGGCAGCTCGGCGCGCGTGATGGAAGAGGCAGCTCACAACAACAGTATAGGACGATGCGCGGCGCGTGTCACGGCCGGGCAGGCGGAAGAAAGGGGTCGTTACGCTTAGTACACACGGTGGAAAGTTCGGTGACGTATGATCGTCCTCGTCCGTCGTCCTCGAAAAAACCCCACCGCGGCCTGCGGGCACCCTTTCGGCGGAGGGGATTTCGAGGACCATGGACGAGGACGACGGACGAGGACGAACTAACGATGCGTCGTCGTATTTACGACGGCGTGTACTTAGTCGCCACGCTTAGTCGACCAAGGCGGGTGACAGCCCGCAACCCAATCTTTGTCGCGAGCTTTGTCGCGAGCTTTGTCGACAAAGCTCGCGACAAAGCTCGCGACAAAGATGTGACGCAGATGCGTCT
>JBAWXQ010000290.1:0-3178 GCA_037144015.1 bacterium
TTACGGGAATGGGCGTTGTGGCGCCGAATGGCATTGGCGTGGACGCTTTTTGGAGCGCGCTGGTCGAGGGACGCTCCGGCATTGTGCCGATTACCCTCTTCGACGCCAGCAAGCTGCGCACGCGGATTGCGGGCGAGGTACGGGGTTTCAATCCGCGCCATCATTTGCCGCCGGAGGTCAAGTGGCGTCGCATGGCGCGCCACACCCAGTTCGCATTGGCCGCCATGGAAATGGCGTTGGCTGACGCGGGCCTGACGAAGAATGATTTCGCGACTTGTCAGGCGTGCGTAACCATGGGTGTCAGCACCAGCGCCATCGAGGTTGTCGAATCCGCTGCCGACAGTGTCCGGCAGAACCAGCATGATCGTCTGCAACCCTGGCTTCTCTGGGCATCGCAGCCGAATGCGGTGCCTGCGACACTGGCCGAGCATCTCGGCGCCCAGCTTTCCACCCTGGCTGTGAGCACCGCCTGCAAGGCCGGGCTGGACTCGCTTCTCCATGCCGTGGATATCATCCGCAACGGCCGGGCTGACTTGGTGATCGCCGGCGGTGCCGATGCGCCGATCACGGCCTCGGCCTTCGCATCGTTCGACACCACCCGCATGCTCTCGCAGCGCAACGATGACCCGGCGCATGCCAGCCGGCCGTTCGATCGCGACCGCGACGGCGGCGTGATCTCCGAAGGCGCCGGCATTCTCGTGATCGAAAGCCTCACCCATGCGCGCGCCCGCGGCGTGCGCCCGTGGCTTGAACTGTGCGGCGGCGCGTCGCGCCCCGACCCGCTCGGCTCGCCGGACTCCACCGGCATGAGCGACGCCATGGCGCTGGCGTTGGCCAATGCCTGCCGGCGACCCGAAGACATCGAGTACATCAGCGCCCATGGGCCGAGCCATCCGGTGATCGATCGCGAGGAATCCGCCGCGATCCGCAAGATTTTCGGAACCCACGCCGACCGCATACCGGTTTCCTCCATCAAGGGCGTCATCGGCAATCCGCTCGCCGCCGCCGGCCCGTTGCAGGCGATTGCCTGCGCCCTGTCCCTGCGGCATGATCTCATTCCACCCACCGCGAACTACACCACGCCCGATCCGGCCTGCGACCTGGACTACGTGCCGCAGGCACGGCGCAGCCGGATCAACTGCGCGCTGATCAACGTCCACGGCATGGGCGGCGGCAACAGCTGCCTGGTGGTCAAACGACCGGAAGCATGATCGGCACCTTCCAACTCGGGTCTTTGCTGGCGATGTGCGCCGACTTTGCCATTGGCGTGCTGGTCTTTCAGGCCAACATGCGGCGAATGGCCAACCGCGTGTTCTTCGCCATGTCGGCCGTGCTGGTGTTCTGGGTGTATTGCCAGTTCCGTGGCTCGGGCGCTCCTGGCCTTGGCGCCCGCGACCTGCAGGACTATACCTTCTGGGTGCGGCAGGCCAGTGGCGTCAGCACCATGCTCCCCGTGCTGATCCACATGCTGCGGCTGACCATCGAACAGCCGGAGGCGAAACTCACCGCCATTCTGCGCGCCTCGGTTTTCTGGCTGCTGTGCGCCGCTGCGACGGCATGGATTTGTCACTGCCCGGCTTTTCTGAGCAGCGCCGAAATGCCGTCCGCCTCGAACGAACTGGGGGTGCCGCACTACGGACTGCTGTTCGTGTTGTTTGTCGCCTACTGGGCGTTCAGCACCCTGGTCCTGATCCGGGGCTTCTGGCGCGGAATCACCCAGATGGAAGGCGTACGCCGCATCGAACTGCAGTTCATGGCGCTGGCAACCATCCTGGCCCTCATTCCCGGCATTCTGTTCATCCTGGTTGTGCCGGCGCTCACGGGTAACATGCGCACCGCGGTCTTCGCACCCTTTTCCGTGGTGATCTGGTACGGCACGATTGCGTACGGCATCGCCACGCGCCGCATCATGGGCGTGGCCGAGTTTCTGCGCCGTCTGGTCACCTACCTGCTGCTGGCGATTTTTCTTGCCCTGCTGTACGCGGCGGTCTTCTGCCTGGTGTGGACGCTGGCAGATGCCTGGGTCGTCGGAATCAACGCGAACACATTGGCCCACGTGTTGGCTAGCATGGCCATCGCCCTGCTGCTGGCGCCGACCAACAATTTTCTGCAGCGGCGGGCGGATCACCTTTTCGCCTCGGGGCAGGAGGGTCTGGCGGACTTGTTGCACCGCGGCCACCACCTGACCCGGTCCCTGGTCACGCTGGATGGACTGCTCGATGCGTTTACCATGCTGCTGCTTGACACGCTGGCGAGCGAAAGCGTGCGCATTTACATCCGTGAGGATGGTCACTATGCCCTGCGGCACCGGCAGGGCGACCGGCTGCTGCCGGAGGTTGTTCCCGCCGATGCGCCGTTGGTGCACTTTCTCCAGAGCGCCGAAGGGCCGCTGGTGTGCGACATCCTGCGCCGGCAACGGATGCAGCCCGCGATCGAGCTAGCCTTGCGCGAAGTACATGCCGAGGTGGTCGTGGTGCTGCGTGTCAAAGAGTCGGTCGAGGGGTTCGTGCTGCTTGGCCGCCGGCGAGGCGGGCAGATCTACGGCCATCGTGAAACAGAGGCACTCGACCTGCTGGGCGATCAGCTGGGCACGGCCGTCGAAAACGCCCGGCTCTACACGCAACTGCAGGACGCCAAGCGCCACAACGAAATTCTGCTCGAACACCTTGTGACCGGTGTTGTCGCCTGCGACACCACGGGCCGCATCACGGTCTGCAACCGCGAGGCACTCCGGATCCTCCAGGGGACCGGCGGAGAGGTCGCGATCGGCCGCCAGGTCGACGAAATCCTGCCCGATCAGCTCGCCGCCGCACTGCACCAGAGTCTTCTCAACAGCCGCAGCGTACGCGATGCCGACGCCATGCTGCGGCGGCGGACCGCCGCGGAACTGCCGGTGCGCTACAGCACCGCCATCTTCTCCGGACACACCAACTCCGTCATGGGCGCGCTGCTGGTGCTGCAGGACATCTCGGCCCTGCGGCACCTCGAGGAACAGGTGCGCCGCAACGACCGCCTCGCCAGCATCGGCACGCTGGCCGCCGGCATGGCGCACGAGATCAAGAACCCGCTCGTCAGCCTCAAGACCTTTGCGCAACTGCTGCCTGAGCGCTATGATGATCCCGAGTTCCGCGCCACCTTCGGCCCGCTGCTGAATGACGAAGTCGGCCGCATTGATCAA
>JBAWXQ010000291.1:0-3121 GCA_037144015.1 bacterium
CAACAAGTGGCCGGGGTGTTCTTCCGTGCGGAAGAGCTGAGATCACACCCGTAGAACCTGATCCGGATCATGCCGGCGAAGGGAGCTGACAAGGGGAACGCGCCCGGCCTTGGGAGCGTTCCCTTTTTGTTTTTCGGGAGGCGGTCATGCAGGTGATGGTGAATGGTGAAGCCTGCGAGACGCAGGCGGTCTTTGTGGCGGAGCTGGTGCGCGAGCAAGGCGCCAGCCCGGAGCGTGTGGCCGTGGTCCGGAACGATGTTGTCGTGCCGGCTGCCGCGCGGGCATCCGCGCGTCTGGAGGCCGGCGATCGCGTGGAGCTGCTGGTCTTCGCCGCCGGGGGTTGAGGGCCGTGAGCGGCACGCGGTGCACGGCGGACCGATTCGCAGGGGGGCATGCAATGAACAACGATCCACTCATCCTCGGCCGGCGTGAATTCACCTCGCGGCTGCTGCTCGGCACGGGCAAGTTCGCCGATGCCGGCACCCTGGTGCGCGCGGTGCAGGCCGCGGGCGCGCAGCTGGTTACCGTGGCCTTGCGGCGCTTCGACCGCGACCGGCCGCACGACAGCCTGCTCGAGCCGCTGCTGGCGCTGAGCGAGGTGGTGCTCATGCCCAACACTTCCGGCGCGCGCACGGCGGCTGAGGCCGTGCGCGCGGCACATATTGCCCGCGATCTGTGCGGCAGCCCCTTCATCAAGGTGGAGATCCATCCGAACCCGCACCACCTCATGCCGGATGCAATCGAGACCTACGAGGCTTCGCGCATCCTGGCTCGTGACGGGTTTGTGGTCATGCCCTACATGCCGGCGGATCCGGTGCTGGCCAAGCGCCTGGAGGAGGTCGGCTGTGCGTCGGTCATGCCGCTGGGCTCCGCCATCGGCAGCGGGCAGGGGCTGGCGACGGCGGAGCTGCTGCGTCTGATTGTGCGCGATGCGCGCATCCCGGTGATTGTGGACGCCGGCCTGCGCTCGCCGGCACAGGCAGCGGCCGCCCTGGAGATGGGGTGTGCGGCGGTGCTGGTCAACACCGCGATTGCCGTGGCCGGCGATCCGGTTGGCATGGCCGCTGCCTTTGCCCGGGCGGTGCAGGCGGGCCGCCTGGCTTTTCGTGCCGGGATCATGGCCGCGGGCGAAGCCAGCGGAACGAGTCCGATCACGAGCTTTCTCAACATGACGCACGAATCAGCGGCCGGCAACCCGTGAGCCGTGCTCACCGTGCACGGTTCCAGGTTCGCGCGTCACGGCGCACGGATGACGCTTTCGCCGACGGACATATGTTGTTCACCCATCCAATCCCTCCCGATCCGGCTTCGTGGCGCGCTCAGCCTGTGCCGGCCGCCGCTTCCGTGTACGCGGCTCTCGCCTGCGCCGCGCCCGACGAGGCCACCTTTGTCACCCTGGTGCGCGCCGATCCGGCGCGGCACCTGGAGCTGCTGGCCCGCCGCGCGCAGCAGCTCACGCGGCAGCATTTCGGCCGTGCCATCACGCTCTACGCGCCGCTTTACCTGTCTAACTTCTGCACGGGGGGGTGCGCCTATTGCGGGTTTGCCGCGGATCGCGACCAGCCCCGCCGCCGCCTGGAACTGCCGGATGTGGCGGACGAGCTCGCGGCGCTCAAGGGCATGGGGTTTGAGCAGGTCCTGCTGCTGACCGGCGAGCGCGCGCCGCAGGCGGACTTTGCCTACCTGCTTTCCTGCGTGCGCGTGGCGGCGCGCGTCGTGCATGAAGTCACGATCGAGGCCTTTCCCATGTCGGTGGCGGAGTACCGGCAACTGGCCGACGCCGGCTGCACGGGTGTGACGCTCTACCAGGAGACGTACGATCCCGCGGCCTACGCCCGCTGGCATCGCTGGGGGCCGAAGCGCGATTTTGCGGCGCGGCTGGAGGCGCCGGTCCGCGCGCTGGAGGCCGGCATGCGCACGCTGGGGGTGGGCGCGCTGCTGGGCCTGGCAGATCCGATGACGGAGGCTGCGGCGCTGTACCGGCATGTGCGCGACCTGCAGGCACGCGATTGGCGCGCCGGCATCTCCGTCTCCTTTCCGCGCCTGCGGCCGGAAGCCGGCGGTTTCCGGCCGCCGCATCCGGTGAGCGATGTGCAGCTGGCGCAGATCATCTTTGCGTTTCGCATCTGTCTGCCCGAAACGCCGCTGGTGTTGTCCACGCGCGAATCCGCGGCGTTTCGCGATGGCCTTGCCGGCACCGGGATCACCCGCATGAGTGTCGCCAGCCGGACCACCGTGGGCGGGTATGGCGGCACGCGTCCGGAAGCGAGCCGGCAGTTTGCCGTCTCGGACGAGCGCGACACCGCCACGTTCTGCGCGGCGTTGCGCCTGCGCGGTCTTGACCCGGTCTATAAAAACTGGGATGCCGCATATCGCGCGGCGGGCTGTCCGCCGCCCGGGCCGCCCGAGCTCGTGGCGGCTGCACCCCCTTTGTTGGATTGCTGCCATGCCTGAAACATTCGGCCTCTACCTGGTGCTCACCGACCCCGTGTCCGGCTACGATTGCTGTGCCGGGGCGGCGGTGGCCTGCGGCGTGCGCTATCTGCAGCTGCGGATGAAGCAGGCCGCGCGCGAGGAGGTGCGTGCGGTCGGCGCGCGTCTGCGTGCGCGTACGCGCGGCACGGCCACGCGGTTCATCGTCAATGACGACGTCGATCTGGCGCGCGAGCTGGACGCCGACGGCGTGCATCTCGGGCAGGGCGACCTGTCGCTGGTCGAGGCGCGGCGGCGCTGGCCGGTGCCGGGCAAGCTGTTCGGCCTGTCGACCCATAATGCCGCGCAGGCTGCCGCGGCCGTGGCGCTGGCGCCGGACTATATCGGGGTTGGCCCGATCTTTGCGACGCCGACCAAGGCCATGCCCGATCCGGTGGTGGGACTGGCGGCCATGGGCGCGATCCTGCGCGCCTCGCCGCTGACCACGGTTGCCATTGGCGGCATCGATGCCGGCAACCTGCCGCAGGTTCTGGCGCATGGTGCGGTCAACTTCGCGGTGGTTCGCGCAGTCAATGGCGCAGTCGATCCTGCGGCGGCCATCCGGGCGCTAGCAGCTTGTCGGATGTAGCGCTGCACCTTCACAAACTTTGTGCCGACCAAGTACATGATTTCATAAGTCCACTAACGT
>JBAWXQ010000292.1:0-3120 GCA_037144015.1 bacterium
CCTTGACGGCCGGAGCGGAGTCCTTGACGGCCGGCACGGAGTCCTTGACGGCCGGCGCGGGGTCCTTGACGGCCGGCGCGGGACTCCTGGCTGGCGCAGATGCTGCGCCGTCTACCCGGCCCGGAGCCGGACGGGGGACATTCATCTGCCGGAGAACCCCATCGGTGATGTCGAGCGTCTTGTCGTTGAACACGGTCTGCCCCGCTGGCAGAACAATCTGGATTTTGCGGTCCTCGGCGTATTTTGCCACGCTTTCGCGGAGCTCGCCGATGGTTTTCTTGAGCATGCGCGTCTGCATGTCGGAAAGCTGCTCCTGCCGCGACTGCGTCTTCTCGCGGGCCGTGCGATCGGCGGCCAGCAGCGCGTCGCGTGCCTTGGTGGCGCGCTCCTCGGCCGTGCGGCGGGCGCGTTCGCTCAGCGCGGGGTCCTGGGTCTCCTTGCGGAGCTTCTCGAAGTCCTCCTGCAGCGCCTCCAGCTTCTGCCGCAGCTCATCGCTCTCGGCCCGAAAGTCCTTCAGCGTCTGATCCAGCAGCTTCTTGTCCGATGCGGTGCTCGGGTGCTGTTTGATCAGTTCCTCCATGTCCACAACCGCCACGCTCTGCGCCTGGACGGCGGCTGCGGCGCACAGGCACACACACGCCACGAATACACTGATCTGCTTCATGCTGTTCATCCTTCCTTGTTCGCGTTCAACACCAAACCACAGCGGCCCTATTCAAACCCGATCCAGAAGACAAAGTTCTCGGTGCGGGTCAGCGGGTCGTCCATCCGGAGCGGAACGGCGTAATCGATCCGGATCGGGAACCCGGGAATGTCGATGCGCAGCCCCATGCCATAGGTCACGCAGTAATCCTTGGCCAGATTCTGAAACTCGTATTCGCGTGCCGAGAGGCTGCCCGCGTCAACAAACGTGGCAATGCGGACCGCCTCGAAGACCGGGATGCTGTACTCGCCGGAGACGGTTGCCATGGTGGCGCCGCCGATGGGGTGCTGTTCCGTGGGGTCCAGGGGATCATCCACCACCTTGGGGCCGGCGTCGCGGTAGCGGACGCCGCGGATGGTGCGCCCGCCGCCGAGGAAGAGCCGCTCATAGATCGGCACCGACTCGGTGCCGTAGGCGCTGATCGTCTCGATGCGGCTGCGGACGCTGAGCACGTGGCGCCACCACGGGTTGAACCAGTGCTTGTAGGCGCCGCCGAGGCGGAAGACATCGCTGTCGCCGCCGAACACGGACCCGGAGGCCTCGGCAAACAGGCTGGCCTCCGTGCCGCGCGTGGGCACAAAGACCTGGTCGCGCGTGTCATATTCCCAGGTGGCTTCCACCGCGCTGTTGACGGCGGAATCCTCCTCGTCCGTGAACTTGTAGGGCTTGTACGGCGCTTCCGCGTGGTAGAACTGATCCTTCGGCAGGCCGCTCAGCGAGATCTGCTCCAGCGTGTAGCGCAAGCCAAAGGCGCCAAACGCCTTGCCGGCGATCTTGATCGGGTACTTGATGCCGACGTTGGCGCCGAGGCTCTCCTGCGTGTACTCGTCGTACTGGCGCGTGCGGTAATACAGGTCAGCGGAGAGGGACATGGGCTTGTCGAGGAACCACGGCTCGATCCAGCCGAGCTCGTAGGACTGGTGCGACGAGCCGATTTCCAGCGAGGCGCGCGCCTTCTGGCCGGCGCCGGTAAAGTCATCCCAGTTCAGGATGTCGAAATTTCCCTGCTGCAGCTGGACATAGCCGACCAGCTTGTCGACGGTGGAGAACCCGCCGCCGATCATGAAGCTGCCGGTGCGCGTCTCCTCGACCTCGAAGATGAGGTCCCGGGATTCATTCGGCCCGGGCGGCGGGTTGGGGATGGTGTGCCGCACGCGCTCCTTGTCGAAGATGCCGAGGTTCTTGATGCGGTTCTCGTTCTGCTCGATCTTCACGCCATCCATGATGTCGCCGGGGTTGAGCTGGATTTCGCGGCGGACGACCTTGTCCTGGGTGCGGGTGTTGCCGCGGATTTCGATCTTGCGCACCCGGACCAGCGTACCCTCCTGGACATCGAGAACGATGGTTGCCCGGTCCGGTTTGGCGGCGTCGTTGGCCTTGGTGCTGACGCCGACCAGGGTGTCGATGTAGCCGCGCGTGGTGTAGTAGTCGCGCACGGCCCGGGCCGCGGCGTCAATCTCCTGCCGCGAGGCGATGATGCCGGGCTTGAGCGTGGTGATGGTGCCCCGCACGGTCGCTTCCGGGAAGAGCTTGACCCCGGCGAGGATCACTTCCGCGATGGTGTAGCGGGCCCCCTCCTCCACCGTGAACAGGAGCGTGACGCGCTTGGGGTTGTCCGGCAGCGGCACGAAGCGCGCATCGCTGACCTTGACGTCGAGGTAGCCGGTGTTCCGGTAGGTGTTTTCCGCCTGCTGGCGGGCCTTCTCCAGCTGGTCCTCGCTGTAGGGCGGCGAGCTGAACCAGCCGCGCGGATTCCACCAGGCGTACTCGCCGAACGTGGCGCGCAGCTCCTTGCCGGAGATGCTCTTGTTGCCCTCGAACACGTAGGCATCGGGCTTGAGGCGCGGCCCCTCCACGACGCGCACCTGCACGCGGACCAGCCCTTTCCGCCGGGTGGCGGACTCGGCCGGCTTCATCGTCGCGGTGACTTCGGTCTTGGGAAAATAGCGCTTCAGGTACTCGGCGCGCACCTTGTTGCACTGGGTGACCAGGATGGCCTCGTCAACCGGGGCGCCTGCCGGCAGGCTCATCCAGTCCTCGATCTTGCTGCGGCTGAAGTAATCTGCGCCGGTGATCTCCAGGTTGCCGAAGACCACCGGGCGCCGCTCCACGGTATAGATGACGCGGACGCCATTGTCCAGGGGCTCAATGGCCGTATTCGCCCGGGAGAACCGCTTCGTCTGCAGGAGGCCCGTCACATCCCGGCTGAGATTCGCCTGCAGGAAGGGATCGCCGACCTTGGCCCGGATGATGGCGCGCACGTCGCCGTCATCCGCGCTGAACCCGTCCAGCGAGCGGACCTGCACTTCGCGGATTATTTCGCCCGCCGCCTGGGCAAGCCCGGCCATGAGAACGGCCAGCGTCGCGCATCGCATCATCCGTGTGAACATTGCAGTCTCCCTCTTCAGGCGTCCGTC